>CAIKUF010000339.1 GCA_903830565.1 uncultured bacterium | reverse complement strand
GATCTTGCCGCTCTTGAAGTCGCAGGTCACGAGCGCACCCACGCTGTGCTCGCAGACGTAGGACGTGCCGTGCTCGTAGATGCGGCCCTTGCACTTGGGGCATGCGCCCAGGCTTTGCTGGTCCGAGAAGTCGATCGGCTCACCGTTTTCGCCTTCCTTCTTCGCGTCGTCGCCGAAATCGAATTCGAGCTTCCAGTTCTTGATCTCCTCGTCGTAGACGAGGCGGATCTCGGCGCTGAACGGCCAGCCCGCCTTGGAGCGAAAGCCCTCCAGCGGGCCGATCTTCTTGTCGCGCAGAAATGCCTCGACCTCGTCCGTCTCGAACGCGCGGCTGCCCGGGATCTTGCCGATCGAGAAGCCGCAACCCTCGTCGGCACCGGCCTTGCCGGTGCAGGTGAAGCGGCGGTAGTTCTCCTTCACGACGCCGCCGCAATTCGGGCAAGGCGTGGCCAGCGTCGCGTAGTCGCCGGGGATGGTGTCGCGGTCGTATTCCTTGGCCTTGCGAACGATGCGCTCGGTCATCGCCGCGATCTCGGCCATGAAGCTCTCGCGGCTGAGCTTGCCGTGCTCCATCTGCGCGAGCTGGTGTTCCCAGTTGCCGGTCAGCTCGGGCTTGGTCAGCTCTTCCACGGCCAGCCCGCGCAGCAACGTCATCAACTGGAAGGCCTTCGCGGTCGGCACGAGTTCGCGCCCTTCGCGGTGCATGTACTTCTCGTAGATCAGGCCTTCGATGATCGCAGAGCGCGTCGCCGGGGTGCCCAGTCCCTTCTCCTGCATCGCCTCGCGCAGTTCGTCGTCGTCGATCAGCTTGCCCGCGCCCTCCATCGCGCCGAGCAGCGTCGCCTCGGTGTAGCGCGCCGGCGGTTTGGTCTTGAGGGCATTGACGACCACGTCTTCGGTACGCACCTGCTCGCCCTGCTGCACGGCGACGAGGTTGGCGTCGTCCTCCTGCGCCTCCTTGCCGTACACCGCGAGCCAGCCCGGCTTGACGAGCACCTTGCCGTTGGTCTGGAAGCGGTACTCCTGGCCGCCGTTCGCGACCGTGCTGATGCGCGTCGTGACCATGAACTCGGCCGGCGGATAGAACACCGCGAGGAAGCGCTTGACGACCATGTCGTAGACCTTGGCTTCGATCTCCGACAGGCTGCGCGGCGCCAGCAGCGTCGGCACGATGGCGAAGTGGTCCGACACCTTGGCGTTGTCGAAGATGCGCTTGCTCGGGCGCACGTAGCCCTCGGCCAGCGCCTTGCGAGCGTGCGTCGCCAGCTCGCGCAGCGGGCCCGGCAGGTCTTCGCTGCCGATCATCTGCATCGTCTGCTTGACGACGTCGACGTAGTCCTCGGGCAGCGCGCGCGAGTCGGTCCGCGGGTAGGTCAGCACCTTGTGCTTCTCGTACAGCGCCTGCGCCAGCGAGAGTGTCGTCTTGGCCGAGAAGCCGAAGCGCGAGTTGGCCTCGCGCTGCAGCGTCGTCAGGTCGTACAGCAGCGGGCTGCTCTGCGTGCTCGGCTTGGCCTCCTCGGTGACGGTCGCCGGCTGGCCGCGCACGGCGTCGGCTATTGTCCGCGCGTCGCGCGCGACCCACAGCCGGTCGGCGCGGCGCTCGGCATCGTCGTCCTTCTTGAACTTGGGGTCGAACCACTTGCCGTCGTACTGACCGGCCTCGGCGTCGAAGGTCGCGCGCACCTCCCAGTAGTCGCGTGCGACGTGCTTGCGAATCTTCTCTTCGCGCTCGACGACGACGCTCAGCGTCGGCGTCTGCACGCGGCCGACGGTGGTGAGGAAGAAGCCGCCGTCGCGCGAGTTGAAGGCCGTCATCGCGCGCGTGCCGTTGATGCCGACCAGCCAGTCGGCCTCCGAGCGGCAGCGCGCGGCGTCGGCCAGCGGCAGCATCTGCTTGTCGCTGCGCAGGTGCTCGAAGCCGTCGCGGATGGCGGCCGGCGTCATGCTCTGCAGCCACAGACGCTGCACCGGCTTGGTCGATGCCTTGGACGTCTGCGCGTACTGGACGATCAAACGAAAGATCAGCTCGCCCTCGCGCCCGGCGTCGCAGGCGTTGATGAGCTCGGCCACGTCCTTGCGCCGGATCAGCTTGACGACGGCGGCGAGGCGCGACTTGGCCTTGTCGATGGGCGCGAGGTCGAAGTGCGGCGGGATGACCGGCAGGTGGGCGAAGCTCCACTTGCCGCGCTTGACGTCGAACTCCTCCGGCGCCTTGATCTCGACCAGGTGGCCGACGGCCGAGGTGACGACGTAGCGCTCGTTCTCGAAGTGCTCGTCGTGCTTGTCGAACTTGCCGCTCGTGGGCGTGAGGGCGCGCACGATGTCCTGTGCGACCGAAGGCTTCTCCGCAATGATCAGTGATTTCGTCATGTGTCGTTTTCGATGCTTCTCTCAGGGCACCCCGGGGGCGTCTCTACAATCCATTGTCTCGCGTGCGCGCTGGCACGTGTGCGCGGGTGTGCACGCGCGCACCCATGAATTCAATGTACCCAACTATGACGATGACGCAAGCCGGCAACGCAAAGAGCCCCTCGCCTCGCGCGGCGAGGCCGGCCGCAGGGCGGCGAATCCAGGTTCGTCGCTCGGGTGTGCACGGCAAAGGCGTGTTCGCCGTCGCGCCGCTGGCCGAAGGCGAGGTCGTGATCGAGTACGTCGGCGAAGTCATCACCTGGCGCGAAGCGCTGCGTCGCCATCCGCACGACCCGCTGGACCCCGACCACACGTTCTACTTTCACATCGACGAGAAGCATGTCATCGACGCCAAGGTCGGCGGCAATTCGGCGCGCTGGATCAACCACGCGTGCACGCCCAACTGCGAAGCCGACGAGGTGGACGGGCGCATCTTCATCAAGGCATTGCGCGATATCGCGCCCGGCGAGGAGCTGTTCTACGACTACGGTCTGGTCATCGACGCGCGCTACACGAAGAAGCTGAAGCAGCAGTTCGCCTGTCGCTGCGCCACCGCAGGGTGCCGTGGCACGCTGCTCGCACCGAAGAGATGAACGCCAGCCACCCCGCGCGCGAGCGTCATCAGCGGTGGGGTGCGCAGGCCATGTGGGCCGAGCTCGAGCCCCTGCTGCCCGGGCTGAGCGTGGAGGTGCTGGCGCGTGCGGCATCGACGAACAGCGAACTGCTGGAGCGGGCCCGCATCGCCGCGCCCGCGCCCCCGGCACATGCAGGCGACTCGCGCGACGCCGCAGGCCGCGTGGGCCGACGCCATGCCGACACCCAGCCCTGCCTGCTGGTTGCTGAAAACCAGACCGCCGGACGCGGCCGCATTGGGCGAGGCTGGCGGGCGTCTCCGGGCGCTTCGCTCACGTTCTCGCTCGCGCTGCCTCTCGCGCCACGCGACTGGTCCGGCTTGTCGCTCGCGGTCGGCGTCGCGCTGGCCGAAGCGCTGCAGGCGCGCAGCGCGGGCGGCGCGCTGCGTCTTTGCGTGAAGTGGCCGAACGACCTCTGGCTGATCGCCCCCGAGAGTGGCACCGCCGGCGGGCGCAAGCTGGGCGGCGTTCTGATCGAGACCCTGGCCGCCGGAAGCCAGCGACTGGCCGTGATCGGTGTCGGGATCAACATCACGCCGCTGCCCGAGCCGCTACCGCCCGATCTACAGGACCGCATCGGCTGCCTGCGCGAAGTGGAGCCGCGTGCCAGCGCGCCCGACACCTTGGCCCGCGTGGCGCTGCCGCTGGTGCAGGCGCTCAAGACCTTCGAACGCGAGGGCTTCGGGGCCTTCGCCGAGCGCTATGCCGCGCTCGACATCCTGCGCGGCGAACGCGTCACCACCACCGACCCGCGCGCGCCGATCGGCGTCGCCCGCGGCGTCGACGGCCAGGGCGGGCTGCGCGTCGAGACCGCCCACGGGCTGCACGTGATCAGCAACGGTGAAGTGAGTGTCCGCCCGGCTACCGACGCGTCGTCATGAAGCTTCGCGCATTCGTGGTCCTGCTCGTCCTGGCCAACCTGGGATTCTTCGCCTGGACCCAGGGCTGGCTAGCTGCCGTCGTGGGCCTAGGCCCGCGCGCCGAGCGTGAACCCGAGCGTCTGGCGCGCCAGGTCCAGCCGCAAAGGGTGCGCATCGTGCCGCCGAGCGAAGCGGTGTCGGCCATGGCGCCAACCGCGAGGGTGGACGCGCTCGTCTGCCTCGAGGCCGGGCCCTTCAACCCGGCTGAGGCCGACGCCGCCGAGAGCCTCCTGCAGACTGCGCTGCCGGCAGGGCGCTGGGAGCGGCGCAACACCGAGCAGCCCGGCGAATGGATCATCTACGTCGGGCGCTTCACGGCGGCCGACGCGCAGAAGAAGAAGTCCGACGAGTTGCGCCGCATGCAGATTGCGTTCGACGAAGTCCACAGTCCACCCGACCTCACCCCCGGCTTGTCGCTCGGCCGCTTCGTCAACCGCAGCGCGGCGACCGCAGCGCTGGACAAGCTGACCCAGCGCGGCGTTCGCAGCGCGCGCGTGATCACGCTCGCCGAGCCGGCGACGATCGCGGCCGTGCGCATCGAACAGGCCGACAAGACGCTCGCAGCCCAGCTCGCCGGGCTGGCCGGTGACGTGAATGGTCAGCCGCTGGGTAAGGCCTTCAAGCCCTGCGCGAGGTGAGCGCTCGACGTTCGTCGCCGTGCGGCGCGTGAGGACCAGGCAGGCGCAAATCTCGGTGAAAACCTCAGGTGCGCGGAGTCAGCGCCGCCGCTCGGCTTCGAACTCGGATCGCGACGGCCGGCACGGAGACGAACAATGCGAGAAGCCACGCCAAGCCAAGGGCACCACCGCCACTGCCGCCACCACCGCCTGACGGCGCGGCGCCAACCTGGATCGTGCTGCTTGTGCTGGCACTGCTGCCGGCGCTGTCGGTCACGGTGACGCGGACGGTGAAGCTGCCCGCGGCGCTCGGCACGAGGGCCACTGCAACGGCGTCGGCCGCGCCAGAAAAAGCCTGGACGATGCCGCCGCCATCGGTGAGAGTCCAGTGCACCGACGAAATGCTGCGTCCTTGCGCGACCGCGCTCGTGGCCGCGCTGAGCGTGATCGTCTCGCCGGACACCGGCGATGCCGGGGTCGCGCCGATGCGCGGCACAACGGTGTTCTGTGCAGCCTTCACCCCAGCGCCAGCGTCGAGCATGCCCGCGCCGCAGGTCGCGGTCGTGCAGTAGCACTGCAACTGTTCGGTGCCGGCCATCGGCGCCTGGCACACCGGTACCGGTGTGCCGTCGCCGTTATCGCCGCCGGTCGTGGGGAAGCTGCGCGCAGCGGCCAGCAGCAGGCGGCGCAGGTCGTCCGGCGTCAACGCGGGCTGTGCGCAAAGCATCAGCGCGGCTGTGCCGGCGACGAGAGGTGCTGAGAAGCTGGTCCCGACCGCGTAGTTCGTACTGTCGCTGTAGATCGAGCTGCCGGCGATGGGCGTCGTCAAGCCCGCGTTCAGCGCGGTGACGATAGGGTACAGGCAAGGCTGGCCGGCCGTCGTGTTGATGCAGTTGCCGGCCGGCGCACTGAGCGCGATCTCGGGCCCGACGTCCGAGTACCCCACCTTGGTGCCCACATGGCGCAGCCCGCCGACGGCAATCACGCCGGGGCAGTTGGCAGG
>CAIKUF010000338.1 GCA_903830565.1 uncultured bacterium | reverse complement strand
GCGCACCGACCCCGGCCGGCCCGCGGCTTATCACTTTCAGGCACCGCAGGTGTGGGACGGCCTGGACATCAAGGGCCAGCGTGTGTGTGAGGGCCTGGAACGGGACTGGGTCAACTGGCTGGAAGGCCGCGAGCCGCAGTTCCAGGTGCTGGAAGAAGTGCTGCGTGTGCTGTCGCCGCCGTCGGAGCCGCTACGGGTGGGGCAGCCGCAGCGGGTATTCCTGGGCGAGGGCCGCGACCGGCCCACGCTGCTGGTGGGCAACCAGACGGTGCCGGTGTCGCTGGCCTCGGCCGGCGTGCGGCGGGTGCTGGCGCTGGCCTACTTTCTGGTGTGGGCCTGGCACGAGCACCGGGCCGCGGCTCAACTGCTCGGCAAGAAGCCGGAAGACCGCTTCGTGGTGCTGTTCGACGAGCCCGAGACGCATCTGCACCCGCGCTGGCAGCGCGTCGTACTGCCCAGCGTGCTGAAGGCCATCGACACTCTGCGCGGCAAGGCAGGCCGTGCGCCGCAGATGCTGGTGGCCACCCATTCGCCGCTGGTGGCGGCGTCGCTGGAGCCCTATTTCGATGCGGGCAAGGATGACCTGATCCACCTGTCGCTGCGCAACGGCCAAGTGGCTATCGACCAAGGCGGCTGGGCCACCCAGGGCGACGCCAGCAGCTGGCTGGTGTCAGAGACTTTCGGGCTGGAACAAGCGCGGTCAGTAGAAGCCGAACGGGCCATCGAGGCAGCCGAAGCCTTCATGCGGGGCGACAAGCCATTGCCCGCGGGGCTGGACTCCCAGGCGGCCATTCACGCCCAATTGCGCAAGCTGCTGTCGGTCGGCGATGAGTTCTGGCCACGCTGGTTGGTCGACACCAAGATGATCAAAGGAGTAGGCCGGGTCGGGGGCGCCCCATGATCCCTATGGCCCGGGCAAAGAAGCCTCGCGGCTTCGATGCCAAAGTCAAGGTCCCGGGCGACGCATGGTTGGCAAACAACCCAGAGGCAGCACGGCCCCCGGCACTGTGGGCGACCTACACATCGCAGTTGTCCGAGGCTTTCCACAACCTGTGCGGCTACGCTGCCATGCACGATCCGACCGGCGGCACGGTGGATCACTTTCTCAGCTTCAAGCGCCACCGCGATCTGGCCTATGAGTGGAGCAACTACCGCTTCGCTTCCGGGCCCTTGAACTCATCCAAGCGTGATGCGGACGATGCGGTGCTCGACCCTTTTGAAGTCGGTGCCGGTTGGTTCGAGATCATCCTGCCTTCGTTGCAGTTGCGCGTCACGGATGCTGTGCCCGCCGCCTACCGCGCAAAGGCCGAATTCACGCTGAAGCGATTGAAGCTGCGCGACGGTGAGCGGGTGATCCGCTGGCGCAAGTCCTGGTACGACATGTACTTGTCCGGCCGCCTCACGCTGGACGGGTTGCGCGGTGTGGCGCCGCTGCTGGCTGCGGCCGTGGAAGCCCAGGTTCAGGCGACCCCTGCCAAGCCATGACCAAACATCCCGGCCCGCCGCCGGCCGATTGCAACCCCGGCCAGCAAGTTGCAAACGAGGCTGGCTGAAGTTGCAATGCAGCCGAAATTTGCCTTGCCTTTCAATGAGTTGGCACGCTGGGGCATTTGCAACCGCGGCGCCGCCAATTGCAATCCATGGGGCGGGCAGGCATGAGCAACTTCAGCTTCCTGCTGGCTGAGTGGCCGCTGCTGCACGAGTCGGCAACCAAGGCCGAAGACATGGTGCATGCCGATGCCCGGGTCGCCTGCTTCTACGCCCGGCGCACGCTGGAACTGGCGGTGGCCTGGCTCTACAAGCATGACCGTGGCTTGCGCCTGCCCTACCAGGACAACCTGAGCGCACTGATCCACGAGCCCAGCTTCGCCCAGGTAGTGGGCCAGGCGGTGTTCACCAAGGCAAAGGTGATCAAGGAACTGGGCAACCAGGCTGTGCACAGCGCCCGCAAGGTGCTGCCGGCCGATGCCATGGTGGCCACGCGCGAGCTGTTCCACATCGGCTACTGGCTGGCGCGCACCTATGGTCAGCGCGGCCGGCCCGACCCCGGGCTGGACTTCAACCCGGCGCTGCTGACCCGGCCTGCCGCCGCAGCACCGGCCCTGCCACCGCAGACCCTGGACCAGTTGCAGAAGCTGGAGGCGCAGCTCGCCGAGCGCGATGAAAGGCTCTCCACGCTGCTTGGCACCACGGCGGCGCTGGATGCCGAGCTGGCCCGGCTGCGCGAAGAGGTGACCGCAGCCAAGCGGGCCAACGCCGCCACGCCCGACACGCACGACTATTCCGAAGCGGCAACCCGCGACTACTTTATCGACCTGCTGCTGAAGGAGGCCGGCTGGCAACTCGACCCGAAGAAGAATTTCGAGATCGAAGTCGCCGGCATGCCCAACGAGCAAGGCAAGGGCTTCGTCGATTACGTGCTGTGGGGTGACGACGGCAAGCCGCTGGCGCTGGTGGAAGCCAAGCGCACGAAGAAGGGCGCCAAGGAGGGCCAGCAGCAAGCCAAGCTGTATGCCGATTGCCTGGAGGCGCAGTACGGCCAGCGGCCGGTGATCTTCTGCTCCAACGGCTATGAGCACTGGATCTGGGACGATGCGCTCTACCCGCCGCGTGCAGTGCAGGGGTTCTACAAGAAGGCCGAGCTGGCGCTGATGATCCAGCGCCGCAGCAGCCGCAAACCGCTGGCCAGCGCGGCGATAGACGCCGGCATCGTCGAGCGCTACTACCAGGTGCGCACCGTGCGCCGCATCGGCGAGACATTCGAGAAGCACCACCTGCGCAAGGCGTTGGCGGTGATGGCCACCGGCGCCGGCAAGACACGCACGGTGATCGCCCTGGCCGATGTGCTGATGCGCGCCAACTGGGCCAAGCGAGTGCTGTTCCTGGCCGACCGGGTGGCATTGGTGAACCAGGCGGTGAATGCCTTCAAGCGCCACCTGCCGGACTCATCGCCGGTCAACCTGGTGACCGACAAGCACACCGAGGGCCGGGTGTTCGTCTCCACCTACCCGACGATGATGGGCTTGATCGACGACGCCATGGACGGGCAGCGCCGCTTCGGCGTCGGCCATTTCGACCTGATCGTGATCGACGAGGCGCACCGCTCGGTCTACCAGAAGTACCGCGCCATCTTCGAGTACTTCGACTGCCTGCTGGTGGGCCTGACGGCCACGCCCAAGGACGAGATCGACCACAACACCTATGGCCTGTTCGACCTCGAAGACGGCGTGCCCACCGACGCCTACCCGCTGGACCAGGCGGTGGCCGATGGCCATCTGGTGCCGCCGCTGGCGGTGTCGGTGCCGCTGAAGTTTCAGCGCGACGGCATCAAGTACGCCCAACTCAGCGAAGACGAGAAGGAACAGTGGGACGCCCTGGAGTGGAGTGAGGACGGCAGCCCGCCGCCCGACGAGGTGGAGGCCGCGGCCCTGAACCAGTGGCTGTTCAACACCGACACGGTCGACAAGGCGCTGGCGCACCTGATGACCAAGGGCCAGAAGGTGGCCGGCGGCGACAGGCTGGGCAAGACCATCGTGTTCGCCAAGAACAACGACCACGCCGAGTTCATCGCCGAGCGTTTCAATGTCAACTACCCACACTACAAGGGCGAGTTCGCGCGCGTCGTCACCTACAAGACCGTCTACGCGCAGAGCCTGATCGACGCCTTCTCGGCCAAGGACAAGGCACCGCACATCGCCATCTCGGTGGACATGCTGGACACCGGCATCGACGTGCCCGAGGTGGTGAACCTGGTGTTCTTCAAGATCGTCCGCTCGCGCACGAAGTTCTGGCAGATGGTGGGGCGCGGCACGCGGCTGTGCCCCGATTTGTTCGCTCCGGGCGAACACAAGAAATTCTTCTACCTGTTCGACTATTGCCAGAACCTGGAATTCTTCAGCCAGAACCCCGACACCACCGACGGCAGTTCCAGCGAATCCTTGGGCACGCGCTTGTTCAAGGCGCGGTTGAGCCTGATTGATGAGCTGGACCGTAAGGTCGTCGATGGGCAGCAGATCAACGAGTCGCCTGCCAAGTACGGGCCGCAGCCCAACCACCAGCAGTTGCGTGACAGCACGGCCGGCCACCTGCACCAGCTGGTGGCGGCCATGAATGTCGAGAACTTCGTGGTGCGGCCGCAGCGGCGCGCGGTCGAAAAGTTCACCCGGCCTGAAGCCTGGCATGCGTTGACTGGCGACGACCACGCCGAACTGGCCAGCCACATCGCCGGCCTGCCCACCGAGCTGGTGGACGCTGACGAGGAGGCCAAACGCTTCGACCTGCTTGTGCTGCGCACCCAACTGGCCATCCTGCAAGCCGCGCCTGGGTTTGGCGCGCTGCGGGATCAGATTCGCGCCATTGCCAGCGCACTGGAGGAGCAGGAAGCCGTGCCCGCCATCCAGGCCGAAATGGTGCTGATCCAGGCTATCGCAGGTGACGAATGGTGGAACGATGTGACGCTGGGCATGTTGGAGAACGCTCGCAAGCGGCTGCGCCTGCTGGTCAAGCTGATCGAGAAGTCGAAGAAGAAGGTGGTCTACACCGACTTCATCGACGAGCTGGGCACCGAGACCACCTTCGACCTGCCCGAAGTCGCTAACGGCCTGGACATGGCCAGGTTCAAGGACAAGGCGCGGCAGTTCCTCAAGGCCCACCTGGGCCATCTGGCCTTGCAGCGGCTGCGGCGCGGCCAGGCACTGACGCCCGCCGACGTGGTGGAACTGCAGCGCATGCTGGTCGACGCCGGCGGCACGCCGGAGTTGATCCAGAAGGCGGCAGAGGACAAGTTCGGGCTGGGCATCTTCATCCGATCTTTGGTCGGCATGGAACGCGAGGCAGTTGCGCAGGCTTTCAGTGACGTGATCGCGGGCACCCAGGCCACGCCGGACCAGATCGAGTTCATCGAATTGATCGTTTCCGAGCTGACGACCAACGGCGTGATGGAGGCCGCGCGGCTGTACGAGTCGCCGTTCCTCGACATCAGCCCGCAGGGACCGGAAGGTCTGTTTCCGACCGCCAAGGTTGATCGGATGGTGCAGGTGCTAGACGAGATCAGGCAGCGGGCGGCGGCATAGGGCTGCATTGCCAAGATGGTGGGCGCAGACGATGGTCAAGCGTCGATTCCCACAGATCCTCTGCGCTAGCCGAGATCACTGGAGTGCGTGTAGTTCCTGTGCAATCCGGCCGCGAAAGCTACACAAATCGCAGGACCGCTTGAGAACCTGGAACCGCATCAATGCGCTCGGAATGCTCGATCAACGACTTGAGACCAAGCGGGAAGCACCGGGAACGAGCCCGTCCACCAGCAGGTGCCGCTTGCCCCCATTTTTCCCCCGATCCGTCGGGTTGGGCCCGACGGCTTGGAGTGCCATCGATGCCTTGAACATCGCCCCGTCCGTGCTCTGCCAGCGCCAGGCAATGCCCTGCATCTGGTCGTACTCGGCCAGCTGGGCCGGCATTCCACAGCGCCTCAAAGAAGCCGGCCTCCTCCCATTGCAAAAACCGCTTGTGCACGGTGCTCGCACTGCCGAACCGCTCGTTGGGCAGTGCCTTGCACTGGCATCCCGTGCGCAACACGTACACCGCCGCCTCAAACACCTGCCTGGCCGGTTTGGGCGGTCGACCCGCCCGGGGCTTGCGAACGTACTGCGTGCGCGTCGCGCGCTTGACCTCTGGGACCAGCGGTTGGACCCGCGCCCAGAACTCATCCGTCACCACCCAGGAATCAGCTCGCTTTGCTGGCATATCCCAACGCCAACGCCGCGATCAATGCGGCTCGGGCAGATAGTTTGCGATTTGCGGATAAGTTCTAAGTCCTTGTCGGCGCTTACGCGCCAGAGCAACTAATTCGGCGCCCTACGTTTGCGCAGGCCCGCCAACCGACTTGCGCGTGACGTAGCCGATCGACAGCCCCTGCGCGAAGATCGAGAAGACGACGACACCGTAGGTCAGCGCGACCACGGTGTCGCGCTCCGCACCGGCGGGCAGCGAGAGCGCCAGCGCGACCGAGATGCCTCCGCGCAGCCCGCCCCAGGTCAGCACCTTCCACGATCCGCGCGGCAGGTTGAATGCCCGCGGCAGCACCGCCGCCGGCAGGCCGACGATGGCCGCGCGCGCGAGCAAGGTCACGCCAACCGCGAGAACCGTGGCCACGAGTTCGCTGAGCGTGAAGGTGACCAGCAGAACCTCCATGCCCATCAGCACGAAGAGCACGGCATTGAGGATCTGGTCGAGCAACTCCCAGAACATGTCGAGATACTTGCGCGTGGTGTCCGACATCGCCAGGGCGCGGCCCTGGTTGCCGACGATCAGACCGACGACGACCATCGCGAGCGGCCCCGACACGTGCAGCTTGGTCGCGAGCATGTAGCCGCCTGTCACGGCCGCCAGCGTCAGCATCACCTCGACCTGGTAGTTGTCGACGCTCCTCAACAGACGAAAGGTGACGTAGCCGAGCAGCAGGCCGAACAGCACGCCGCCGCCGGCTTCATGGACCAGCAGTTGCAGCGCCTGATTCGTCGTCGGCGCGACGCCGCTGGCCAGCATGCCCAGTAGCAGCGAGAAGATCACCACGCCGACGCCGTCGTTGAAGAGCGATTCGCCGGCGATCACGAGCTCGAGCTCCTTCGGTGCGTGGGCCGACTTGAGGATGCCCATCACGGCGATCGGGTCGGTCGGCGAGATCAGCGCTCCGAACAGCAGGCAGTAGATCAAGGGCAGATGCAGGCCCAGCAGCGGCAGCGCGAACCACATCCCGTAGCCGACGGCGAGCGTCGACAGCGTGGTGCCCAGCACGGCCAGTGCCGCCACCGGCCAGCGATAGATCTTGAGCTGCTTGAGGTCGACGTGCAGCGCGCCGGCAAAGAGCAGGAACGACAACATGCCCTGCATCAGCGCGTTCGAGAAGTCGATCGAGCGCAGCAGTGTTTCCTCGTACTGGCGCAGGCCGGGCTTGATGCCGGCGGTGTCCAGCCAGACCAGGGCCAGCGAAAGCGTCAGCGCGGCGGCCATCATCCCGATCGCCGAGGGCAGGCCGATGTAGCGATGGTTGAGGTAGGACAGCAGTGCGGTGATGACGAGGCAGACAGCGGCGACTTCGAGCATGGGGTCCCTTCGCGATGGCGGCAGATGCGCAGCCCGTCAACGTACGTCGGGCGCGCCTGGCGCGGGCGCGCGAGCCAGGCGGGGATGCACTGCTGTCGGCGACTGTACTGTGCCGTCGAGAGGGCGCGAGCGTGCGCGGGAAGGTTGGCGCGCGCCGCTTGTGCGCCCCACTGCGATGGGCCACCGAAGTTCTCGGACTTGCCCTCCATCGGGCGGCTCGCTGCAGAGAAACTTATGCGGCGCTGATGCCAGCGAGTGCACACTGAGAGTTCGTTTCGGTCACCGAAAGGTTCCCCATGAGCGTCACTGACTTTCTCTTCGATCACTCGACGGCGCTGTTCGTGCTCGTCGCCGTCGTCGCCTTCGTGCTGCTGTACAAGTGGACCTTCCGCCTGTTCGGCATCGTCATCGTGCCGGACGATTCCATCGGCACCGTCACCAAGAAGTTCGTGCTCTTCGGCTCGCACCGCGAGCTGCCCCCGGGCCGCATCGTCGCCATGCTCGGCGAGGCCGGTCTGCAGGCCGACACGCTGGCGCCCGGCCTGCATTTCTTTCTCTGGCCCTGGCAGTACACCGTCGAGTTGGTGAAGTTCACCTTCGTTCCCGATGGCCAGATCGCGGTCATCGAGGCCTGCGACGGCGAGCCGCTGCCCGATGGGCGCGTGATCGCGCGGCATGTCGATTGCGACAACTTCCAGGACGCGCGCGCCTTCCTCGCCAGCGGCGGCCAGCGCGGCGTGCAGATGTCTGTCGTCCCGCCGGGTGCGTGGCGCATCAACACCTTGCTCTTCACGGTGCAAATGGAGCCGATGACCGAGGTCGACCCGGGCAAGATCGGCATCGTGGAAGCGCGCGACGGCGCGCCGCTTTCGGGTGGCCGCATCATCGGCAAGCAGGTCGCGTGCGATTCGTTCCAGGCCGCGCAGGCCTTCATGGCCCATGGCGGCGAACGCGGGCCGCAGATGAGCATCGTTCCGCAGGGCCGCTATCGCATCAACCCGCGCCTGTTCAAGGTCACGCTCGCGAACGTGCTCGACGTGCCGGACAACAAGGTCGGCATCGTCACCACGCGCGAAGGCGCGTCGCTCAAGACCGGCGAGATCGCTGGCGCCGAAGTGCCGGGGCACAACCTGTTCCAGGACCCGCAGGCCTTCGTCGACCGCGGCGGCACCAAGGGCCTGCAGGAGCAGGTGCTGCTGGCCGGGCGCTACTTCGTCAACCCGATGTTCGCGACGGTCGAGATCATCGACATGACCGAGGTGCCCATCGCTTCGGTGGGCGTCGTGGTGGCCTTCGTCGGCAAGCCGGGTGACGACGTGACCGGCGCCGAGTTCAAGCACGCGAACATGGTTCGTCGCGGCGAGAAAGGCGTCTGGGTCGATGTGCTGGACCCGGGCAAGTACGCCATCAACACCTACACCCACAAGGTGCGCGTCGTGCCGACCGCCAACGTGGTGCTGAACTGGGCCACCGGCAAGACCGAGGCGCACAAGCTCGACGCCAACCTGTCGACGATCACCGTGCGCTCGGCCGACGGCTTCACCTTCAACCTCGACGTGAGCCAGATCATCCACATCCCGCGCAACGACGCGCCCAAGGTCATCGCCCGCTTCGGCAGCATGGAAGCGCTGGTCACGCAGGTGCTCGAGCCGACGATAGGCAACTACTTTCGCAACGCGGCGCAGAACTCGGACGTGATCGACTTCCTGAAGAAGCGCACCGAGCGTCAGGCCGAGGCCAAGGAGGCGATCGGCCGTGCGCTCAAGGACTACGACGTCGGCGCCGTGGAAACGCTGATCGGCGACATCAACCCGCCGGCCGACCTGATGAAGACGCTGACCGACCGCAAGCTCGCCGAGCAAGAGAAGGTCACCTTCAGCACGCAGATGGAAGCGCAGGGCGTCAAGCAAAAGCTCGAACAGGCGACCGCGCTGGCCAAGACGCAGGCGCAGGTGGTGGACGCCGAGCGCAAGGTCGCGATCGCCGAGTTTTCGGCCCAGGCCGCGGTGAAGACCGCCGACGGCGCCGCGCAGGCGAAGAAGATCAACGCCAACGCCGACGCCGAAGTGATCCGCGTCACCGGCCAGGCCGAGGCCGGCAAGACGCTGGCGGTGGGCCAGGCTGAGGCGGCAGTGATCAAGCAGAAGATCGACTCAATGGAGTCCGGCAACTACGCCGTCGTGCAGGTCGCGCAGGCCCTGGCCGGCGCCGGCGTGCGCCTGGTGCCCGACGTGCTCGTCAACGGCGGCGGGACGGCAGGCAGCGGCGGCACGCTCGTCGATGTGCTGCTGGCCGGGCTGGTGAAGGACCACTATGCGCGCGGCGCGGCGGATTCCGTCGCCGCTGCGCCGATAGCGAACCCGGGCTCTCCCGCGAACTGAGGGTAATGGCGAGGTTGCAAACGCCGCAAGGTGTGAGACAACCTCGCTAGGGCAACACTGAATGAATCTCCGCGAGGGACTTGTTCAGCGTTGCCGAATGACCTTTGGGCCGAGCGTGGCCTGAACAGGAGTCGACGTCATGAGTGCTGTGCTCCAGCCTGCCATCGCGACCGCGACCGCGCGCGCGTTTCTCTCCGGCAACGAGGCCGTCGCCCGCGGCGCGCTCGACGCGGGCGTCGAGATCGCAGCCGCCTACCCCGGTACGCCGTCGACCGAGATCGTCGAGACACTCGCCACGTTTCCCGGCATCTATGCCGAGTGGTCGACGAACGAGAAGGTCGCGCTCGAAGTGGCGCTCGGCGCGTCGATGACAGGGCGGCGCGCGATCACGGCGATGAAGCACGTGGGGATGAACGTTGCCTCCGATTCGCTGATGACGCTCGGGCAGGTCGGCGCCAAGGCGGGGCTCGTGATCGCGGTGTCGGACGACGTCGGTTTCTCTTCGTCGCAGAACGAGCAGGACTCGCGCTTCTGGGGCCGCTTCGTTCATCTGCCGGTGCTCGAGCCTTCCGATGCGAACGAGGCCTATGCGATGACCCGCGACGCGTTCGCGCTCTCGGAGCGTTTCGAGGTGCCGGTGCTTGTGCGCCTGACGACGCGCGTCTCGCATGTCAAGCGCATGACGCAAACCTCGGCGCAGCAAGCGCCCGACGCCGGGCAGCATGGCTACGTGAAGGACGCACCGCGCTGGATCACGACGCCCAACCACGTCGCCAAGCGGCTGGAGCTGCGCGCAGAGCGCGACGCCGCGCTGGCACTCGAAGCCGAGTCTTCGCCATGGAATCGGCTTGAGCCCGGCGCCGACCGCCGCATCGGCTTTATCGTTTCCGGGCCCGCGTACCACGTCGTGCGCGAGGCCTGCCCGCAGGCGCCCATCGTCAAGCTCGGCCTGTCGCACCCGTTGCCGCTCGGCCTCGCGAAGCAACTCGCCGCGAGCGTGGACAAGGTGCTCGTTGTCGAGGAAGTCGACCCCATCGTCGAGAACGAATTGCGCGCCGCGGGCCTCACAGTCCACGGCAAGGGCGTCTTGCCGCGCGGGGGCGAGATCACCGTCACGGTGCTGGAGCAGGCGGTTGCGCGCCTCGCCGACGATGCCTCGCACAACCGCGCCTCGCAGCGCGCTGCGAGCGTGTTCCCGCGCCCGCCGACGCTGTGCGCTGGGTGCTCCTACACCGGCGTCTACTTCTGGCTCGGGCAGTTGAAGGAAACCATCATCTGCGGCGACATCGGCTGCTACACGCTGGGCTGCGGCTCGCCGTGGGACGCGATGGACATGTGCATCGCGATGGGCGCGTCGCTCGGCGTCGCCCACGGCATGGCCAAGGCGCAGGAAGGCGACGCGAATGCGAAGGCGGTGCTCGCGGTGATCGGCGACTCGACCTTCCTGCACTCCGGAATGCCGGCGCTGGCCAACATCACCTACCAAGGCGGCAATGTGACGGTGCTGCTGCTCGACAACCGATCGACCGCGATGACGGGCGGCCAGAACAACCCAGGCAACGGCCACCGAATGGATGGCACGATCGCGCCGCGGATCGACTTCGCGCGCCTGGTCCAGGCCCTGGGCGTCAAGCCCGAGCGCATCCGCATGGCGGACCCCTACGAGCTGCCGACCTTCCTCAAGGTGCTGCGCGAAGAGATGAAGGTGCGCGAGCCGTCGGTGATCATCGCCACCGGCCCGTGCGTGTTCACGCCCGAGTTCGAGCGTCGCGCGCCGCTCAAGGTCGTCGATGAGGATTGCAACGGCTGCGCGCGCTGCCTCGAAGTCGGCTGCCCTGCCGTCACGGTCACGCGCCGTGAGCAGCAAACGCGCGCCGGCGGCAAGGTTGTGGACCTCGCCTGGACGACCATCGACGCCGCGGCCTGCACGGGCTGCCAACTGTGCGCGAAGGTCTGCTCGCGCGGCGCGATCGTCGCTGCATGAAGACCGACATTCTCGTCGTCGGCATCGGTGGCCAGGGCGTGATGACGGCCGCCGAGACCCTCGCCCGCGCGGCGCTGGCGGCGGGCTTGGAAGCGACCAAGACCGAGGTCGCCGGCATGTCGCAGCGCGGCGGCGTCGTCTGCTCGCACGTGCGCATCGCCCAGCGCATCGAGGCGACGGAGATCGCCGTCGGGCAGGCGACGCTGCTGCTCGCCTTCGAATCGGCCGAGGGCCTGCGCTGGAGCCACTACCTCGCGCCGAAGGGTCGCGCGTTCGTCGATTCGTGGCGCGCCGTGCCGCCCATCGTTTCCAGCGGGCACTTCGACTACCCGAAGGCGCCCGCGGCGGAGATGCGCGCGGCCGGCGTCGACGTGGTCGAACTCGATGCGCGCGCCGTCGCGGCCGAACTCGGCGACGTGCGCCTGGCCAACAGCGTCATGCTCGGCGCCGCCTCCGGCAGCCTGCCTTTCGCCGCCGATGTGTTGCGCGCCGAAGTACTGCGCCGCTTCGGCAAGAGCGCCGCGCTCGCCGACGCCAACGGCCGCGCATTCGACTCCGGGCGCAAGCTGGCGGGTTGAGCGCCGGCCTTGGCCGCGCAGCCGCACCCGTTCGATGGAAGAAGAGGCGCGGCAGATCCTGCGCGCCGCGCTGCGCGAGGCGCCTGCAGCCGCGCTGGACTTGGCCTCTCGAATCCGGGCCCGGTTCGTCGGCCTGGGCGATGTGAAGCTGAGCGTGCCCGAGCGTGAACCGGGGCGATCCCCGCCCGTCTTCGACGGAGCGCCGAAGGCCGTCCGCAGCACGCCTGCCAAGGGCAGGGCGCGACCACCGCGGCGCGCATGAGCATCCTGCTCGACACGAATGTGCTCTCGGAACTCCTGCGCGCGCAGCCCGATCCGGCTGTGCTCGCTTGGGTTGCCTCGCAGCCGGTGGCGGGCCTGTTCGTGAGCGCGGTGACGCGGGCCGAGATCATGCTCGGTGCTGGCCTGTTCCCCGCCGGCAAGCGGCGCCAGCAGTTGGAGCAGGCGCTGGAAGCGATGTTCGGCGAAGACTTCGCAGGCCGAATCCTGCCGTTCGACTCAGGCTGCGCGGGTGCGTATGCCGCCGTCGTGGCGGCCCGCCGCCGCGCGGGCAGGCCCATCTCGCAGTTCGACGGCCAGATCGCCGCGATCGCCCTGAGTCACCGGTTGGGCCTGGCCACACGCAACGTGTCTGATTTCGAAGGCTGCGGCCTGACGCTCACAAATCCATGGGGCGTCAGCTAGTGCGATGCGCTCGAAGTTCCAGAACTTGTAGGTGCCGGCAGGGAGGGTCCGCTTCACCCTACAGAGGTGGCAGCGCAAAACTGAACACTGCGATAAGTGGAGACTCTGCGACACCAGCACGGGCCTGAGGCCCGGGAAAGCAGAAGGACCATGAGCAAGAGACCCCGCCGCAATCACTCGGCGATCTTCAAGGCCAAGGT
>CAIKUF010000337.1 GCA_903830565.1 uncultured bacterium | reverse complement strand
TGGGGCGAAGACGCGGCGCTGCGCGCGGCCGTGCGGCGCCTGCGCGAGCGGGGCGAGGCTGTGGTATGCGTGCTTCCGGGGCACGAGCACGAAGCCGAGGAATACGAATGCGACCGCGAACTCACCTTCGTGTTCGGGCAGTGGGTGGTGAGCGCGCTCTGACGCGGGGTGCGCTCGAACGGACTTGGAAAGCACGACAAATGCATCAAGCAGGCAGGGCCGGCGGCGGTCGCAACGTGGTCGTCGTCGGCACCCAGTGGGGCGACGAGGGCAAGGGCAAGGCGGTCGACTGGTTGACCGACCACGCACAGGGCGTGGTGCGCTTCCAGGGCGGGCACAACGCCGGTCACACGCTCGTGATCGAGGGCGTGAAGATCGCGCTGCAGCTGATTCCTTCGGGCGTCATGCGCGAGGGCCTGGCGTGCTACATCGGCAACGGCGTGGTCGTCGACCCGGTGCATCTGCTGGCGGAAATCGAGCGCCTCGAGGCGATGGGTGTCAGCGTGCGGCAGCGCCTCTTCATCAGCGAGTCGTGCCCGCTGATCCTGCCGTTTCACGTTGCGCTCGACAAGGCGCGCGAGACGCTGCGCGAGACCAGCGGCGCCGGAAAGATCGGCACCACCGGCAAGGGCATCGGCCCGGCCTACGAAGACAAGGTGGCACGGCGCGCGCTGCGCGTGCAGGACCTCAAGCACCCCGAGCGCTTTGCGAAGCGGCTGAGGGAACTGCTTGAGTTGCACAACGTCGTTCTGACGGACTACCTGCACGCCGAGCCGCTCGCCTTCGAGCCGATCTTCGAGCAGGCCATGCAGGTCGCCGAGCAAGTCAAGCCGATGCTCGCGGACGTGGGCTACCTGCTCCACCTCGCGCAGCGGGGCGGCGCCAACATCCTGTTCGAAGGAGCGCAGGGCACGCTGCTCGACATCGACCACGGAACCTACCCCTACGTCACGTCGAGCAACTGTGTCGCCGGCAACGCCGCGGCGGGTTCGGGCGTCGGGCCGCAAATGCTGCATTACATCCTCGGCATCACCAAGGCCTACACGACACGGGTCGGCGCCGGGCCGTTCCCGACCGAACTGGCGATGGACGTGCCGGGCACCGTCGGCCATCACCTCTCGACCGTCGGCCAGGAGCGCGGAACGGTGACCGGCCGGCCGCGCCGTTGCGGCTGGTTCGATGCCGCGCTGCTCAAGCGCTCAGTGATCATCAACGGCCTGTCGGGTCTTTGCATCACCAAGCTCGACGTGCTCGACGGGCTGCCCGAGATCAAGGTCTGCGTCGGCTACGAACTGCACGGCAAGCGCGTCGACATCCTGCCGCTGGATGCCGACGACATCGCCGCCTGCACGCCGATCTACGAGAGCTTCCCCGGCTGGGAAGGCTCGACCTTCGGCGCGACGCAGTGGGATGCGCTGCCGCTGAACGCCAAGCGCTATCTCGAACGCCTGCAGGAACTCATCGGCGCGCCGATCGCGATGGTCTCGACCGGACCCGACCGCGTGCACACCATCGTGCTGCGCCACCCCTACGCAGCTTGAAATTCATTCATCGGAGCCCATATGCTGACTGACGACGGCAAGCACCTGTACGTTTCGTGGGACGAGTACCACATGCTGATCGAGCGTCTGGCCTTGAAGGTCAGCGCATCGGGGTGGCAATTCGATCAGATCCTGTGCCTCGCGCGTGGCGGCATGCGCCCCGGCGACATACTCTCGCGGGTGTTCGACAAGCCGCTGGGCATCATGTCGACGAGTTCGTATCGCGCCGATGCGGGGACGATCCAGGGTCGGCTCGACATCGCCAAGTACATCACGCTGCCGCAGGGCGAACTCGCTGGCCGTGTGCTATTGGTCGACGATCTTGCCGACTCGGGTGTGACGCTGCGCGCGGTCGTCGAGCGCCTGCGCGGAATGCCGGCGATCACCGAATTGCGCTCGTCGGTGATCTGGACCAAGGGCGTGTCGTCGTACACACCCGACTACTTCGTCGAGATGCTGCCGACCAGCCCCTGGATTCACCAGCCCTTCGAGGAATACGACGAACTGCGGCCCGAAGGACTGGCCAAGAAGTTCGCCATTTGAGGCCGCTGCCCGGCTTGCCAAGCCTTTCGAGCCGCGGCTGGGGACAGCCGCGGCCTTCGCCAGGCTCTCGGGAGTCCGCAGGGGCTCCCTCGGTCCGGGCGAAGTTCCTCACGCAGCCTGCGCAGGCAGGCTGCTCTGGCCGCCAAAACAAAAGGCCGCATACTGCGACCTTTGTATTGGTGCCCAGGAAGGGACTCGAACCCCCACGGAGTTACCCGCTAGTACCTGAAACTAGTGCGTCTACCAATTCCGCCACCTGGGCATTTCAGGAAGTCTAGGATTCTATCATCATCAAAACAACAAACTCTTCCCCCACGACCGGCGCAGCGCTGATGAGCGAAGTCGACGGCGTGATCCAGGGGCATCGCGACGGCCACGGCTTTTTGCAGCGTGCTGACCGCCAGCCCGACATCTATCTCTCGCCGCAGGAAATGCGCGCCGTCATGCACCGCGACCGCGTGCGCGTGCGCATCATCCGCTACGACCGCAAGGGCCGCCCCGAAGGGCGCGTGCTCGACATCCTCGAACGCCGCAAGACGCCCATCATCGGCCGCCTGTTGCACGAAGCCGGTATCTGGCTCGTCGCGCCCGAGGACAAGCGCTACGGGCAGGACATCATGGTGCCCAAGAACGGCCTCGCTAATGCAGCGGTCGGCCAGGTCGTCGCCATCGAGCTCACCGAGCCGCCGTCGCTTTACTCGCAGCCCATGGGCCGCGTGACCGAGGTGCTCGGCGAGATCGACGACCCCGGCATGGAGATCGAGATCGCGGTGCGCAAGTACGAGGTGCCGCACCGCTTCTCGCCCGAGACGCTGGCCCAGGCGGCCGAGCTGCCGGACAAGATCCGCGCCATCGACCGCAAGGGCCGCATAGCCCTCACCGACATCGCCCTCGTCACGATTGATGGCGAAGACGCGCGCGACTTCGACGACGCCGTCTACTGCGAGCCGTTCAAGCAGGGCCGCGGAAAGACGGCCGTTGAAGGCTGGCGCTTGGTGGTCGCGATTGCCGACGTCAGCCACTACGTCAAGCCCGGCGAGCCCATCGATGTCGACGCCTACGAGCGCGCGACCTCGGTCTACTTCCCGCGCCGCGTGATCCCGATGCTGCCGGAGAAGCTCTCCAACGGTCTGTGCTCGCTGAACCCGAACGAAGACCGGCTGGCGATGGTGTGCGACATGCTCGTCACCGCTCACGGCGAGATCGAGGCCTACCAGTTCTATCCGGCGGTGATCTGCTCGCAGGCGCGCTTCACGTACAACGAGGTCGCCGCCATCCTGACGAATACGCGCGGCCCCGAAGCGGCGCGGCGCGGCGAGCTGGTGCCGCACCTCTTGAACCTGAACGAGGTCTACCGCGCGCTGCTCAAGGAGCGCGCCAAGCGCGGCGCGATCGACTTCGAGACCACCGAGACGCAGATCGTCTGCGATGAGAACGGCCGCATCGAGAAGATCGTTCCGCGCACGCGCACCGAGGCCCACAAGCTGATCGAGGAGGCGATGCTCGCCGCCAACGTCTGCTCGGCCGACTTCATCGAGCGCGCCAAGCACCCGGCGCTGTACCGCGTGCACGAGGGGCCGACACCCGAGAAGCGGCTGCTGCTGCAGAACTACCTGAAGGCGCTCGGCCTCGGGCTGTCGATCAGCGACGACCCCAAGCCCGGCGAGTACCAGGTGATCGCATCGGCCACCGCCGAGCGGCCCGACGCGCAGCAGATCCACACCATGCTGCTGCGCTCGATGCAGCAGGCCATCTACACCGGCGCCAACGCCGGGCACTTCGGGCTTGCCTACCCGGCCTACACGCACTTCACGAGCCCGATCCGGCGCTACCCCGACCTGCTGGTGCACCGCGTCATCAAGGCCCTGCTGACCGGCAAGCGCTACTCGCTGATCAGCGGCATCACCGAAGTCGCCGGCAAGGCGAAGAAGGGCGCTGGCGCCGAGGAAGAGCAGTGGGAGACCGCCGGCGCGCACTGCAGCGCCAACGAACGGCGCGCCGACGAGGCTTCGCGCGACGTCGAGGCCTGGCTCAAGTGCCGCTACATGCGCGAGCACCTGGGCGAGGAGTTCGGCGGCACGGTCAGCGCGGTGACGAGCTTCGGCCTCTTCGTGCAACTCGATGGCTTGTACGTCGAGGGCCTGGTGCACATCACCGAACTCGGCGGCGAGTACTTCCGCTTCGACGAGGTGCGCCAGGAGTTGCGCGGCGAGCGCAGCGGCATGCGGTTCGCCGTCGGCTCGCGGGTGCGGGTGCAGGTCAGCCGGGTCGATCTCGACGGGCGCAAGATCGACTTTCGGATGGTCGACGAGGGCGCAGAAGCGTCGCTGGTCGCGCGTGCGCGGCGCGACAAGTTCGGCGCCGACAAGCACGCTGGGCCGGTGGCCGAGCTCGAGGCCGTGACGCAGGCCGACCGCGCGCTCAAGGCAGAGGCCAAACGGCGCACCGGCGCGGGCAAGGGCGTGCACCCGGTTCGCGCGGCCAAGTCCGCGGCGCGCAAGGGCGCTTCCGCGAAATCGTCCAAGCGTCGATGACCAGACGACCCCAAAGCTCCTTGCTGAACGCCGACCTGCACTGCCATTCCTTCGTCTCCGACGGCACGCTCGCCCCCGAGGCGCTGGCGGCACGCGCGAAGGCCAAGGGCGTCGAGCTGTGGGCGCTGACCGACCACGACGAGGTGGGTGGCCAGCAGCGCGCTCGCGAAGCCGCGGCGGCGCTTGGCCTGCCGTGGGTCAGCGGGGTTGAGGTCTCGGTCACTTTCGCCGGTGTCACGGTGCACATCGTCGGCCTCGGTTTCGACGAGGACGATGCCGCGCTCGTGGCCGGCCTGGCGGCGACGCGCGGTGGGCGCGACGAGCGCGCGCGCGAGATGGCGCGCAGTCTTGCGCAGGCCGGCATCGAAGGCGGCTTCGAAGGCGCGCTCAAGTACGTCAGCAACCCGCAGCTCATCTCGCGCACCCACTTCGCGCGCTTCCTCGTCGACTCCGGCGTCTGCGCCGACACGCACGCGGTGTTTCGCAAGTACCTGGTCGAAGGCCGCCCGGGTTACGTGCCGCACAACTGGGCGAGTCTCGGTGACGCGGTGCGCTGGATCACGAATGCCGGCGGCGTCGCCGTGATCGCCCACCCGGGCCGCTACCGCTTCACGCCTAACGAGGAATTTGCGCTGTTCTCGGAGTTCAAGGCGCATGGTGGGCAGGGTGTCGAGGTCGTGACCGGCAGCCACCAGCGCTCCGACTACGCGAAGTACGCCGCCGCGGCGCGCGAGTTCGGCCTGCTCGCCTCGCGCGGGTCGGACTTTCACGCTCCGGGCGAAAGCGCGACCGACCTCGGCGAACTGCCGTCGCTGGACGCGCAGCTCAGCCCGGTGTGGGAGCTTCTTGAACGCCGCATCCGGCAGCCCTGAAGCCGGGCGCGAGGTGCGCTATTCAGCGGACGAAGGCTCACCAACCGCAGGTGGCAGGTCCGCGCCGCGTGCGGCTTGCGCGTCCAACGCGCCTTCAGGCTTCTTCTCACGGACGAGGTAGCTCCACAGCACCGGCACCACGACCAGCGTCAGCAGCGTCGAGGTGATCACGCCGCCGATGATCGCGCGCCCCATCGGGGCCTGGATCTCGCCGCCGTCGTTGAGCGCGAGCGCGAGCGGCAGCATGCCGAACACCATCGCCGCGGTCGTCATCAGGATCGGCCGCATGCGCGTCAGGCCGGCCTGAAGCAACGCATCGGCGACGCTCAGGCCCGCCTTCAGGCCGTGGTTCGCGAAGTCGACGAGCAGGATCGCGTTCTTGGTCACGAGGCCCATCAGCATCACGAGGCCGATCATCGAGAACACGTTCAGCGTGCTGCCCCACAGCAGCAGCGCGAGCATGACGCCTATCAGCGCCAGCGGCAGCGAGGCCATGATCGCGATCGGCTGCACGAAGCTGCCGAACTGGCTGGCGAGCACGATGTAGATGAAGACGACGGCGAGCGCCATCGCGCCGAGCATCGCCGCGAAGGCCTCTTCCTGATCGCGTGTCTGCCCGCCGACATCGAAGCTGAAGCCGGGTGGCAGCGTGGTCGCCTTGACGAGCTTTTGCACGTCGTCGCCGACATCGCCTGCCGGGCGGTCCTTGACGCCGGCGAAGATGGCCTCGCGCCGCTGCAGGCTCTGGCGACGGATCACGTCCGGGTTCTCCACCGCCTCGATGCTGGCCACCGAGTCGAGCAGGATGGGCGTGCCGTCCTTCGCGAACGCGACCGGCAGGCTGCGCATCTGCTCGACGCGCTCGCGCTGCGCCTCGGGCAGGCGCAGCAGCACCTCGACCTGCTCGCCGTCGGGCGTCGTCCAATAGGTCGCGACCTCGCCGTTGACGTAGGCGCGCAGGCTGGAGGCGAGCTGCGATGCGGTGAGGCCGAGCTCGCGCGCCGCGCCGGGCTTGAGGCGCACCGCGAACGCCGGCAGGCCCGGCTTGTACGAGAGCTCGACATCGGTGATGCCGGGGATCTTCTTGATTTTCTCGGCGAAGTCCTGCGACAGCCTGGCGAGCACGACTGGGTCGTTGCCGAGGATGGTGACCAAGATGGGCCGGTCGAAGCCCACCGAGACTTCGATGCCCGGAATCTTGGCGATCTTGGCGCGTATCGCGTCCTCGATCTCCTTTTGCGAGCGCTGGCGCTCGCTGCGGTCGACGAGGCCGATGTTGAGCGAGGCCTGGTTGCGCCCGACCGAGAAGCCCGAGCCCTGGCCGCCGACGTTGGTCGAGACGTTCTTCACTTCCGGGAAGGTGGCAACGATCTCTTCGACCTGGCGCACCTTGGCGTCGCTGCGCGCGAGGCTCGCGCCGATCGGCATGCGGATGCTGAGTTGGGTGAAGCCTTCGTCAGTCTGCGGGACGAATTCGGTGCCGACGACGAACCACAACCCGATCGCGCAGAAGAAGCTCGCGCCGCCGATGGCCATGATCACGCCGCGCGGGGTGATGGTCGCCCAGCGCCAGCGGCGCGGCGCCTTCTTGTCGCGCTTGGCGTGGGCATCGAAGGGGTGCCCGAACCAGCACAGCGGCGGAAGGAACATCCGATAGCGGCGCTCGCTGAAAGCCCAGCGGATCAGCCGCTCGTAGACCGTGTGCATCGCGTCCAGCCCGCTGTCGGTCCAGCGGATCAGGTGGCCGATACCCCACACCGTTTTCAGTCGCGCAGAAGGCGGGTCGCGCCAGACGCTGGAGAGCATCGGGTCGAGCGTGAAGCTCACGAACAGGCTCACCAGCACCGCGACCGCGACCGTGATGCCGAACGGGAAGAAGAACTTGCCGACGATGCCGCTCATGAAGGCGACCGGTACGAACACCGCGCAGATGGCGAAGGTCGTCGCCATCACCGCGAGGCCGATCTCGTCGGTGCCTTCGAGCGCGGCGCTGCGATGGCCCTTGCCCATGTGGACATGGCGCACGATGTTCTCGCGCACGACGATGGCATCGTCGATCAAGAGGCCGATGCACAGGCTGAGCGCCATCATGGTCATGAAGTTCAGCGTGAAGCCGAACGCGTAGACGGCAATGAAGCTCGAGATCACCGAGATCGGCAGCGTGAGCCCGGTGATGATCGTCGAGCGCCACGAGTGCAGGAACAGGAACACGATCGCAACCGTCAGCAGCGCACCCTCGACCAGCGTGTGCTGCAGGCCGCGCAGCGACCCCTTGACCCAGTCGCTGTTGGCGTAGATCAGCCGCAGCTCGACGCCCGAGGGCAGGCTCTTGCGGATCTCGTCCATCTTCGCCTTGATGGCCTCGCCGGTGGCGACGACGTTGGCGTCCTGCTGCTTGAAGATGTTGAAGTTCACCGCCCGCTGGCCGTTGATGCGGGCCACGGTGTCGGGCTCGCGCTCGCGCTCGACGATCTGCCCGAGGTCGGCCAGCGTCAGTGCGAGACCGCCGCGGTTGGCGACGACGACGTTCGCGAACTGCTTGGGGTCGCGTACGCGGCCCTCGACGCGCAGGATCGAATCCTGTGCCGAGTCGGTCAGCAGCCCGACCGGCTCGTCGGCGTTGGCCGCGCGCAGCGCACTCGAGATCTCGGCCGGCGTGATCGCGTAGGAGCGCAGCCGCGTCGGGTCGAGGTCGATGCGCACCTCGCGCGTCGCCAGGCCGCTGATCTGCACCTGCGCGACGCCCTCGACGCTTTGCAATCGCTTGCCGACGATCTGCTCGCCGAGGATCGAGAGCTCGCGCGCGCTGCGCGTTTGCGACACCAGCGCCATCGTCACCACAGGCCGGCTGTTGTCGCTGTCGAAGCGCGAGACGGTCGGCGCCTTGGCGTCCTTGGGGAAGCTCGCCTGCACCACCGCCACGCGGTCGCGCACGTCCTGCATTGCCTTGCCCATGTCGGCGCTGAGGTTGAACTCGACGCTGGTCTGGCTGCGCCCCTCGAAGCTGCGCGAGGTGATGCGCTTGACGCCGGCGATGCTGTTCAGCGACTCCTCGATGAGCTTGGTCAGCTCACGCTCGACGGCCTCGGGCGACGCGCCAGGGTAGGCCACATCGACGAATGCGATCGGCGGCGACACGTCGGGCATGGACTCGACACCCAGGCGCAGATACGAGGCAATGCCGAGCACGCACAGCGCCACCATCACCATGGTGGCAAAGACCGGGTTGTTGACCGAGACGCGGGTGATCCACATGAGCACGCCGCCTCAGCGCACCGGTGCAGACGCTGCGGCCGAGGCCACGGTAGCGGCAGCGGTGCTGGCGCCGACCTGCGCCTTCGCGCCTTCGCGCAGGTTGTCGAAGCGCGCGGCGAGCACTTGCGATGTCGGCGTCAGCCCGTCCAGCACCTCGACCAGGCCCTTCGCCTCGTCGCGCCGGCCGGTCGTGACGCTGCGCCGAACGAGGGCGCCGCTCTCGATCACCCAGACCTGGTCCTGCCCCGCGGTGTTGCCGATGGCCTTGGCCGGCACCGTCAGGTGCGTGCCGGTGTCGGGCAGTTCGACGCGCGCCAAGGCGTACTGGCCGGCGCGAAAGCTCTCCTTCGGGTTGGCTATCGCGACTGCGACGCTGATCGAGCGCGTTCCCGGCTCGGCGGCCGGCGCGATGCGCACCAGGCGGCCCTGCACCGGCTCGGCCACGCCCTCGACGCGGACCTCGACCGCCATCCCCGGCGAGAGGCGCGACACCTCGTGCGTGCCGACGGCGCCGGCGAGTTCGAGCTGCGCGAGGTCGACGATGGTGAGCAGCGGCTGCTCGACGCTGAGCTTTTCGCCGGGCACCGCGCTGCGCTTGCTGACCACGCCCGAGATCGGCGCCACCAGCGCGCCTTCGTTGACGCCGATGCGCGAAGTAACGAGCTGGGCCTGCGCCGACTTGAGCTGCGCGCGCGCTGCGTCGAGCTTGGCCTGCGACGACTGCAGCGCGGTCGGCGAGATGAAGTTCTGCGCCGACAGGCCGACGTTCGCGGCGTGCTGGCGCTCGGCCTCGGCGAGCGCGGCCTGCGCCGACTCGACGGCCGCCGAGCGGTCGGTGACGCGCGACTGCAAATCGGCCAGGTCGATCGTGCCGAGCAACTGGCCGGCGCGAACGCGGCTGCCTTCGGCGACCTTCAGATCGAGCAGCGTGCCCGCGGCCTTGGAGCGGACGATGGCCGTCTGCGGCGCCACCAGCGGGCCCGAGAACTCGATGCGCAGCGGCATGGCGACGCTCAGCGGGCGAACCACCTCCTGCGTCGTGAATTCGAGTGCCACCTCGGGTGGCTTGCCTGTCTTGGCATCGCGGTTCGTCGCTCTCGAGACGACCACGAACGCGGCACCGGCGACGGTCACCGCTGCGACGCCGCCGATCAGCCAGCGCTTGCGCATGGCGCTCCCCTTGTCGGAATCCAAGCCCGGCAGTGTATGCAAAGCGCCCGCGGCGCGCTGCGGCGTTGCGACAGACTGCAGTTTGGGCGGGCCGAAATACGAGCCCCGGCGATGCGATCGCGATGGGCGGTGCTTCGAATTTCGACCAGTGGAAACCACTGCTCGGCTGGGGACTCTCGCGCCTAGAATCCAAGCCTCCAGTGCAAAGACAAGGGAGCGAGCCTGTGAAGATCAAGAGCCAGCGGGACTTCTGGTCCGGCCTCATGTTCGTCGTCGTCGGTATCGCCTTTGCCTGGGGGGCGACGAACTACAGCTTCGGCAGCTCGGCGCGGCCGGGTCCAGGCTACTTCCCGTTCGGCTTGGGCATCCTGCTGGCGGCCCTGGGGGCCATCGTGCTCTTCAAGGCGCTGACCATCGAGACGGCGGACGGCGACCCGATCGGCGCGTTTGCCTGGAAGCCGCTGCTTTACATCGTCGGCACGGTAGCGCTGTTCGGCTGGGCGCTGCCGCATCTGGGCATGTTCGTTGCGCTGCCCATCCTTGTCGTCGTCGCGGCGCTGGCCGGCGACGAGTTCCACCTCGGCGAGGCGCTGGTCAATGCGGCGGTCCTGACCGCGGGGAGCTGGGTCATCTTCATCTGGGGCCTGAAACTGACGATTCCGCTCTGGCCGTCCTTCATCGCCGCCAACTGACGGCCCGCCATGGATCTGATTCAGAACCTCGCGCTCGGCTTCGGCGTCGCCTTCACTTTCCAGAACCTGAGCTACGCGTTCTTCGGCGCCGTGCTCGGCACGCTGATCGGCGTGCTGCCCGGCCTCGGCCCGGTGGCGACGATCGCCATGCTGCTGCCGTCGATCTACGCGCTGGACGCAACGCCAGCGCTGATCATGCTCGCCGGCATCTATTACGGCGCGCAGTACGGCGGTTCGACGACCGCGATTCTCATCAACGTGCCCGGCGAATCTTCGTCGGTCGTCACCGCCATCGACGGCTACCAGATGGCCCGCCAGGGTCGCGCGGGAGCCGCGCTCGCCGCGGCCGGCCTGGGTTCGTTCTTCGCCGGCTGCGTGGGCACGATCATCATCGCCGCCTTCGCACCGCCGCTGACCGAACTCGCGTTCAAATTCGGGCCTGCCGAGTATTTCTCGCTGATGGTGCTCGGCCTCATCGGCGCCGTCGTACTCGCATCGGGCTCGCTCGTGAAGGCGATCTCGATGATCCTCGTCGGCCTGCTGCTCGGCCAGGTCAACACCGACGTGATCTCGGGCGTACCGCGCTACAGCTTCGACATCCCCGAGCTGACCGACGGCATCGGCTTCGTCGGCATCGCGATGGGCGTGTTTGGCTTCGGCGAGATCATCGCCAACCTGGGCATGCCGGCCGAACACCGCGAGGTGTTCACGAAGGACGTGAAAGGCCTGTGGCCGACAAAGCAGGACTTCAAGGACGCCTGGCCGGCGGTGATCCGCGGCACGGCGCTCGGCTCCATCCTCGGCGTGCTTCCCGGTGGTGGTGCGCTACTGGCGTCGTTCGCGGCCTACACGGTCGAGAAGAAGATGCCGGCCAAGGCTGGAGAGATCACGTTCGGCAAGGGCAACATCCGCGGCGTCGCCGGGCCCGAGGCGGCCAACAACGCCGGTGCACAGACCTCGTTCATCCCGATGCTCACGCTCGGGATTCCGCCGAATGCGGTGATGGCGCTGATGGTCGGCGCGATGACGATCAAGGGCATCCAGCCCGGACCGCAGGTGATGACGGCCAACCCGCAGCTCTTCTGGGGCCTGATCGCTTCGATGTGGGTCGGCAACCTGATGCTGGTGATCCTCAACCTGCCGCTGATCGGCATCTGGATCAAGCTGCTGACGGTGCCCTACCGCTTCCTGTTCCCGGCCATCATGGTTTTCTGCTGCGTCGGCCTGTACACGCTGAACAACAATGCGTTCGATGTCTACGTCGGAGCGGCATTCGCGGTCGTCGGCTACATCTTCTACAAGCTGGGCTGCGAGCCGGCGCCGTTGCTGCTCGGCTTCATCCTCGGGCCGATGATGGAAGAAAACCTGCGTCGGGCGCTGCTCCTCAGCCGTGGCGACTGGAGCACCTTCCTGACCCGGCCGCTGTCGGCAGGCTTGTTGATCGGCGCCGCGCTGTTGATCGTCGTCGTGATGCTGCCGGCGATTCGCGCCAAGCGCGAGAACGTGTTCGTCGAGGAGGGCTGACGCTTCAGCCCAAGCGGCCTTCCCGCGGCGCTCGACCGACGCACGCAGGCCGCCTCTGAGCGGCCTGCTGCGTTGTGCACCGGATAATCGCGGCGAGGAACACACCATGCTCACCCCGCACCCGCAACGAATCGCGCTTCACAACGAAGTGCACGCGCGGCCGTACGAGAAGCTGACCGCGCCATTGACGCTGTCGCACCTGGCGTTGCTGGCAGCGCCGGACGGTGCGTCGCAGGAACATCTGAACCGGCTGCTCAGCGATCACCACCTGCCGCTGCCCGCGGCCGGGGCCGGCTACCTCAGCACCGATCTCGGCGGCCTGCGCCTGCGCTGGGAGAAGCACACCGAGTTCCAGACCTACACCTTCTGGCGTCCGCTGCGCGCCGCGCCGGAGTCGTTCGACGCCAGCGCACTCGATGACGTGCCTGCCGAATGGCTGGCCTCGCTGCCAGGCGAATGGCTGGTCGGCCTGCACATGCTCGTGACGCCGGCGAGCGAGGCCCAGGGCGAGGCGCTGGCGCGTTCGCTGCTCGACGAGAACAGCCTCGTCGGGGCTAGCCTGAGCGATGCGCAGGCGCAGGTCTACACCGACTTTCGCCTCGATGCCGAGGGCTTTGCGCGGCAAGTCGTGTGCGCGAGCGCGATGAACCCGCGCCGGCTCGGGCGCACCGTGCAGCGGTTGCTCGAGATCGAGACCTACCGCATGATGGCGCTGCTGGGCCTGCCCGTCGCGCGCGAAGTGGCGGCCACGCTGCACGACGCCGAGCGCGACCTCGCCCATGTGGCGGGTGAGATTCGCAGCGCCGAGCGCGCCGAAGAGCCCGAACTGCTGCGCCAGTTGACGCAGCTCGCCGGCAACGTCGAGAGCCTCTACGCGCGAACGCACGCGCGCTTCTCGGCGAGCTCGGCCTACTTCGATCTCGTGCATCAACGCATCGCCGAACTGCGCGAAGTGCGCCACGCCGGCCTGCAGACGCTGGGCGACTTCATGGACCGGCGCCTCGGCCCGGCGATGCAGACCTGCGCCTGGGCCGCGCGGCGCCAGCAGGCGCTTTCCGAGCGCATCTCGCGCATCAGCAACCTGCTGCGCACGCGGGTCGAGATCGAGCAGCAGCAGAACAGCCAGGACGTGCTCGACGCGATGAACCAGCGGCAGAAGGCGCAACTGATGCTGCAACGGGCGGTCGAGGGGCTGTCGGTGGCGGCGGTCACGTATTACGGCGCCGGGCTGGTCGCCTACCTTGCCAAGGGCGCGAAGGCGGCCGGGTGGCGGGTCGAGACCGACCTCGTCGTCGCGCTGTGCATTCCGCTGATCGCCGCCGGCGTCTGGTGGGGCATCAGGCAGTTGCATTTGCGCGCCAAGCTCCACAAGCTGTGAGCACCGAGGAGCTGCGAGTGCAGCAGACCTTCGACTGGACACGAGGCTACGCTAGCGTTCGCCTGCCCGTGTTCGGGCGCAACGTCGTCTCGACCTCGCACCCGCTGGCCGCGCAGGCCGGCCTGCGCATGCTGCTTGCCGGTGGCAACGCCGTCGACGCCGCGGTCGCCGCGGCGGCGGTGATGACCGTCGTCGAGCCGGTCAGCAATGGCCTGGGCAGCGACGCCTTCTGCATCCTATGGGACGGCAGCGCGCTGCACGGTCTCAATGCCTCGGGCCGCGCGCCGACGGCGTGGACGCCGGCGTATTTCAAGCGCAAGTACGGCAACGGCGAGAAGACGCCGCCGCTGCGTGGCTGGGACTCGGTCACCGTTCCCGGCGCCGTCGCTGCCTGGGCGAGCCTCTCCGAGCGCTTCGGCCGCCTGCCGTTCGCCGATCTGCTGCGGCCCGCGATCGAAATCGCCGAGCGCGGCTACGCGGTGCCGGTCGTCGTGCAGCAGAAGTGGGCCGCGGCCGCGCCGCTGCTGGCGGCCGGGCCGGGCTATGCGCAAGCCTTCATGCCGCGCGGCCGCGCGCCGGCAGTCGGCGAGCTGTTCCAGTTCAAGGCAGCGGCGCGGACGCTGCGCCTGATCGCGCAGACGCGCGGCGAGGCCTTCTACCTTGGCGAGGTCGCTGAGGCCGCGGCGCGCCACGCGCGCGAGCACGGCGGCGCGATGACCGCCGCGGACTTTGCGGGTTATGCGCCGGAGTGGGTGACGCCGCTCGCCAAGGACTACCGCGGCCACACGCTGCACGAGATCCCGCCGAACGGCCAGGGCATCGCGGCGCAGATCGCGCTCGGCATCCTGCAGCACTTCGACCTCGCCGCCTTGCCGGTGGACGGCGCGGCCTCGCAGCACCTGCAGATCGAGGCGATGAAGCTCGCCTTCACCGACGTCTACCGCTACGTCTGCGAGCCGGCGAGCATGGAGCTCACGCCCGCGCAGATGCTGGACGACGACTATCTCGCGGCGCGCGCAAGGCTGATCGACCCGCTGCGGGCGCAGGACTTCGGCGCCGGCAATCCGGCCAAGGGCGGCACGATCTACCTCACGGCGGCCGACGAGAGCGGCATGATGGTCAGCTTCATCCAGAGCAACTACATGGGCTTCGGCTCCGGCGTCGTCGTGCCCGAGTACGGCGTGTCGATGCAGAACCGCGGCCACGCGTTTTCGCTCGACGCGGCAAGCCCGAACGTCGTCGCGCCCGGCAAGCGGCCGTTCCACACCATCATTCCTGGTTTTCTGACGCGCGATGGGCGGCCGCAGATGAGTTTCGGTGTCATGGGTGCCAACATGCAGCCGCAGGGCCATGTGCAGACGCTCGTGCGCATGCTCGACCACGCGCAGCACCCGCAGGCCGCGTGCGACGCGCCGCGCTGGCGCTTCAACCAGGGGTTGTCGATCAACGTCGAGCAAAGCATGGACCCGGCGACCGTGCGCGGCCTCGCCGAACTCGGCCATCGGATCGAGGTGATCGCCGATTCGTACCAGGACTTTGGCGCCGGCCAGTTCATCTGGCGCCTGGGCGACCCGGGGGTCGAAGGCTACGTCGCGGCGAGCGACCCGCGGCGAGACGGCCAGGCCGCAGCCTATTGAAGCCTATTGAAGCGCTGTCGCTCGGCTGGCGCAGCCACCTGATCTTTCCGCGCTTCGATGGGCTGGTGACGGCCCGCGACGATTGCGTCCTTGTGCGCACGCCGCACAACCCGACCTACTGGTGGGGCAACTTCCTGCTCTTTGATCACGCTCCGCGCGAGGGCGACGCGAAGGCCTGGCTGGCCGCGTTCGACGCCGAGATCAGCACGCCGCAGCCCGAATCGCGACACCTCGCATTCGGCGTCGATGGGCCGTCGACGTTTGCGCTGCCGGCAGACTTCGCCGCACTGGGCTTCAGCGCCCTGCAGGAGTGCACACTGACGCTGACACCGGGGCAACTGCGCCTCCCGCGCAAGTCGCTTGCGAACGGCTTTCGTTTCGGTGTCGCACGTCTGCCGGCACATGCCGCATCCGCCGTCGACTTGCAGGTCGAGTCCGACATGGGCGGCCACGAACCGATCGCCTACCGCGTCTTTCACCAACGCCAGATGCAGCGCTACGGTCGCATGGAAGCGGCAGGCCTCGGCCACTGGTTCGGCATCTTCGCGTTGACGCCGCAGGGCGAGCGCCTGGTTGCCGACTGCGGCCTCTTTCGCGATGGATTCGTCCGCGGCGCGCTCGGCCGCTTCCAGCACGTCGAGACGCATCCCGGCTGGCGACGGCTGGGCCTGTGCAGCGCGCTCATCCACGCGGTGTGCCGGCACGGATTCGACGCCATGGGCCTGGCGTCGCTGGTCATCGTCGCCGACCCCGCCGACGTGGCGATCGTCGCCTACGAGTCGCTCGGCTTTCGGCGCTGCGAAACGCTGTGGCAGCTTGAGCGTCGGCCAGCCGCCGACCAGGGCGCGAGCTAAGGAGTGCAGCCGACGACTTTCTGCCGCCCACACTCCTAAGCCGCCTTGCCGCCCCTGGCTCGCAGCTCGATCTGGTGCCGGCACTCGGCGTTGATCACGCGCAGTTCGGCCAGCGTCTCGTCGATTTGCGCGCGCTTGTCCTCTAACTCGGCAATCGCGGTGTCGGTGCGAGCGACGACGAAGCTCAATTGCTGCGTGCGGCCCTCGCCGTGGTTGCCGTAGAGGTCGAGGTAGCGCTTGATCTCGGCCAGCGGTGAGCCGATGGCCTTGGCGCGCAGGATCAAGGTCAGCCGTGCGCGGTCGCTGCGCGTGTAGACGCGGGCACCGTTGATGCGCCGCGGCGCGAGCAGCCCCTTGTCCTCGTAGAAACGCAGCGCACGCAGCGTGATGTCGAACTCCTTGCACAGCTCGGTGATGCCGAACAGTTCGCTTGTGCTCTCGCTGCGGTGCGAGGCGACGAAGGCCTCTGCGTCGCGCGTCGCGCTCGCCGGCGAACGCGCGCGGCGCGAGGGCGGGGCAGGGCGCTTGGTCACGCGGCGCGTTCTCTCGGTCAGATCACGCGCTGCAAGCGCATCGCGACGCTCATGTCGCCCGCGACCTTGAGCTTGCCCATCATGAAGCCGGTGGCGGGCTCGAGTTCGCCGGCCAGCAGGGCGGTCAGGTTCTCCAGCGTGATGCCGACCGTGCAGTCGGTCTCGACGGTCTCGTTGCTGACGGTGTTCGGCGCGCTGCGGCCGTCGATGCAGATCGTGCCGTCCTCGCCGCAGTCGAACTTGAGCGTGGCGTTCAGACCGCTGTCGGCGCCGACCTTGGTGCGGATGGCCTGGGTGCATTCTTCGAGGTTCATGGAACGGGTTCCTTTCGTGGCGGAGGGGAGGGCGCTCGATTCGGCGCCCATGCTAGCGGCTTCGCATCACGCGTGGCTCAGTGAAATCACTGATACGGCATGAGGTTGACGTTAACGTTAGCATACCCTCTAATACGTCATCGCTGCCTTGCTCATTGTCCCCATGGGCGCGGCGTGTCGAAACCGCTTCCCGTGAGGCCCTGCCGATGCCCGCCCTCGTCTCCAAGCTCGATACCCGCTCGCCCGCCTTCGGCGCCAACGTGCAGCGCATGCAGGAGCGCCTGGCCGAGGTGCAGCGGCTCGAACAAATGGTGATCGCCGAGTCTGCGTCCAAGCGCGAGCGCTTCGAGCAGCGCGGCCAGTTGCTGCCGCGCGAGCGCGTCGCCCGCCTGCTCGACCGCGGCTCGACCTTCCTCGAACTCTCGCGCCTCGCCGGCCTCAACATGCACGACGACGACGGCAAGAAGTCGGTGCTCGGCGGCGGCTCCATCGTCGGCATCGGCGTCGTCGCCGGCCGGCGCTGCCTCGTCTCGGCCAGCGACAGTGCGCTCAAGGGCGGCACCGTCGCGCCCGTGGGCCTGAAGAAGGCATTGCGCGCGCAGGAGATCGCGCGCGAGAACAAGCTGCCGCTCGTGTACCTCGTCGAGTCGGGTGGCGCCAACCTGATGTACCAGAGCGAGATCTTCATCGAAGGCGGGCGCAGCTTCGCGAATCAGGCCCGGCTGTCTGCTGCCGGCATCCCGCAGATCGCCGTCGTCCACGGCTCGTCCACAGCAGGCGGCGCCTACCTGCCGGGGCTGTCGGACTACGTCGTGCTGGTGCGCGGGCGCTCGAGCATCTACCTCGCCGGGCCGCCGCTCGTGAAGGCCGCGATCGGCGAAGACTGCACTGACGAAGAACTCGGCGGCGCGGAGACGCACGCCGAGGTGACCGGCCTTGGCGAATACCTGTGCGAGAGCGACGCCCACGCGATCGCCCTTGCGCGCGAGCTGCTGGACAAACTGCAGTGGGACGTGGTGCCCGCCGCCGGCTCGGCGCCGGCGCCGCTCTTCGACGAGCAGGAGTTGCTGGGCATCGTCCCGGCCGACGACCGCGAGCCCTACGACGTGCGCGAAGTCATCGCGCGCCTCGTCGACGGTTCGGACTTCCTCGAATTCAAGGCCCGCTACGGCAGCGACACCGTTTGCGGCCACGCGCGCGTCGACGGCCACTTGGTCGGCATCCTCGGCAACAACGGGCCGATCCAGCCGAGCGGCTCGACCAAGTCGGCGCAGTTCATCCAGCTCTGCGACCAGAGCGCAACGCCGCTCGTCTTCCTGCAGAACACGACCGGCTACATGGTCGGCTCGGCCGCCGAGCGCGGCGGCGCGATCAAGCATGGCTCGAAGATGATCCAGGCCGTCGCCAACGCGCGCGTGCCCAAGTTCACCTTCGTGATCGGCGGCTCGTTCGGGGCCGGCAACTACGGCATGTGCGGGCGCGGGTTCGATCCGCGCTTCATCTTCGCCTGGCCGTCGGCACGCACCGCGGTGATGGGCGGCGCGCAGGCGGCCAAGGTGATGGACATCGTCAACCGCAGCAAGCTAGTCCGCAGCGGCGTGGCGGTGAACGAGGAGGCGCTGCAGGCAATGTCCGACGGCCTGCGCAACCGGCTCGATCGCGAGTCCACCGCGCTCTTTGGCACCGCGCGGCTGTGGGACGACGGCATCATCGACCCGCGCGACACCCGGCGCGTGCTTGCGCTGTGCCTTGCGCTGGCGCGCGAGGCCGACGCGCGCGTGCTGCGGGCGAACACCTTCGGCGTCGCCAGGATGTAGGCGCTACCTGTGCCGCGCCGCCGGATACTAACTTCCAAATACCTTCGAGAGAGAACCGCCATGAAATTCACCCCCGAACACGAGCAGATCGCCGACACCGTCCGCAAATTCGTCGCCAAGGAGATCAACCCCTTCGTGGCCGAGTGGGAGGCCGCGCAGCAGTTCCCCATCCACGAGGTCTTCAAGAAGCTCGGCAATCTCGGCCTTCTGGGCCTGAAGTACCCCGCCGAATACGGCGGCATGGACCTCGACTTCAGCTACTCGATGACGATGGCCGAGGCGCTGGGCGACTGCAACTGCGGCGGCGTGCCGATGGCCATCGGCGTGCACACCGACATGTGCACGCCGGCGCTGGCCCGCTTCGGCTCCGACGAGTTGCGGCGCGAGTTTCTCGCGCCGTCGATCGCGGGCGACATGGTCGGCTGCATCGGCGTCAGCGAAGTCGGCGGCGGCTCGGACGTCGCCGCGGTGAAGACGCAGGCCCGGCGCGAAGGCGGCGACTACGTGATCAACGGCTCGAAGATGTGGATCACGAACGGCATGACCGCCGACTGGTGCTGCCTGCTCGCCAACACCTCCGACGGCGCGCCGCACAAGAACAAGTCGCTGATCGTCGTGCCGATGGACTCGCCCGGCATCACGCGACAGAAGATCCGCAAGATCGGCATGGACTCGTCGGACACCGCGCAGCTCTTCTTCGACAACGTGCGCGTCCCGACGCGCAACCTCGTCGGCCAGGAGGGCATGGGCTTCACGCTGCAGATGCTGCAGTTTCAGGAAGAGCGCCTCTACGGCGCGGCCGGCTCGCTGCGCTCGCTGGACAAGCTGATCGACCAGACCATCGAGTACACGCGCCAGCGCCAGGCCTTCGGCAAGAGCCTGCTCGACAACCAGGTCATTCACTTCCGGCTGGCCGAGCTGCGCACCGAGGTCGAAGCGCTGCGCGCGCTGACCTACCGCGCGGTCGAGCTCTATGTTTCGGGCAAGGACGTGACGCGCCTCGCGTCGATGGCCAAGCTCAAGTGCGGCCGGCTCTCGCGCGAAGTCACCGACTCCTGCCTGCAGTACTGGGGCGGCATGGGCTTCACCTGGGACAACCCGCTCTCGCAGGCCTACCGCGATAGCCGCCTGATCTCGATCGGCGGCGGCGCCGATGAAGTGATGCTCGGCATCATCTGCAAGCTCGAAGGCACCTTGCCGGGCAAGGCGCGGTGAGCATGGCGGCGTTCGAACGGCAGGCCTTTGCCGCCATCGCGGCGCGCCTGGACGGCGCGGTGCTGCATCTCACGCTCAACCGGCCCGCGGCGCGCAATGCGATGTCGCTCGCGATGGTCGGCGAGTTGCAGCAGGCGCTCGCCGCGGCCGAGGCGAGCGGCGTCATCCGCGTCGTCGTGCTGCGTGGCGCCGGCGGGCACTTCTGCGCCGGTGGCGACTTGAAGGACATGGCCGCGGCGCGCATGAAGCCGGCGGTCGACGGCGCCGACGCGATTGCCGACGTCAACGCGCAATTCGGTGCGCTGTGCGTCGCCTATTCGCGCACGCCGCTGGCGCTGATCGCGGTGCTCGAGGGCACGGTGATGGGCGGTGGCTTCGGCATCGCGTGCGTGGCCGACATTGCGCTGGCGTCTGACAGCGTGGCCTTTCGCCTGCCCGAGACCTCGCTCGGCGTCGTGCCGGCGCAGATCGCGCCCTATCTAGTCGAGCGCCTGGGCTATTCGCAGGCCAAGCGACTCGCCGTCAGCGCAGCCCGGCTCGATGCTGCCGAGGCCTTGGCGATCGGCCTCGTGCACGAGGTGCACAGCGGCGCATCGGCGCTCGATGCGGCAGTCGCGAGGGCTGTCGCGAGCGTCCTGCAATGCGCGCCCGGCGCGGTTGCAGAGACCAAGCGCCTGGTCGCGCTGTCTCGCTTCACGCCGCCGGCCGATCTGGTCGCCGAAGCGGCGGCCGTGTTCTCGCGCGCCGTGCAAGGCCCCGAAGGCATGGAAGGCACGACCGCCTTCCTGCAAAAGCGCAAACCCAACTGGGCGCCGCAATGAAGTTCAGCACGGTCTTGATTGCCAATCGCGGCGACAAGCGCCGCCCAGCGGCGCTTGCGGCGCAGGCTCATATCGGCATGGCCGATGTGAGCCGCAGCCATATTGCTGGCGACGCGAAGCGTCGGGCGATCGAGCCGCGGAGCTGACATGGTCACGAAGATACTGATTGCCAACCGCGGCGAGATCGCCTGCCGCGTGATGCGCACCGCGCGCGCTCTCGGCTACCGCACGGTGGCGGTGTTCAGCGACGCCGACGCCGACGCGCCGCACGTGCAGCAAGCCGACGAGGCGGTGCACATCGGTGCCTCGCCCGCGGCCGAGTCGTATCTGCGCATCGAGGCGCTGGTCGCTGCCGCGCGCCGCACCGGCGCCGATGCGGTGCACCCGGGCTACGGCTTCCTGAGCGAGAACGCAGCCTTCGCGCAGGCCTGCGTCGACGCCGGGCTCACCTTCATCGGCCCGCCTGCCTCGGCCATTTCGGCGATGGGCGACAAGGCGCTCGCCAAGCAGCGCATGCACGCCGCGGGCGTGCCCTGCGCGCCCGGCTACCTGGGGGCAGAGCAGGGCGACGAACGCCTCGCGCAAGAGGCGCTGGCGCTCGGCTTTCCGCTGCTCGTCAAGGCCGTGGCGGGCGGCGGCGGGCGCGGCATGCGCCTCGTGCGCAATGCGGGCGAGATCGCGCAGGCGATCGCCGGTGCGCGGCGCGAAGCGCAAAGCGCCTTCGGCGACGGCTGCTTGATGCTCGAACGCTTGATCGAGAACGGCCGCCACATCGAAATTCAGGTCTTTGCCGATGCGCACGGCAACGCCATCCACCTCGGCGAACGCGACTGCACCGCGCAGCGTCGGCGGCAGAAGGTGATCGAGGAGTCGCCGTCGCCGGTCGTCCACCCGGCGCTGCGCGAAGCGATGGGGCGCGACGCGGTGGCCGCTGCGCTGGCTGTCGGCTACTGCGGCGCCGGCACAGTGGAGTTCATCGTCGACGCCGATCTCAAGCACTATTTCCTCGAAATGAACACGCGGCTGCAGGTCGAGCATCCGGTCACCGAATGCGTGACCGGGCTCGACCTCGTCGAATGGCAGCTTCGCATTGCCGCTGGCGAGCCGCTGCCGCTGCAACAGCACGAGGTGCGCATGCAAGGCCACGCGATCGAGGCCCGGCTCTACGTCGAAGACCCGTATTCGCGACCGACGCCGTTCGCGCCGCAGACCGGCCGCGTGCGCTGGTGGCGGCCCGAAGCTGCGGCATCGCAGCCGGGCGTGCGCATCGACCACGGCATTGCCGAGGGCGCAGCGGTGTCGCCGTTCTACGACGCGATGGTCGCCAAGTTCATCGCCCACGGGCGCGACCGCGACGACGCGATCCGCCGCCTGCGTGCTGCGCTGCAGGACTCGCCGCTGCTGGGTTTGCGGAGCAACGGGCGCTTCCTCGCCGACCTCGTCGATCACGCGGACTTCCGCGGCGCGAGCATGACGACGACGCTGATCGACCACTGGGTGGAGCAGGGCGAGGCCATTGCCCAACGCCCGCTGCCGAATGATGAAGCCTGGTGCGTCGCCGCGGCAGCGTTCGCGCATCAGGACGGCGCCGGCTGGCGCGCCGACAGCGTCGCCGCCTACGACGTCGAGCTGCGCTGCGACGACGGCGAATCGGCACGCCTGCGAGTGCAGCCTCACCGCGACGGCAACGTGCAGGTCACGCTGGCCAAAGCAACGCACGAGATCCACGTGCTCGCCTTCGCGCCCGGCAGCCTGCGCTACCGCTTCGACGGCGTGCAAAGGTGCGTGGTCGCGCTGCGGGACGGCAGCGAACTGCACCTGGCGATGGCTGGCGCAAACTTCGTCTTCAACGAGCCGTCGGCTCTTGCAAGTGCCGATGCTGGCGTCGACGAACGGCGCGTTCGCGCGGCGGTCGCCGGTGTCGTGACGCAACTGCTGGTGCAGCCGGGCGACACGGTCGCCGCGGGCCAGCCGCTTGCCTGCGTCGAGGCCATGAAGATGGAAATGTGGCTCGCCGCCCCGGTGGCGGCGAGCGTGGTCGCGGTGCATGCACGCGTCGGCGACCAGGTCGCGGCCGGCGCGCTGCTGGCCGAACTCGAACCGACAAAGGAGAGCGAATGACCAGAGCCATCGTCACCTGCGCGCTGACCGGCGTGCTGACCGATCCCAAGCAGCACCCGGTGCCGGTGACGCCGGCGCAGATGGCGGCCGAGGCGCGCGACGCCTTCAATGCCGGCGCGTCCATCATGCACGTCCACGTGCGCAGCCAGGAGGCGGGCTTCGGCCACATGCCGAGCTGGGACCCGGAAGTTGCAGCCGCCGTGGTCGAAGCGATCCGCGAGGCCTGCCCGGGCGTCGTCATCAACCTGACGACCGGCGTCGTCGGCAAGGACGTTTCGGGGCCGCTCGCCTGCATTCGCCGCGTCAAGCCCGAGATCGCGGCCTGCAACGCCGGCAGCCTGAACTACCTCAAGATCAAGAACGACGGCCAATGGGCCTGGCCGCCGATGGTGTTCGACAACCCGGTGACCAAGGTCCAGCAGTTCCTCGACGCGATGGCTGAGTTCGACGTGCATCCGGAGTTCGAGTGCTTCGACGTCGGCATCGTGCGTTCGGTGGGCATGTACCTCAAGGCCGGCATGTTCAAGGGCGTGCCAGAGTACAACTTCGTCATGGGCGTGGCCTCCGGCATGCCGTGCGACGCCGATCTGCTGGCACTGCTGCCGCGCTACCTTGCGCCGGGCGCGGTCTGGCAGGCGACGTTGATCGGCCGCGCCGAGATCTGGCCGGTGCACCAGAAGACGGCCGAGCTCGGCGGCATGCTGCGCACGGGTCTGGAAGACACCTTCTACCTGCCTGGCGGCGAGCGCGCCAAAGGCAACGGCGTGCTGGTCGCCGAACTCGCGGCCTGCGCACGCCGCGCTGGCCGCGAAGTCGCGAGCCCGGCCGAGGCGAGGGCGTTGCTCGGTTTGCACGGCTGAGCGCAGGCCGGGGCGCACCCCGCCGGCGGGCATTCGTAGAATGCCCTCGATGACCTCGCCTACCGTCCTGCCAGCGCCCGCCGCGCGCCCGCTCTGGCCCGGGTTGCTGCTGGCGGGCGTCGGCTCGATTGCCTTTTCGGGCAAGGCCATCATCGTCAAGCTCGCCTACCGCCACGGCGTCGATGCGGTGACCTTGATCATGTACCGCATGCTGTTCGCGCTGCCGCTGTTCGTGCTCCTCGCCTGGTGGTCGGGGCGCGGCAAGCCGGCACTCACGCGGCGCGACAAGCTGACCATCCTCGGCCTGGGTTTCAGCGGCTACTACATGGCGAGTTTTCTCGACTTTGCCGGCCTGCAGTACATCAGCGCAAGCCTGGAGCGGCTGATCCTCTACCTCAACCCGACGCTCGTGCTCGCGCTGGGCGTGCTGCTGTTCGAGCACCGCGTGAGCCGGCGCCACCTGTTTGCATTGGCCGTTAGCTACAGTGGCGTCGCACTCGCGTTCGGGCACGAGGTGCGGCTCGATGGCGGCAATGTCGCGCTCGGCGCGGGGCTCGTGTTCGCGAGCGCGGTGAGCTACGCGCTCTACCTCGTCTACAGCGGCGAGGAGGTCAAGCGCTTGGGCGCGCTGCGCCTGACGGGCCTGGCGACCAGCGTCGCCTGCCTGCTGTGCATCGCGCAGTTCCTGCTGCTGCGCCCGCTCGCCTCGCTGGCCGTGGCGCCCGAGGTGATCTGGCTCTCGCTGCTCAACGCCACCGTGTGCACCTTCGCGCCGGTGCTGATGGTGATGATGGCCATCGAGCGCGTCGGCGCGACGATGGTCTCGCAGACCGGCATGGTCGGCCCGCTGTCGACGATCGCGATGAGCGTGCTGATCCTCGGCGAGCCTTTCACCGCCTGGCTCGCTGCGGGCACGCTGCTCGTGCTGGCCGGCATCTGGCTGCTCGCGCGCTCGCGCACCTAACGGCTAAAATCATCGGCAATGGAAGTCAAGGAGCAACGATGGATCTGGGCATTAACGGCAAGTGGGCGCTGGTCTGCGCATCGAGCAAGGGCCTCGGCAAGGGCTGTGCGATGGCGCTGGTGCGCGAGGGCGTGAACGTCGTCGTCACGGCGCGTGGCGCCGAGGCGCTGGAAGCCACCGCCGCCGAGCTGCGCGCGCTCAGCCCTGCGGTGCAGGTGCGCGCGGTGGCGGGCGACATCACGATGCCCGAGGGCCGCGCCGCGGCGCTCGCGGCCTGCCCGCAGGTCGACATCCTCGTCAACAATGCCGGCGGCCCGCCGCCGGGCGACTTTCGCGACTGGGGGCGCGACGCCTGGATCAAGGCGCTGGACGCCAACATGCTGACGCCGATCGAACTCATCCGAGCCACTGTCGACGCGATGGCCGGGCGCGGCTTCGGGCGCATCGTCAACATCACCTCGGCCGCGGTGAAGGCGCCGATCGACATCCTGGGTCTCAGCAACGGCGCGCGCTCGGGGCTGACCGGCTTCGTCGCCGGTCTTGCGCGCAGCAGCATCGCGGCGCGCGGCGTGACGATCAACGGCCTCTTGCCCGGCGCCTTCGACACCGACCGCCTGCGCGTCACGATGGCGGGCCTGGCGCAGAAGACCGGCCAGCCTCTCGACGCCGTGAAGGCGCAGCGCGCCGGCACGATCCCGGTGCGCCGCTTCGGCAGCGCAGACGAGTTCGGTGCCGCCTGCGCGTTCATCTGCAGCGTGCACGCGGGCTACCTCGTCGGGCAGAACATCCTGATCGACGGCGGCGCGTACGCGGGGACGTTCTGATTCAACTCTTGCGCCGCGCCGACGAGACGAGGATGCCGGCGGCGATGAGTGCGAAGGCGAGCACGTGGTACCAGCGCGGCGGCACGCCGAGCAGCGCGGCCGACAGCAGCGCGGCGAAGACGGGCGTCAGGTTGCCGAAGAACGCCGCCAATGCCGGCCCGCCCGCGGCGACGCCGCTGCCCCAGCATCGAAAGGCAATGATCGACGGCCCGATGGCCACGTAGACCAGCGCCGCGACGACCCCGCCGCTCCAGACGATGGGCGCCGCGCCGCTCGCCATCTCGGCGGCAGACGCAGCGCCTGCGCCGAGCAGGCCGAACAGCACTTGCAGCAACAGGAACTCGGCCCAGTTCCAGCCGGCCGAAGCCATCGTTGCCGGAGGGCGGGCGAGCATCCAGCTGTAGAACGCCCAGGCGATGATGGCAATCAGCACGTAGAGGTCGCCGGCCACGAACTGCACCCGTGCCAGTGCCGACGGTTCGCCGCGTGCGACGACGAGCAGCACGCCGACGAGGGAGAACGCGGCGCCGAGAATTTGGCGCCGCTTCGGATGCTCGCCGTAGAAGAGTGCGCCGACGGCCAGCGTCCACACCGGGCTGCTGGCAGCGATCAGCGTGACGTTGATCGGCGTCGTCGTGACCAGTGCCAGGTACTGCAGGGCGTTGTAAGTGCCGACGCCGAGCAGGCCGAGCAGCAGCAGATGAATCCAGTGGACGGCAATGTCCCGCGGGCGCAGGAACACGCGCCAGGCGACGGGAAGCAGCAGCAGCGCGGCGAGCAGCCAGCGCAGGAAGTTCAGCGTCAGCGGCGGCACGCTGCCGACGATCCATCGCCCGACGACGGCGTTGCCTGCCCACAGCAGCGGCGGCAGGGTCATCAGCAGCGCCGTGCGGGCGGAGATTCGCGTCATCGCGCGGTGTCGGCGGGCATCAGCGCGCCGCACTTCCAGCATTGCTCGAACGGGCCGTCGATGCGCTCGCCGCAGCCCGGGCAGACCCAGCGTCGGCGCGGCGGGTGGCGCAACTCGTGCAGCAGGCTGCGCGCGGCGTCGAACTGCGCTTCGTCGGCGATCCAGACCTCGGGCAGCGCCTGGTCGGGCGGGATCTCGCCGGCGATGCTGCTCGCGAAGTAGCGCTGCACCGTGGCCTCGATGCCGCCGCTCGTGAGCATGTCGGCCCACAGCGTGGCGATGGCGATGTTGGGTGCGGTGGTGAGCCGTTTCATGGGGCTTTGGCGGGTGGCGGAGCGGCTCGCCAGCGGGCTTGGTGAAGTGCTGGCACGATAGCGCATTCATTCCACTTGCCGGAGACCCTCGCCATGACCCAGACCAGCCCCACGATTCGCGTCGATCAACCCGGCGGCGCCGATGCGATGGTCCTCGTCGACCTGCCGGTGGGCGAGCCGGGCCCCGGCCAGATCCGCATCCGCCACCACGCCTGCGGCCTGAACTTCATCGACGTTTACCAGCGCTCGGGCGTCTACACGCTGCCGATGCCGCTCTCGCTCGGCATGGAAGCGGCCGGCGTGGTCGAGGCTGTCGGCGAGGGTGTGACGCACCTGAAGGTCGGCGACCGCGCCGCCTACGCCAGCACGCCGCCGGGCAGCTACTGCACGCTGCGCGTGATGCCGGCGCAGTGTGTCGTCAAGCTGCCCGATGCGATAGCCTTCGAGACCGGCGCGGCGATGATGCTCAAGGGTCTGACCGCGCAGTACCTGCTCAAGAAGACGCTGCCGCAGGGCGGCCTGCATGCGGGCGACTTCGTCCTCTTCCACGCCGCCGCGGGCGGCGTCGGGCTGATCGCCTGCCAATGGGCCCGCGCGCTCGGTTTGCAGCTCATC
>CAIKUF010000336.1 GCA_903830565.1 uncultured bacterium | reverse complement strand
CGGCGGGCTCGTCCAAAGGAATCGGCTGGCCGCCTTCGGCCACGCTGCGACGCGTCAGCAAGAGCGGGATGCCCGCGGCCGCGCGCCGGATTGAGCGCGCGGTTGCGATCACCTGCTCCGTGTCGCCGATCGCGACGAAGAATTCTACCCGCCACTCGAGAAGGTCGGGCCGCTTGGGCAAGATGTCCGCGAGTTCGTCCATCAGATCCGAAACCGTGCGCCCGACCAGCGGCGTGATGACGAGTGGGAACGTGCCGCTTCCAATCGGCCGGCCGTTGAGTCGGATCTGCAATGGCGGTCGCATGGCGGAACTTATGTGGTCTGGGGCGAGATGGGTGGGCCGAGCTTCGTCTGGCGGCGCGTGGCGTGGTCGCGCCCGGGGTCAGCCCGGAATCCGAACTTGCACGCGCGTGCGGTAGGCCTCGGGCGCGACGACGGGCACGATGCCTTCGATGGAATAGCAGGGCATGCGGATCTCCGGTGATTGAGTCGTTCGAGCGACCATACCCGATCGCGCGCCGCCCTCAGCGCGGCGACCGCACCGTCGATCGTTGCACGTAGAACGTGACCGGTGCGGACCGGAGCAGTTCGGCTCCGTCGCTGTCGACGATCACGACCTGCAAGCTGTGCTCGACACTCGGGCCGGCGGCCGCCTGCCAGTCAGCGGCGGAAATCGTGAAGCCGGTCGACCGATACTGCGGCGCCAGGACATTGCCGTCCAGCACCACCCTGAACCGGTCGCCGACGGCGGCGCGCAAGGGTGGCGTGGCCTTCACCGTTGCGCTGAACTGGCCCGTGTTCGTGTGCAGCGTTGCGCCTCTGGCCGGCGCCGTCACGGCCAGCGCCGAATAGGGCGGCGGCGCGGCCTGCGTCGTCGGCCGCGGCGCGGGTGCGACCGGGGTCACGTCGATCACGTTGGGCGGCGGGAGCTTGACGGCCTTGGCATCCGGCGAAGGAACGTCCGAGAACACCGGGCCCTTCTTGTCCTTGGTTTCGTAGACGGTTGTCTGCGCGGCGCAAACACTGCACCACGTTGCAACGACCATCAGGGCAGTCAAGCGATCGAACATCCCCACCTCCGTCAGCGTGCCAGTGGCATTCGCAGTTTCTCACGCCTGCCGCGACGCCCGGCGACGCTCCCGGCCGCGCATGGGTAGCATCCATGGTTTACATCACGCGCGCCCACTCATGACCGCTCACCCTGGCTTTCGCTCGCCGCGGCCGCTTCTCCCGCGGCCCGGAATCGACCTCTCGAAGTGGGCGGTGATCGCCTGCGATCAGTACACCTCCGAGCCTGCTTATTGGCGCGAGGTCGAGCGCGAAGTCGGCGCCGCGCCGTCGACGCTGCACCTGATCTTCCCGGAGGCCTATCTCGGTTCGGCCGACGCCCCGGCGCGCATTCGCCGCATCCAGCAGGCGATGCGCAGCTATCTGGCCGAAGGCCTGCTGCGCGAGCACGACGGTCCGATCTACGTTGAAAGGACGTTAGGCTCGCGCGTTCGCCGCGGCCTGATGCTCGAGCTCGATCTCGAGCACTACGACTTCAGTGCGGCGTCGACGAGCCTGATCCGCCCGACCGAGGGCACGATCGTCGCCCGCCTGGCGCCGCGCATCGAGGTTCGCCGCGGCGCCGAACTCGAAGTGCCGCACGTCCTGGTGCTGATCGACGACCCCGAGCGCACCGTGATCGAGCCGCTGGCCGCCGCGCGCGGGGCGCTGACCGCGCTCTACGACACCGAGTTGATGAAGGGCGGCGGCCGCGTCGCCGGCTTCGCGGTCGACCGCGCGCGGAGT
>CAIKUF010000335.1 GCA_903830565.1 uncultured bacterium | reverse complement strand
GGAAGAGGCGCTCGAAGTCGCCGATCGCGTGGTGCTGATGGACCACGGCCGCGTCGAGCAGATCGGCACCCCGAACGAGGTCTACGAACGCCCGGCGACGCCCTTCGTCTACAGCTTCCTCGGCGCCGTGAACCGCTTCCAGGGCCGCGCCGACGGCGAGCTGTTGCGCGTGGGCACGCAGACGCTGGAGCACGGCGCGCAAGGGCTGGCGCAAGGCGCGCAGGTGCTGGGCTTCGCGCGCCCGCACGAGCTCGAGATCGTCACTGCCGTGGGCCTCAGTGAAGCCCCTGCGCATGGCATCGACGCGCAGGTCGTTCGCGTGCTCAGCTTCGGCGCCAGCAGCCGCGTCGAGCTGACCGGGCCGCAAGGGCAGCACTACGAGGTCGAGCTCGGCCGCGAGCGCGCTGCTGCGCTCGCGCTGGAGCCGGGGCAGCGCGTGCGCCTCGTGCCCTCGCGGCTGAGCGTGTTCGCCGATCCGCAGGCCGAACCTGAGGCGGCCTGAGCCTAGAAACCGCAGTCGACCGCTTGCCTCTGCTGGCCACGCCGCATGAATCCTGACGCTTGCGCACACGAACGCCCTCACCTCTGGTGTGACCGCGCTACGCGCCCGATCGAGGCGCGCTGCGCCGCTCTGGCGGCGTTGCTCCTCGTTGCAGGCATTGAGCCTGCGCCTCGTCGCGCCTTGCCAGAACGGCGCATCACGGCCCGCTCGGGCGCGTTCCACTGCGGTTTCTAGGCTCATGAACTTCCAGCAACTGCGCATCATCCGCGAGGCGGCGCAGCACAACTTCAACCTGACCGACGTCGCGAATGCGCTCTACACGTCGCAGTCGGGCGTCAGCAAGCACATCAAGGACCTCGAGGACGAGCTCGGCGTCGAGCTCTTCGTGCGCCGCGGCAAGCGCCTGCTCGGGCTGACCGAGCCGGGCAAGGAGATGCTCTCCATCGTCGAGCGCGTGCTGCTCGACGCGAAGAACATCAAGCGCCTGGCCGAGCAGTTCTCGAACCGCGACCAGGGCAGCCTGTCGATCGCGACCACGCACACCCAGGCCCGCTATGCGCTGCCGCAGATCGTGCGCCGCTTCAAGGAGGCCTTCCCGCGCGTTCACCTGTTGCTGCACCAGGCCAGCCCGGCCGAGATCGCGGCCATGCTGCAGTCCGGCGAGGCCGACATCGGCATCGCGACCGAGGGCCTGCAAAGCCATACCAGCATCGTCAGCTTCCCGTTCTACGAGTGGCATCACGCGGTCGTCGTGCCGGCGGGGCACGCGCTGGCCGAGCAGGTCGACGCCGGCCGCGCGCTGACGCTCGAAGCACTCGCCGAGCTGCCGCTCATCACCTACCACGAGGGCTACACCGGGCGCGGGCGCATCGATGCGCGCTTCGCCGAAGCGGGGCTGGTGCCCGACATCGTGATGTCGGCGCTCGACGCCGACGTCATCAAGACCTACGTCGGCATCGGGCTGGGCGTCGGCATCGTCGCCTCGATGGCGTTCGACGATGCGCGCGATCAGGCGCTGCGAAGGCTCGATGCGTCGCACTTGTTCGAGGTCAACACGACGCGCATCGCGGTGCGCCGCGGGCACTACCTGCGCGGCTACGCGTATCGCTTTCTACAGGAGTGCTCGCCCGCGTTGACCGCGGCGTCCGTGCGCGAGGCGCTGGACGGCGCGTGAGGCCGGCGCGCGCGGCTGCGCGTCGGGAAAGCCCTAGTGCGGAGCGCCCCCGACGGGGCTACAGTCGCGCCACTCGCTGCGAGCACCTGCTTGGTGCTTCATGCGCGGGGGTTCGAGGAGACATGACGGAATCGGTGCAGGGCGCTGTAGACCCGCACCGCAAGAGCCGGCGGTTTGCGCCGATCGGCCGCTGAGTAGTTGCAAAGGCGCCAGATCAGTCTGGCGCCTTTTGTTTGGTGCGCCTCGCACGCCGACGCGGTTTCCCAATCCGCTGACCCATGTTCGACCTCGCCGTCCTCGCGCTTGCGGCACTCTTCGCCGGCTTCGTCGATGCCATCGTCGGCGGCGGCGGGCTGATCCTGATCCCGGCCCTGTTCGGCGTCTTCCCGAGCGCCGTTCCGGCGACGCTGTTCGGCACCAACAAGGGTGCTGCAGTTTGGGGCACGGCGTGGGCGACGGTGCAGTTCGCGGGGCGCGTGAAGCAGGCCTGGAGCGCGCTCGTTCCGGCCGCTCTGGCGGCGATGGCGGGCAGCTTCGCCGGCGCCTGGACGGTGACGCTGATCAGCCCGCAAGGAATGCGCAAGGCGCTGCCCTTCATCCTCGTCGGCGTGTGGATCTACACGCTGGCGCGCAAGGACATGGGGCGCCACCACGCGCCGCGTTACAGCGGCCGCGCCGAGGCGCTGGCGGCGAGTGCGATCGGCCTGGCGATCGGCTTCTACGACGGCTTCTTCGGCCCCGGCGCGGGCAGCTTCTTCGTCTTCCTGTTCGTGCGCCAGCTCGGCTACGACTTCCTGCACGCGAGCGCCGCCGCCAAACTGCTCAACACGGCGACCAACCTGGCCGCGCTGGTGCTGTTCGCGTGGACCGGCCACGTCTGGTGGCACGTCGCCGCGGTGATGGCGGTGGCCAACGTTGCCGGCAGCCTGGTCGGTTCGCGGCTCGCGCTGAAGCATGGCGCCGCCTTCGTTCGGCGCGCCTTCATCGTCGTCGTCGCGGCGCTGATCTGCAAGACCGCTTACGACGCCTTCCTGCGCTCGGTCTGACGCTGCTCAACCCTGCGGGCGCGCGGCGTTGAGCGTGTCGCGCGTGGCCGCGGCGACGCGGCGCGCGGCGTCGGCGAAGTCATCGCCCGCGCTCGCATACAGCACCGCGCGCGACGAGCTGACGACGATGGGCGCGCCGCCGCGCGCACCGGCGCGCACCGTCGCCTCGGCGTCGCCGCCCTGCGCGCCGATGCCGGGGATCAGCAGTGGCAGCGTCGGCGCGATCTCGCGCACGCGCTCGATTTCGGCCGGGTAGGTCGCGCCGACAACGAGGCCGAGCTGCCCGTTGCGGTTCCACGCGCCGTTGGCCAGGCGGGCGATGCGCTCGTAGAGGAATTCGCCCGGCTGGCCGCCCCCCGCGGCCAGGCGCTGGCCTTGAAGATCGGCGCCGCCCGGGTTGGACGTGCGGCAAAGCAGGATCGCGCCCTTGCCCGGGTAGGCGAGGTAGGGCGCGATCGAATCGAAGCCCATGAAGGGCGACAGCGTCACCGCGTCGGCGCGGTAGCGCTCGAAGGCTTCGCGCGCGTATTGCTCGGCCGTTGCGCCGATGTCGCCGCGCTTGGCGTCGAGGATCACCGGCACCTGCGGCGCCACGGCGCGGATGTGCGCGATCAGACGTTCGAGCTGCTCCTCGGCGCGCTGCGCGGCGAAGTAGGCGATTTGCGGCTTGAAGGCGATCACGAGGTCGTGCGTTGCGTCCACGATCGCGGCACAGAAGTCGAAGATCTTCGATGGGTCGCCCGCCCAGGCGCCGGGGAACTTCGCCGGCTCGGGGTCGAGGCCGACGCAGAGCAGCGAGTGATTTCGCTGCTCTGCCCGTCGCAGGTTGTCAACGAATGACATGTACTCCGCCATCACGGAGGCGGTGCCACGTTGTCATTCGTGGTGGCCCTCCGCGTCGCCAGGTGGCTCGAAGTGCAAAGGCTTCTGAAGCGTACTGGTTGGTATCGGGAGCGAGTCAGTAGTGCAGACACGAATGTCCACACGCGCAGCAGCCCGGGAAATGTCAAGATCGTCTGAGTAGATGGCGGTCGCATTTCTCGAGGCCGCTATGGCGACGATTTGCCAATCGAACTTGAACTTGGTGTGCGTGACTTTGGTCTGCTGGTTGCGAGACCATGCTTCAGACAGCAACAGCGCGCATTCCACTGCAGCCTTCTGGTCAAACGGGACAACGCTGAATGTGGAAGACCGGCTCAATGCCTGAAGGAAGCCCTCCCTCGCCGGACCGGCCCTGACCAAGAATTCGGCCAAGGCGGGCGTCGGTATCAAGACTTTGGTTCGTTGCTTGGACAGCGTCTCAACCAAGTTGTCCAGGCGAGCGCGCCTATCCCCAGCCAGCTTCTTGCTAAAGAGATCAACAAGCACCGAAGCGTCGAAGACGACGGCCATGATCAGAAACCTTGCCTACCCCTGGCCACGAATGCGCCGCCATTCCGCTTGCGGATCCTGCAACTCAGTCCAGCCATTTCCTGGGACTTCCCTGAGCTCGGTCACCATCTGTTCAAGTGGCTTGCCGTCCAGTGTCTCCCAGCTCTTGACGTCAAACTGTTCAAGTTGCCAGACACGTTGCGAGTTCCGACGCCACTTGCCCAAGCCGCTGACGCGCACTGTGCTGCCGAAAAGGTGCAGAGCAAGTTCCTTAGCTATTTGGCGCGAGGAATTGCACTGTAGCTTTTCATCGTTCTCGCCCAAGAGCCAGACTGGCACTGTCTCATCCTTTCCGCCCACCCGGATCACGACGCCATCTAGTGTTCCTGCCTCATGGATGACGACTTCTTCCGCGAGAGGCGTCTTGCAGCCGGGAAACGCAACGACCCGCGCACCGCCCTTCAGCTTTAGCACGGCACTGCCACCGTCCTCCCGCAGGAAGTCGTTTACCTTGCTATAGGGTTGCCGCAATTCCTCTGGCGCTTGAGCCGTCCCAACAAGTGCCAGCCGCTCTGCCACGGCGTGCTGAGCATTCGCAGCCACTGCGATTTCCGACACAGCGCTGCCCTTTCTCACCTTCAGGAGATGAACGTCGGTGGTTGACCCAAAGAGCTTGGCAAGCTCGTTCGCGTAGTCACTGAGGCGCTTCATTGGAAGCGTCTCAGGTGTCCAAGCATCTATCCTGAAGTCGTAGAGAACGTATCCGTCCATCTGTCACCTCTCACCCCGCCAAGTTGAACGCTGAGACACAATGCCAGCAGCGCGGCGCCTGCGAAAGCGGGGACTTACGCCATCATCGGGGATCGCGGCCGAGTCTAACCAATGCGCCGCGCCAGCTCGGCCGCGAGGCCGGTGTAGCTGGCCGGCGTCATCGCCAGCAAGCGCGCGCGTTCGCCCTCGGGCAGCGGTAGCGCGGCGATGAAGGCGGTCAGCGTCTCGCGGGTGATGGCCTTGCCGCGCGTGAGTTCCTTGAGCTGCTCGTAGGGACTCTCCAGCCCGTGGCGGCGCATCACGGTCTGGATCGGTTCGGCCAGCACTTCCCACGCGTGGTCGAGGTCGGCGGCGATGGCGTCGCGGTTGACTTCGAGCTTGGCCAGGCCTCGCTTGAAGCTGTCCATGCCGATCAGCGTGTAGCCGAAGGCGACGCCCATGTTGCGCAGCACCGTGCTGTCGGTCAGGTCGCGCTGGAAGCGGCTGATCGGCAGCTTTTGCGACAGATGCGTCAGCAGCGCGTTGGCGAGGCCGAAGTTGCCTTCGGCGTTCTCGAAGTCGATCGGGTTGACCTTGTGCGGCATCGTCGACGAGCCGGTCTCGCCGGCCTGCACGCGTTGCCTGAAGTAGCCGAGGCTGATGTAGCCCCAGAGGTCGCGCGACCAGTCGATGAGGATGGTGTTGGCGCGCGTCATCGCATCGAACAGCTCGGCCAGCGCGTCGTGCGGCTCGATCTGGATCGTGTACGGGTTGAAGGCCAGCCCAAGCTGCTCCTCGACGACCTTGCGCGCGAAGGCTTCCCAGTCGACGTCCGGATAGGCGGCGACGTGGGCGTTGTAGTTGCCGACCGCGCCGTTCATCTTCGCCAGCAGCTTCACGCCGGCGATCTGCGCCCG
>CAIKUF010000334.1 GCA_903830565.1 uncultured bacterium | reverse complement strand
TGGCTGCTGACGGTGACGCCGCGGATGTCTTCAATGTCGCCCCGCGTCACCGGCTGGCGGTAGGCGATGATGGCCAGCGTCTCCATCGCCGCGCGCGAGTAGCGCGGCGGCTTTTCGGGGTTGAGGCGGTCGAGGTATTCGCGCATCTCGGGCCGGCTCTGGAAGCGCCAGCCACTGGCCAGCATCGCCAGTTCCACGCCGCGTCCCTGCCAGTCGCGCCGAAGGTCGTCGAGCAGCGCGCGCAGCGTGTCGGCCCCGAGTTCGTCGGCGAACAGCGCGCGCATCTCGCGCAGGGGCAGCGGCCGGTGCGCGCAGATGAGCGCGGTCTCTAGGACGCGCTTGGCATCCTGTGTATTCATGGTTGTCGCATACCTCTTCGGCCGGTGGCGCCGGCGCGCTTCGTGGTGAGGCCCTCGCGGGCTGCTCGGGTCTTTCGCGCGACGCTCGCCTCCGCAACGCGGGGGGCAGGCACGCATCCCTTGGTGCAGTTCAGGCGTCGGCTCCGATCGCGGCGCGCGAAGCCGTCTCTTGGCGCCTTTCGGACGCGGCCGCTGGCCTGGTCTTGCCGATCGGCGAATCGCACCCTCTATCGGCGCGTCGCCCGGATCGTGCCACACAGCGGCTTTGGCGCATTGTAGCGAAGGCTGGAAGACTCACTCCTTCCCGACGACGATGGCCCAGGCGCGTTCGAAGTCCTCCGGCGCGGGAGCCTCGAACGAAAGCGCGCGGCCGGTCACCGGATGCCCGAACGCGAGTCTGGCCGCGTGAAGCGCCTGCCGCTGCATCCCGAGCGCGGGCCGGCCGCCATAGAGGGCGTCCGCCAGCAGCGGATGACCGCGCGACGCCACGTGAACCCGAATCTGATGCGTGCGACCGGTGAACAGCGTGCAACGCAGCGCACTGACGCCCCCGTGGGCGTCGGCGTCGCCCGGATGGGCCAGCGCGACGCGCTCGACGTCGGTCTGCGCCGCCTTGCTAGAGGCCTGCACGGCCATGCGGATGCGCGACTTCGCATCGCGCCCGATCGGCGCATCGATGCGCGTCACGCCGGCCGGCCACTCGCCGTGCGCCAGCGCGAGGTACTGGCGATGCACCTCGCGCGCGGCGATGGCACGCGAGAGCGCGGTCACCGCCGGCAAGGTCTTGCCGACGACCATCAGGCCGGACGTGTCCTTGTCGAGCCGGTGCACGATTCCCGCGCGCGGCAGCGTAGCGGCCGCGGCGTTGCGAGCGAGCAGGCCGTTGAGCAAGGTGCCCTGCCAGTTGCCGGCAGCGGGATGCACGACCATTCCGGCCGGCTTGTCGACGATCATCAAGTGCTGGTCCTCGAACACGACCGGGATCGTCATCGCCTCGGGCCGGAAGGCGCGGCTCTCGGCGGTGGGCACGAGTTCGACGCTCAGCCGTTGTCCGGCCAGGACCTTGTGCGACGAGGTGGTAACGACGCCGTCGCCCAGCCGCACGTGCCCGCCTTCGATGAGGCCCTGCAGATGCGTGCGCGAGAACTCGGGCGCCAGCGCGACCACCGCCTTGTCGAGACGAAGGCCGTGCATGGCGTCGGCGATGAGCGCTTCGCGCAACTCCGCGGGCTCGTCAAACGAAGGCGGCTCGGCTTCGTCGGCCGCGTCGTCGACCTCTGGCACGCACCCGTCGCCCGCAGTGGCGGGAGAGGAGCGAACCCTATAATCCTTGCTGGTCATTTCGACACCACCGCGTTGCGCAGGCGACGCCCGCGAGGCTCATGAATCCGATGCAAGCGCCGCACCGCCGGTTGGCCCTGACACTGACGACCTTGCTGCTCGCGACGCTGGCGCTGATGGGCTGCAACACGACGTCGAAGGACCTCGGCGGCAATGTGAGCCCCGAGAAATTGTATGCAGATGCCAAGGACGAGGCATCGAGCGGAAACTACGACGCCGCGGCCAAGCTCTACGAGCGCCTGGAGGGCCGCGCGGCAGGGACGATTCTCGGCCAGCAGGCTCAGCTCGAGCGCGCCTGGGTGCTGTACAAGGCCGGCGACAAGGCCACTGCGCTGACCGCCATCGATCGCTTCATCAAGCTCAACCCGAGCAGCCCGGCGCTCGACTACGCGTATTACCTTCGGGGCCTGATCAATTTCAACGACAGCCTGGGATTCCTACACCAGCTGGCCAGCCAGGACTTGTCCGAGCGCGACCAGCAGGCCTCCCGCGACGCCTATCAATCATTCCGCCAGGTCGTCGAGCGTTTCCCGAATTCGGTGTACACCGCGGACTCCCAGTTGCGCATGAACTACATCGTCAACGCGCTTGCGGCGTACGAGGTGCATGTGGCGCGTTACTACTTCCGGCGCGGCGCCTATGTTGCTTCGGCGGCGCGCGCGCAGACCGCGATTCAGGAGTTCCGGCAGACGCCCGCGACCGAGGAGGCGCTCTACATCCTCGCCGAGAGCTACGGGAAGATGGGCCTCACGGAGTTGCATGACGACGCCGACCGCGTGCTGCGCCAGAACTTCCCGAACAGCGTCTACCTGACCAAGGGGCTGGCGGCGCGCGAACACGCTTGGTGGCAGTTCTGGTAAGAATCAGCTTCTGAGGCTTGCCAGCCAGTCCAGCGCGTCGCCCTCGGTGGCGACACGCGTCATCGGCGGCAGCGCTTCGCGCAAGCGTCGTCCGTAGTTCATGCCGGCCATGCGCGGGTCGCACACCACCAGCAGACCGCGATCCGTCTCGCTTCGGATGAGGCGCCCGGCGCCTTGCTTCAATGACACGGCGGCCTCGGCGACAAAGTAGTCGGCAAACGCATGGCGCCCATCGGCGACGAGCCGCTTGACGCGAGCCTCGACCAGCGGGTCGTTCGGCGGCGGGAATGGCAGCTTGTCGATCAGCACGCACTGCAGTGCTTCGCCGGGAACGTCGATGCCCTCCCAGAAGCTCTGCGAGCCGACCAACACTGAGGCCGGCCGGTCGAGAAACTGCTGCAGCAGTAGGCGCTTGGGCGCGCTGCCTTGCACGAGCACCTGGATCGCATCGCCTTCGGCGTCGAACGCCTCACGCAGGCGTTCGCCGATGGCCTGCAGCGCGCGCAAGGTCGTCGTCAGCACGAAGCTGCGCCCACCGAGCGCGCGCGCGCAGCGCGCGGCGAGCGTCGCCACCGCAGCCGAATGCCCGGCCTCGTTCGGCTTGGGAAACCCGGCCGGCACGTACAGCCGCGCATGCGCTGCGTAGTCGAACGGGCTGCCCACGCGCAGCGTGCATGCATCGTCCAGCCCGGCCGATTCGGTGAACCACGACAGGCGCTCGTCGTCGCCCAGCGTCGCCGACGTGAAGACCCAGGCCTTGCGCGCGAGCGCCATCTGTTCGCGCAGCGCCTCGCGAATATCCAGCGGCGACTCGACGAGCCTGGCCTGGTGCGGCGTGAGGTCGATCCAGCGCACCTTGCCCTCCGCCGCGGCGCGCGCGAACGTGCTCGCCCTGGCCGCGAGTTCGCCGGCTCGAACATGCAACTTCGCGAAGTCGGGCGCGCTCTCGGCGACGGCGGCGAGCGCATGCTGTGCGGCGGCGCACGCGGCCTCGATCCCGGCCAGCGCCGCGTTGAATCCTTCATCGTCGCTGCGCTCGTCCCAGCGCAGCTTGAGCGTGCCGCGCACCTCGCGCTGCGAGCCTGCGGCGGCGAGGCGCAGGTCACGCCCGGCGCGATCGAGAGCGCCGGCGAGCTCCTGCCAGGGCTGCAGCCCGCGCGCGTGCTGAAGGCCGGCGGCGAGGAAGTCGCGCGCGAAGTCGGTGGCTTGGGCGCTGCCAAGCGTCGTGCCGAGAAACGCGACGCCCGCCTCGGCCAGTTGATGCGCCTCGTCGAACACGGCCACCTCGACGCTCGGCAACAACTCGGCAACGCCGGTGTCGCGCAGGCTCATGTCGGCAAAGAAGAGGTGGTGGTTGACGACGACGAGGTCGGCCAGCATCGCTTCGCGACGCGCCTTCATGACGTGACAGTCGCGGTACTCGGGGCACTCGGTGCCGAGGCAGTTCTCGCGCGTCGAGGTGACGAGCGGGATCACGCTCGAGCGCTCGTCCAGGCCATCGATCTCTGCCAGGTCGCCGCTCTTCGTCGACGGCGCCCAGGTCTCGATGCGCGCGAGCGCGCGCACGGCCCAGCGGTCGGGCAATTGCGCCTCGTGGCGCGCCAGCGCGAGTCGATGCGTGCATAGGTAGCTCGCCCGGCCCTTCAGGAGCGCGACCTTGAGCGGCAGGCGCAAGGCCTCGCACAGGCGCGGCAGATCGCGCAGGAAGAGTTGATCCTGCAGGTTCTTGGTCGCCGTGCTGACGAGGGCGCGCGCACCCGAGAGCAGGGTCGGCACGAGGTAAGCAAAGGTCTTACCGACGCCGGTGCCGGCCTCGACCACCAGCGCGGCACGCGCATCGATGGCGCGCGCCACCGCGAGCGCCATCTGCAGTTGAACTTCGCGCTCGACGTAGTGCACGTCAGCGCGGGCCAGCGCACCCCCGGCCGCGAATGCAGCGTCGACCGCCAACTCGAGTGCGCAGGGCGATGCCGCTGCCGGCGTCATGCCGGCTCGGGCGGTTCGATCTGTGCTTCGAGTTGGGCGATCTGGTCGCGCAAGAGCAGGCGGCGCTTCTTCAGGCGGCGCAGCACCATCTCGTCGACCGGGTGGTCCGTGGCGGCGCGATCGATCAAGTCGTCGAGGTCGTCGTGCTCGATCCGAAGCTCGATCAGTCGCCGCTCGGGTGAATGCAGGTTGTCATCCATCAAGTACGGAAAACTGCCAGGGGGTGGGGGAGGCCAAAAATGATTATCCTTGATCTTATGAGCGACCTCGGCTATCGACTTTCCGCCACCACCGGCATTCACCGCGGCGACCGTGCCTACCAGCAAGATCAGGTTCAGATCATCGGCCACCCGCGTGTGGCGGGTTGTGCGCTCGCGGTGCTGGCCGACGGCATGGGCGGCAAGAGCGGCGGGCGCAAGGCGGCCGACCAGTTGATCCTCACCGCGCAGCAACTGTTCGATCGCTACATGCCGAGCACCGACGACGCCGGCGCATTCCTCAAGCAGCTCGTGAGCGAGGCGCACCTGATGATCAGGCTGACCGCCATCACCGCCGAGCAAGAACCCCACAGCACAGCGGCGGCCTTCCTCATCGATCCGACGCGCAGTTGCGACATCATCCATGCTGGCGATTCGCGCGTCTACCACTTCCGCGGCGCGCAGATGGTCAGCCGCACGATCGATCACTCGCACGTCCAGCGCCTCATCAACGAAGGCAAGATCGCCGAGGCCGAGGCCAATTCGCACCCGCAGGCCAACCTGCTGACTGGGTGCCTTGGAATGGTGCAGGCTCCGCCGATGACCTTGGCGCACATCGAGCGCCTCGAGTTCGGCGACTCGATACTGGCCTGCAGCGACGGCCTGTGGCACTACTTCACGCCGCAGGAACTGGGCGCGATGGTGCACGAACTGACGCCGCGCGAGGCGAGCGAAATGCTGGTGACCAAGGCGCGCCAACGCGCTCGTGGCGGCGGTGACAACCTGTCGCTGGCCCTGGTTCGCGTCGAGGCGTTGACGAGCTGAGTCGCCGCCACGCGCACTGCACCGGCGCTGCGCGTTCTCAGCGTCCCGTCGCGCCAGCCTTGGGCTGGGCCGCCGACGCCGCGGACGAAGCCGTCGGCAACGGCAGGGGCGTTGCCGGGTGTGTCTTTCGAGCGTGCTCCTGATTTCGCCGCTCGACCTCCTGGCGGTGGGCCTCGGCGTCGCGCTGCTTCTTCTCGTAGGCGAGGCGGGCGTTTTCCTCCTGCCGGGCGCGCTGCGCGGGGCTGCTGGCTGCGCGGGGCGTGCGCGGCGCAGCGCTCGCGGGCGCAGGCGCAGGCTTGGGCTCCTTGTCAGCGGGGCGACTCGTCGCGCGCTCGCGCGCGGCTTCTTCGCGGCGGCGCGCTTCGTCGCCGTTGACCTTGGAGTCGATCGCCTGCGTGCGCGCGCTCGCCCGTCGCGCGCGCTCGGCCTGGTCGAGGGTGTATTGCTGCTCGTCCAGGCGTGCGATCAGCGCGTGGCGCTTGGCGCGCGCCTCGTTCACGCACGAGGTGACGACGAATTGCTGGTTGCAGATCCTCATCTGCTTGGCGTACTCGGCTTCGGCCGCTGCGCGCTCACTGCGGATTCGCTCGCGCTCCTTGGCATCGTCAGCCGGCGCATCGGCACGCGCCTGGACACCGGCCATCAGGGTCAGCGCGATCAGACCGAAACGACAAGCACCTTGCAGAGTCATGTGAGCGAAGTATCCACCTCGCGCCGCGATTGGGCGAGAAAGGCGGCCGATTGCATCTCGTTCAGGCGCGACACCGTGCGCGCGAACTCGTGCGCCAGCGGGCCCAGCGTGTAAAGCCGCTCGGGCGCCACCGCGGCCGACAGGATGAGCTTGACGCGGCGGTCGTACAGCACGTCGACGAGCCAGGTGAAGCGACGCGCCTCGGAGGCGAGCCGGGGCGACATCTCGGGCACGTCCGACAGCAGCAGCGTGTGGAACTGGCTCGCCAGTTCGAGGTAGTCGTTCTGCGAGCGCGGCCCGCCGCACAGGGCCTTGAAGTCGAACCAGACGACGCCCCCGGCGCGGCGGCGGGCGCGAATCTCGCGCTGCTCGATGTGCAGCACGGGGTCGCCCTCGCGCGCTTCGGCAAGGCGCGTGAAGGCAGCATCCATCGCCGCATCCGCCGCGGCGCCGAGCGGCGTGTGATAGAGCGTCACCTGCTCCAGCGTGAGCCGCCGATAGTCGACGCCGTTGTCGACGTCGACGACCTCGAGCTGGTCCTTGAGCAGCGCGATCGCCGGCAGGATGCGGTCGCGATGCAGGCCGTTCGGATAGAGCTCGTCGGGGTGGAAGTTCGAAGTCGCGACGATGCTGACGCGGTGCGTGAACAGCGATTCGAGCAGGCGATGCAGGATCAGCGCGTCGGTCACGTCGGCGATGTGGAACTCGTCGAAGCAGATCAGGCGAAAGCGGCGCGACATGCGTCGCCCGAGTTCGGTCAGCGGGTCGACCGTGCCTCTGAGTTCGTGCAGCTCGCGATGGACTTCGCGCATGAACTCGTGGAAGTGCAGGCGCGTCTTGCGCTGCAGCGGCACCTCGTTGAAGAAGCAGTCCATCAGGAAGCTCTTGCCGCGCCCGACACCGCCATGCATGTAGACGCCGCGCGGGATGGGCGGGCGGCGCAGCATCTTGCTCACCGCGTTCGAGCGCCGCGCCTTGTAGGCCACCCAGTCGTCCTCGCAGCGCTGCAGCTCGGCAACGGCGCGGAGCTGCGCCGGGTCGCTCGCATAGCCGCGCTCCTTCAGCAGCCGCGCGTAGGCCTCGGTAACGCTCAAGATCGACGGCCGCTGGCGATCAGAAATTCAGCGTCCGCTTGTCGACCGCGAGCGCGGCCTCCTTGGTCGCCTCGGACAGCGACGGGTGGGCGTGGCAGATGCGCGCAATGTCTTCCGCGCTGGCGCGAAACTCCATCGCCACCACTGCCTCGGAAATCAATTCGCTCGCCATCGGCCCGATGATGTGCACGCCCAGGATCTCGTCGGTCTTGGCGTCGGCGAGGAACTTGACGAAGCCCGTCGTGTTGCCGAGCGCACGCGCACGGCCATTGGCCATGAACGGGAACTGGCCGGCCTTGTAGGCCCGGCCCTCGGCCTTGATCTGTTGCTCGGTCTGGCCGACCCAGGCGATCTCGGGCGAGGTGTAGATCACCCACGGAATGGTGTTGAAGTTGACGTGCCCGTGCTGGCCGGCGATGCGCTCGGCCACCGCAACGCCCTCTTCCTCGGCCTTGTGGGCAAGCATCGGGCCGCGCACGACGTCGCCGACCGCCCATACGTTCGGCAGACTGGTCTTGCACTCGGCGTCGACGACGACAGCGCCGCGCTGGTCGATCTGCAGGCCCACCGCCTCGGCGTTGAGGCCCGCCGTGTGCGGCGAGCGGCCGATGGAGACGATGAGCTTGTCGACCGCCAGCGTCTGCTCGGCGCCCTTGGCATCGGTGTAGGTCACCACCACGCCCTCCTCGCCCGACTTGACCGCGCTGATGTTGACGCCGAACTCGATCTTCAGGCCCTGCTTGGTGAAGACCTTCAACGCTTCCTTGGCGACGCTCTCGTCGACGGCCGTCATGAAGGCCGGCAACGCTTCGAGCACGGTTACCTCGGCGCCGAGGCGGCGCCAGACCGAGCCCATCTCGAGTCCGATCACGCCCGAGCCGACGACGCCCAGGCGCTTAGGCACATCAGGAATCCGCAGCGCGCCGTCGTTCGACAGGACGCGCTGCTCGTCGAACGGCACGCCCGGCAACGCGCGCGCGCTCGAACCGGTAGCGACGATGACGTGGCGCGCTTGAATCGTCTCGTCGACGGCGCCCTTCACGGCGATCTCGTAGCCACCTTCGACCGCGCGCGCGAACGAGCCGCGGCCGTGGAAGAAGGTGACCTTGTTCTTCTTGAACAGAAACAGGATGCCGTCGTTGTTCTGCTTCACGACGTTGTCCTTACGGGCCAGCATCTTCTTCACGTCGATCGCGAGGTGGTCGAGCGTGATACCGTGCTCGGCAAAGTGGTGCGCGGCGTGGTCGTAGTTCTCGCTCGACTGCAAGAGCGCCTTCGACGGAATGCAGCCGACGTTGGTGCACGTACCGCCGGGCGCCGGAGCGCCCTTGTCGTTGCTCTGCTCGTCGATGCAGGCGGTGTTCAAGCCGAGCTGGGCCGCGCGGATGGCGGCGATGTAGCCGCCCGGCCCGGCGCCGATGACGACAACGTCGAATGTCTTGGTCATGCTGATGGTGGGTGAGAGCGCGTGCGCTCGATGCAAGAGGCTGCTGCGCAGCGTGGCGCTACTCTTCGGGAACGAAGATCCACAGCAGGAGGTAGAGCAAAACGCCGGTGCCGCCGAACAGGAACAGCACGCCGAAGATCAGGCGCCAGATCCAGCTCTCGACGCCGGTGGCGCGTGCGAGGCCGCCGCAAACGCCGCCGATCCAGCGGTCGCCGGTGCTGCGGCGCAGGTTGTTGACGGCCTCCATACCCGTGCTGCCGGCGAGAGGGCCGGCGTCGAGCAGGCGCGCCTTGGCGCGCTCGAATTCCTCGGCCGAGAGCGCGCCGCGCACACGCAGTTCTTCGAGCTTGACAATGTCGTCGGCAATGGACATCGCATTCTCCTTAGATGTCGAACAGCAATCGCGCCGGATCTTCCAGCGCTTCCTTCATCGCGACCAGGCCCAGCACCGCCTCGCGGCCGTCGACGATGCGGTGGTCGTAGCTCATCGCCAGGTAGTTCATCGGCCGGATCACGATCTGCCCGTTCTCGACCACCGCGCGGTCCTTGGTCGCATGCACGCCGAGGATCGCGCTTTGCGGCGGGTTGATGATCGGCGTCGAGAGCATCGAGCCGAAGGTGCCGCCGTTGCTGATCGAGAACGTGCCGCCGGTCAGGTCGTCCAGCGAGAGCTTGCCTTCGCGCGCTTTCTGGCCGAACTCGGCAACCTTCTTCTCGATATCGGCAAAGCTCATCTGGTCGGCGTTGCGCAGGATGGGCACGACGAGGCCGCGCGGCGAGCCGACGGCGATGCCGATGTCGAAGTAGCCGTGATAGACGATGTCGTTGCCGTCGACCGACGCGTTGATGATCGGGTACTTCTTCAGCGCGTGCACCGCGGCCTTGACGAAGAAGCTCATGAAGCCGATCTTGGTGCCATGCTCCTTCTCGAAGCGCTCCTGGAAGCGCTTGCGCATCTCCATCACCGGCGCCATGTTGACCTCGTTGAAGGTCGTCAGGATCGCGTTGCTGGCCTGCGACTGCAGCAGCCGCTCGGCCACGCGCGCGCGCAGCCGGCTCATCGGCACGCGCTGCTCGGGGCGGTCGCCGAGGCTGGCCGGTCGCGGCGCCTCGACCGGCGGCAGCGTCTTGGCCGGAAGCGGCGGCGCCGGCCGCGCCGGTGCGGGCGCCGGTGCAGCCGGCTTGGCCGGCGCGTCGAGCGCGCCCAGCACGTCGCCCTTGGTCACGCGGCCGTCCTTGCCGGTGCCCGGCACCGAACCCGCGGCCAATTGGTTGTCAGCCATCAGCTTGGCGGCAGCGGGCATCGCGACGCCGGCCATGCCACCCGCAGCCGCGGGCGGCGCTGCGGGCGCGGCGGCAGGGGCGGCTTGCGCTGCCGGTGCACCCGCGGCGGCCACGGCTTCGGTGTCGATGGTCGCGATCAACTCGTCGCTGGTGCAGCTCTCGCCGTCGTTCTTGACGAGTTCAGCGAGCACGCCGGCGGCGGGCGCAGGCACTTCGAGCACGACCTTGTCGGTCTCGATCTCGACCAGGATCTCGTCGATCGCCACCGCCTGGCCGGGTTGCTTCTTCCAGGTCAGCAGCGTGGCCTCGGCCACCGATTCGGACAACTGGGGGACTTTGACTTCTACGATTGCCATGCTTATGTCTCGGTATGTTCTGTTCCGCGGCGCCGTGAGCAGCACGCCGTCATCCGACCTAACGCCTTACTTCATCAGCACGAAGCCCTTGAGCTTGCCGAACGCCTGGTCGAGCAAAGCCTTCTGCTGCTCCTGGTGCAGGTGGGCGTAGCCGACCGCGGGCGAGGCTGATGCGGGCCGCCCGGCATAGCCCAGGCGCTGGCCGTCCGTCATGTTCTCGTGCAGGGTGTGCTGGACGAAGAACCACGCGCCCTGGTTTTGCGGTTCGTCCTGGCACCAGACGACGTCAGTCGCATTCGGGTAGCGCTTGAGCTCGGCGACGAAAGCCTTGTGCGGGAACGGGTAGAGCTGCTCGACGCGCACGATCGCCACGTCCAGCGCCTTGCGCTCCTCGCGCTTGCGAACGAGGTCGTAGTAGACCTTGCCCGAACAGGCGATGACGCGCTTAACCTTCTCGGCGTTGATCTCGGCGTGCTGCTCGCCGATCACGGTCTTGAACTCGCCGCGCGTGAACTCGATCATCGGCGAGCTCGCGTCCTTGGCGCGCAGCAGCGACTTCGGGGTCAGGATCACCAGCGGCTTCCTGAACTGGCGCACCATCTGGCGCCGCAGCACGTGGAAGATCTGACTCGCCGACGTGGGCTGCACGATCTGCATGTTGTTGTCTGCCGCGAGCTGCATGAAGCGCTCGAGCCGCGCCGAGCTGTGCTCGGGGCCCTGGCCCTCGTAGCCGTGCGGCAGCAGAAGCGTCAGGCCATTGGCGCGACCCCACTTGACTTCGCCGGAAGCGAGGAACTGGTCGATCACGACCTGCGCGCCGTTGACGAAGTCGCCGAACTGCGCCTCCCAGACGACGAGGGTGTTCGGGTCGGCGCTCGCATAGCCGTACTCGAAGCCGAGCACGGCTTCTTCAGACAGCAGCGAGTCGATGACGACGAACGCCGCCTGGCCTTCGGCAACGTGCTTGAGCGGCGTGTAGGTGCCCTCGTCCCAGCGCTCGCGATTCTGGTCGTGCAGCACCGAGTGGCGGTGGGTGAAGGTGCCGCGCCCGCAGTCTTCGCCCGACAGGCGCACCGCGTAACCGCTGGCGACGAGCGACGCGAACGCGAGGTGCTCGCCCATGCCCCAGTCCATGTTGATGTCGCCGCGCCCCATCGCCGCGCGATCGGCGAGCACCTTCTCGACCAGCGAGTGGACCTTGAAGTTCGCCGGCAAGGTCGTGATGCGCTGGGCCAGACGCTTGACCTCGGCCAGCGGCAGCGCGGTGTCGGCGGCGTCGGTCCACTTGCGGCCGAGGAAGGGCGACCAGTCGACCGCGAACTTGCTCTTGTAGTTCGTGAGCACCGGGTCATAGGTGTTCTTGCCCTGGTCCATTGCGGCGCGGAAGGCCTTGACCATCGCGTCCGGACCGCCTTCGGGCAGCACGCCCTGCGCGACCAGCTTGTCGCCGTAGAGGCGCCGCGTCCCCGGGTGGATGGCGATCCGCTTGTACATCAGCGGCTGCGTCAGCGCCGGCGTGTCCTGCTCGTTGTGGCCGAGCTTGCGAAAGCACACGATGTCGACCACCACGTCCTTCTTGTAGTCCTGCCGGTAGTCGAGCGCGATCTGGGTCGCCATCACCACCGCTTCGGGGTCGTCGCCGTTGACGTGCAGCACCGGCGCCTCGATCATCTTCACGACGTCGGTGCAATACAGCGTCGAGCGGCTGTCGCGCGGGTCGCTGGTCGTGAAGCCGATCTGGTTGTTGATGACGATGTGCACCGTGCCGCCGGTGTAGTAGCCGCGCGTCTGCGCCAGCGCCAGCGTCTCCATCACCACGCCCTGGCCGGCAAAGGCCGCGTCGCCGTGGACGAGCACCGGCAGCACCGTGTAGCCTTCCTTGTCGCCGCGCCGGTCCAGGCGCGCCTTGACCGAGCCTTCGACGACCGGGTTCACGATCTCCAGGTGCGACGGGTTGAACGACAGGCTCAGGTGCACCGGGCCGCCGAGCGTCGTCACGTCGCTCGAAAAGCCCTGGTGGTACTTCACGTCGCCCGACGGCAACTCCTCGGGCGCGGTGTGGTCGAACTCCGAGAACAGCCCGGCCGGGCTCTTGCCGAGCGTGTTGACGAGCACATTCAGGCGCCCGCGGTGGGCCATACCGATCACGATCTCCTGCACGCCTTTCTGGCCGGCGCGCTGCACGAGCTCGTCCATCGACGCAATGAAGCTCTCGCCGCCTTCGAGCGAGAAGCGCTTCTGGCCGACGTACTTGGTGTGCAGGTAGCGCTCCAGGCCCTCGGCCGCGGTGAGGCGCTCGAGGATGTGGAGTTTGTGCTCCTTCTCGAACGTCGGCTTGGAGCGGATGCTCTCCAGCCGCTGCTGCCACCAGCGCTTCTCGGCCGGATCGGTGATGTGCATGAACTCGGCGCCGATCGAGCCGCAGTAGGTCTCGCGCAGCGCCTGCAATATGTCGCGCAGCGTCATGTGCTCGGCGGTCGAAAAATACGTGTTGCCGGCGCTGAAGGCGATGTCCATGTCGGACTCGCTGAGGTCGTAGAACGCGGGCTCGAGCTCGGGAATCTTCGGGCGCTCCTGGCGCTTCAAGGGATCGAGGTCGGCCCAGCGCGAACCGAGGAAGCGGTAAGCCGCGATCAGCGACTGCACGTGGACCTGCTTGCGCGCCACCGCCAGGTCGGCACTGCTGGCCTTGTTGCCGAAGGCATTGGCCTTGGCACGCTGGGCGAAGGACTCGACGACCGGCGCATGGGCCACGT
>CAIKUF010000333.1 GCA_903830565.1 uncultured bacterium | reverse complement strand
GTCGTGACCGCGCCAGTGACCTACCAGAGCGTCATCAAGGCGTCATCAAGGGCTTGTCTTCATCGTCCTTGAGCGAGTAGGATGTACTGGATGGATATCCAGTTCCTGGCGCTCACTGGAGCTAAGCGGATACCCCTTATACAGATCCAGTATGGGCCGCTATCATTCCAAGAACGCCACCTAAACGCCAAATGGCGTCGGCGTATCAAACGCAGTCGCAATCTTCGAGCAGGACGATGACATCACTTCACGCACCGATGAACGCTGCCCACGACTTCACGCGCTTCGTCGATGGGCGCAAGTTCAAGACGATTCTGGCCGACCCGCCATGGCAGTTTCAGAACCGCACGGGCAAGATTGCGCCCGAGCACAAGCGGCTGTCCCGATACGGCACGATGACGCTCGCAGACATCAAGGCGCTTCCCGTCGCCGACGCTGCGGCGGAGACGTCGCACCTGTACCTGTGGGTGCCGAACGCACTGCTTCCCGAGGGTCTTGCTGTCTTGCAAGCCTGGGGCTTCAACTACAAGTCCAACATCGTCTGGCAGAAGGTTCGCAAGGACGGCGGGCCAGACGGGCGCGGCGTCGGCTTCTACTTCCGCAACGTGACAGAACTTCTGCTGTTCGGCGTGCGTGGCAAGAGTGCGAGGACGCTGCAGCCTGGACGCACGCAGGTCAACATCATGAGCACGCGCAAGCGAGAACATTCGCGCAAGCCCGACGAACAATACCCGATCATTCAAGCTTGCAGCCCGGGGCCGTACCTTGAGCTTTTCGCGCGCGGGGAGCGCCCTGAGTGGGCCATATGGGGCGACCAGGCCGATGATCGCTACATGCCCTCGTGGCCCACCTACGCGCATCACTCGCAGAAGCACCTGGAACTCGCCTTCACGAGATGAGGTCTTCGTCCTCCAGCGCGTCGACCGGCGCGGCGTCGAACCTCACCATAGCCGCGGGCAAGCCGATGAGCACGAGTGGGCAGGGGTTGCCGACGCCGCGATGTACGCGGTGCAGCAGCTTGTCCCAGTGCGTCGTGGCCTGACCGTACTTGTTCGAGACGAAGTTGTCGGTCCAGGCGTCGGCAAAGGCGAGGGCGTCCTTCTCGCGCGTCACGCGCTTCATCACATTCTTGGCTTGCTTCGGGGTTGGTACGTACCCGATTCTCGCCAGGGCTTCAAAGCTATCGATGTCGCGATCGGCGGCAAACCTGCGTACGGCATCCCACATCGACGATTGCAGGCTAGCTCCGCGCGTGACCAGAATGCCGACGCTGATCGCACCCTCGGCGTGCAAGCGCTTGAAATTCTCGAGGTCGCGGTCGAAGAACGGGTCCTTGTTGTTCCACTCGATCTCCATCGCCAGCACGCCGCCGTTCTTGAACCGACGGACGTGATCGACTTCATGCGACGTCGATTCCTTGGCAACGCCATCGACGGTCTTCGAGATCTCGAAGACGTGCTTCGTCCATCTCTTGGCAGCAAGGGTCTTGCGCAAGCGTTGCGTGAACTTGGTTTCGCCGCCGCCGCTGCCGATGATCTCGGTGATCGGCAGTTCGAGATCGGACAAGGCTTCTTCAAGCTCAGCGATCGCTGCAGAGAAGTCGTGCGCGAGGATCCCGGCTGCGTGCGACACGAACAGCACATCGAAGCCCTTGGCGGTCAAGGACATGAAGGGTTGTTTGCGCGCTGGTGACATGCGCGGATGATATTCGGTGCGGCTTCGAGTTTCGATCTGCAAGGGGCGAAGCAGCCAGGACGCGCCGACGCGGTAGCCTCGTAAGATTGTTCGTTCACCACGAAAGGATCGCATGGCCGTCTATAAACTCGGGGATCAGTCCCCGCGCATCGCGGGCAGCGCCTGGGTGGCCGACAGCGCGCAGGTGATCGGCGACGTGGAATTGGCTGCTGATGCGAGCGTCTGGTTCGGCGCCGTGCTGCGCGGCGACAACGAGCCGATACGCATCGGCGCGGGCTCGAACGTGCAGGACGGCAGCGTGCTCCACACCGACCCCGGCTTTGCGCTGACGCTGGGCGAGCGCGTCACCGTCGGCCACCAGGCCATGCTGCACGGCTGCACGATCGGCGACGGCACCTTGATCGGCATTCAGGCGGTGGTGCTCAACGGCGCGAAGATCGGACGCCACTGCCTGGTTGCGGCAGGCGCGGTCGTTACCGGGGGCAAGGAGTTCGCGGACGGCTCGCTGATCGTCGGCAGCCCGGCCAAGGTCCTGCGCCCGCTCACGCCCGAGCAGATCGAAAGCCAGCGGGGCGGCGCCGAGCGCTACATCGAGAAAGCCCGTCGATTTCGCAACGAGCTGAAGTCGCTCGGATGAGCGAACTGCATCGCTTCATCTTAGAAGGCATGCCGGTGCGCGGCATGCTCGTGCGGCTCACCGGCGACTGGCAGGAGGTGCTGCGCAGGCGCGCGGCGAGCGATACCCATCCGCTGCCGGTGCGTTCGCTGCTCGGCCAGATGGCGGCCGCTGGCGTGCTGATGCAGGCCAGCATCCGCTTCAACGGCGCGCTCGTGCTGCAGGTGTTCGGCGATGGCCCGGTCAAGCTTGCGGTGGCCGAGGTGCAGCCCGACCTCGCGTTTCGCGTCACCGGCACCGTCGTCGGTGACGTGCCTGCCGACGCGCAGCTCGCGGCCATGCTCAACGTGCACGGCGGTGGGCGCTGCGCGATCACGCTCGACCCGAAGGAGAAGCGGCCCGGGCAACAGCCCTACCAGGGCGTCGTGCCCTTGCACGGAGACCGCCGCGAGCCGCTGCAGCAGTTGTCGCAGGTGCTCGAGCACTACATGCTGCAATCGGAGCAGCTCGACACGCGCCTCGTGCTCGCCGCCAACGACGAGGTCGCCGCAGGCCTGCTGATCCAGCGCATGCCCACCGCCGGCGCGGGCAACCTCGCCGGGCAGCGCAACGAGGACGAGATCGGCATCAACGAAGACTTCAACCGCATCGCGCTGCTCGCGGCCACGCTGACGCAGGCCGAGTTGCTCGCGCTGGACGCCGAGACCGTGCTGCACCGCCTGTTCTGGGAAGAGAGCTTGCGCCGCTTCGAGCCGCAGCAGGGCGAGAGCGCGCCGCGCTTCGCCTGCAACTGCTCGCGCGAGCGCGTCGGCCGGATGCTGCTCGGCCTCGGCGCGGACGAAGTGCACGGCATCGTCGCCGAGCAGGGCCGGGTCGAAATCGGCTGCGAGTTCTGCGGCGTTAAGTACCACTTCGATGCGGTCGACGTCGGCGGGCTCTTCACCCCGGTGGGCACGCAGGCGCCGGGGTCGGCAGCGATCAACTGAGGCACTGCCTGTCGGGACGCGCCCTGTCGCTCAGGACTGCGGCGCTCCGCGGCCCGTGAGCATGCACTCCACCAGATCGGCAGCGCGCAGCGGCGAGATACCTGCAGCGTCTGCCGCCGCGCCGTGCACATAGGCGGCCGCGGCGGCAATCTCGAAGGCACGCTGCGCATGGCCGGCCTGCGCCCACAGGCCGCCGATCCAGCCCGCGAGCACGTCGCCGGTGCCGGCGGTTGCGAGTGAGGCGTTGCCGGTCGGGTTGATGTGCGGCGCGCGGCCGGGCGCGGCGATCACGCTGCCCGATCCCTTGAGCAGCACGACGCAGCCGAAGCGCTCGGCGAGGTCCTGCGCGTTGCGAAGGCGGTCGGCCTGGACGTCGGCCGTGGGCACGCCCAGCAGGCGCGCTGCTTCCAGTGGATGTGGCGCGAGCACACTGGCGTGGCCGCGCGCGGGGCGCGCCGCGAGCAGCGTTTGCAGGCTGCTGTCGGCAGCGATGGCGTTGAGCGCGTCGGCGTCGAGCACCAGGCGACGAGCCACGCTGAGCAGGCGCGGCAGCACGCTGCGCACGACGTCGCCGCCGCCGCATCCGCAGACGACGGTCGTCGAAGCGAGCACGTCCGCCGCGCTGGCCCACCACGCGCTGCGGAACATCAGCTCGGGGCGCGCCGGGTCAAGCGCCAGGTCCTGGCCCGGGTGCCCGGATTCGAGCAGGCTGACGAAGACGCGCCCGGCGCCGGCGGCGTGTGCTGCGCGCGCAGCGAGCAGGGCCGCGCCGGTCATTCCCGGCGCGCCGCCGACGACGGCGACGTCGCCGAAGCTGCCCTTGTGCTCCGCGTGCTGGCGCTGCGCGCGCGCTGCCTGCGCCTCGTCGGCGCCGGTCAGCCAAGCGTCGGGCGGCGATGTGCCGGCATCGACGCCAAGATCGTCGAACCAGACCTCGCCCGCCAGGTCGCGCCCATGGCCGGTGAAGAGGCCGGGCTTCAAGCTCAAGAGCGACAGCGTGTGCGTGGCCCGCACGCAGTGCTTGCCGAGCGGCTGGCCGGTGAGGGCGTTGAGGCCCGAGGGCAGGTCCACCGCGAGCAGAGGGCAGGCGAGGTCGCTCAGCTGCGCGATGCACGCGGCGATCTCGCCTTGGGGCGCGCGGCTCGCGCCGATGCCCAGCAGGGCGTCGATCGCCAAGTCTTGCGCGCCGAGCGCGGGCACGGCATGGCTGGCGATGGCGACGCCGGCCGCCTGCGCGCGGGCCAGTGCGTCGCTCGCGTCCGCAGGCAGGCGCGCCGGGTCGCCGGTGAAGGTGACGTGCACGGCCTTGCCGGCCTGGCGCAAGGTGACCGCGGCCTCGAAGCCGTCGCCACCGTTGTTGCCCGGGCCGGCGGCAATCCAGACCGTTCGCGCGTGCGGCGACAGCGCGAGCGCGAGACGGGCGACGCCAAGGCCCGCGCGGCGCATCAGCGTGTGCGGCGGCAACCCGGCCTGCGCGATCTGCTCGATCCGGCGGCTGCTTTGCGGGCCGTGCAGCGCCAGCGTGGCGTGGGGACGGGAGACGATCTGCATCGGGGCCTTCGGCGCTCCTTGGTCAGCTCACTTCGACGATTAGGCCTTGGCTCGGACCAGCCGCGACACACCCAGGCCTTCGATGTCGATCGCCGCTTCGCGCCCGGCCAACCCATCGGTGAGTATGCGCGCCGACCCGCAGGCGAGCGCCCAGCCGCTCGAACCGTGGCCGAGGTTCAACCAGATGCCGGGGATGCCGCTTGCGCCGAGCACCGGCGGGCCGTCGGGCAGCATCGGGCGCGCGCCTTTCCAGCGCTGCGCCTGGCTCAGCCGGGCAGCGCCAGGGAACCAATCGCTCAGCACCTTGTAAAGCGTCGAAATCGCACCCGGGTTGAAGCGAGCGAGACTGCCGCCGATCTCGGCGCTGCCGGCGACACGCACGCGGTTGCCGAGGCGGCTGATGGCGACCTTGAAGCGTTCGTCCATCACCGCCGAGCGCGGGCCGAGGTCGGGGTACTCCTCGATGTGGCGCAGCGGCGCCGTGACCGAATAGCCGTGCACCGCGAGCAGCGGCAGGCGCAGGCCGTGCGGCGCGAGCAAGGCCGGTGCGCCGAGCGCTGCGCACAGCACGACGGCGTCGAAGGTCTCGGTCACCGGGCCGGTCGGCGGTGTCGTGGCCGGCTCCTCGTGCAGGCGCGACTCGGCGTAGACGCTGCTCGGCGGAGGCGCTTCGGCGGGAGGCAGGTATTGGTGCGTCAGGCCCGGCTTGGCCCCCGGGTGCAGGCCGAGCACCGTGGTGTCGAACACGAAGCGCGCGCCCAGTTGCCGCGCCTGCCCGCGCAGCAGTAGCGCGAACTGGCGGCAGTTCGCGACCTCATCGCGCGCGAGGTGGATGCCGGCTGCTAGCGGTGTCTCGGCGTTCAGCCCCGGCTCGACGCGGCGGCAGCCCGCGGCGTCCAGGGACTCGAAGGCGAAGCCGAGTTCGGCCAGCAGGGCGAGGCCGGGCCGCGCGGCCGCGACATCGCGCGCGCTGCGCAGCAGCACCAGATAGCCGTCGTTGCGCTCGTATTCGAGCTGCAGGTCGCGCGTCAACTGGTGCAGGCGGTCACGGCTGAACACCGCCAGGCGCTGCATGCGCGTGCGGTTGGCCTGGTAGCGCTTGGAGTTGCAGGCACGCCACCACTTCCAAAGCCAGGCCAGCGTGCCAGCATCCAGGCGCGCATTCAGCCGCACCGGCGCGTGCGCTGCCAGCAAGTAGGAGAGCACCTTGCCCGGCATGCCGGGCCATGCCCAGGGCGTGACGTAGCCCGGCGCGACGACACCGGCGTTGGCGAAGCTGGCTTCGGCGGCGACACTTCCGCGGCGCTCGAAGACGGCGACCTCGTGGCCGTCGGCAGCGAGCTCGTGGGCCGTGGTGACGCCGACGATGCCGGCGCCGACGACTGCGATGCGCATCGTCAAGCCTGCGCCGAAGCCAGCGCGGCTTCGATGGCGAGCGAGACACCGAGCACGACGTCGTCCTGCAGCGCGCTGCTCCACACCATCAGACCGACCGGCATTTCGCCGCGGGCTTGGCAGGGCAGCGACAGCGCGCAGCCGTCGAGCAGGTTGACGATAGCCGGGTTGCGAAGCAGCAGTGCATTGGCGCTGAAGAACGCGTCGTCGCTGGCGACGAGCGGTGCGATCGGCGGCGCGACGATGGGCACCGTCGGGCTGAGCAGCGCGTCGATGCCGTGCAGGCGCTGCGCCATCCGTGCGATCCAGGCCTTGCGCGCCGCGAACAGGGCGAGGTAGTCCGCCGCGCTCATGGACTCGCCGCGGCGGATGCGCGTCGCGACCCGCGGGTCGTAGTCGGCCCCGCGCGTGGCGAGCAGGCCGCGGTGCCAAGCCCACGACTCCGCCGCGGCGAAGCCGCCGCCCGCCTGCAACGGGCCAAGGGCGGCGAGTTCGGGCAGCGCGATGTCGTCGACGACAGCGCCCGCCGCGCGCAGCGTCGCGAGCGCGCGCTCGAAGCTTGTCGCGACCTGCGCGTCCATGTCGTCGAGAACGATGCTGGTCGGCACCGCGAGCCGCAGCGCGTGCAGCGGACGACCTGAGAGGGCGACGCCGCGCGCAGCGAGCACCTCGTGCAGCAGCACCGCGTCGCGCACCGAGTGCGTGATCGCGCACGCGGTGTCCAGCGTCGTCGAGAGCGGGATGCAGCCGTCGGTCGGTACCAGGCGCGCGGTGCTCTTGAAGCCCACCAGGCCCTGCAGCGCCGCCGGAATGCGGATCGAGCCGCCGGTGTCCGAGCCGAGCGCGGCCCAGGCCGCGCCGCCGGCGACGGATGCCGCTCCGCCAGACGTCGAGCCGCCCGGTATGCGCGGCGTCGCATCGATCTGCGCCGTTGCCGGGTTGGCTGGCGTGCCGTGGTGCGGGTTGATGCCGACGCCGGAAAAGGCGAACTCGGTCATGTTCGTGTGCCCGACCAGCGCCGCACCGGCAGCCCGCAGGCGCGCCACCGCCGGGCAGTCGGCGGCGGCGGCCGGCGGCTGCTGGGCGAGGACGACGGAGCCGGCCGTGGTGCGCTGGCCGGCGACGTCGAACAAGTCCTTCACGCTCACCGCGAGCCCGGCCAGCGGCGGCGGCGGAACGCCCACGCGGCGCTGCGCGTCGACGAAGGCTGCGACCTCGGCGGAACCGGCGAAGCGGCGGATGAATGCACTGCGCAGCGCCGGGCTGTCGGCGCGTTCCTGCGCCTGCGCGTGAAGCTCGGTGCTGCTGTGTGTTCCCGAGGCGATCGCCTTGTGCGCCCAGGTCAGGTCGCGGCCGTCTTGCGTCATGGTCCTGCTATACTCCACCGGCTTATCTGGGCGCCGCGCGCTGCAAGGCATTCGCAGCGGATGCGCGCAGTTCGACAAATCGCGAACCCGGCATCAAGAAGGTGTTGCAACAGGATTGTCCGGTTGCAATTCAAGCCGGATTTTAGAACCAACCTTTGGAAACTTCATGACCGTCAGCATGCGTGAAATGCTGGAAGCCGGTGTCCATTTCGGGCACCAAACGCGCTTCTGGAACCCCAAGATGGCCCCGTACATCTACGGCCATCGCAACAAGATCCACATCATCAACCTCGAGAAGACGCAGCCGCTCTTCGACGACGCGATGAAGTTCATCCGCCAGTTGGCCTCGCGCCGCGGCACCATCCTGATGATCGGCACCAAGCGCCAGGCGCGCGAAGTCATTGCGATGGAAGCCCAGCGCTGCGGCATGCCTTTCGTCGACCAGCGCTGGCTGGGCGGGATGATGACGAACTTCAAGACCGTCAAGGGCTCGCTCAAGCGCCTGAAGGACATGAAGGCGCAGATCGAGGCCGGTACCGAGATCCGCATCAAGAAGGAAGCGCTGATGTTCGAGCGCGAGCTGGCCAAGCTCGAGAAGGACATCGGCGGCATCCAGAACATGACGGCGTTGCCGGATGCAATGTTCGTGATCGACGTCGGCTACCACAAGATCGCCGTGCTCGAGGCCAAGAAGCTCGGCATCCCGGTGATCGGCATCGTCGACACGAATCACTCGCCGATCGGCATCGACTACGTGATCCCGGGCAATGACGACTCGTCCAAGGCGGTGGCGCTGTATGCCCGCGCCGTGGCCGATGCGGTGCTCGAAGGCAAGGCCAACGTCACCAGCGATGTGGTGCAGGCCATCGCCGCCGATGGCGACGAGTTCGTGGAAGTGAGCGAAGGCGCCTAAGAGCCCGGCCTTGCCTCGCGAACCCTTCGTGAGGCAAGCTGACCCGGGGCCCGCGGGCCCCTTCAGGCTTCACGGTTCGCCCAGGACGATTGGGCGGCGCCGGCCGCGTGGGCCGGGCCGCAGGCTAAACGGAGATTTTGAAATGGCAGCGATTACTGCAAGCATGGTCGGCGAACTGCGCGCCAAGACCGACGCCCCGATGATGGAGTGCAAGAGGGCGCTGACCGAGGCCGACGGCGACATGGACAAGGCCGAAGAGCTGCTGCGCGTCAAGCTCGGAAGCAAGGCGAGCAAGGCGTCGTCCCGCATCACGGCCGAGGGCATCGTCGCTGTTGACATCGACGGCAGCACCGGCGCGCTGGTCGAGATCAACTGCGAGACCGATTTCGTCGCCAAGAACGACGACTTTCTCCAGTTCGGCAAGGATCTCGCCAAGCTGGTCGCGACGCGCAACCCGGCCGACGTGGCCGCGCTGTCCGCGCTTGAAGTCGACGGCGCAACGGTCGAGGCCCGGCGCGCGGTGCTGATCGGCAAGATCGGCGAGAACATGTCGATCCGCCGCTTCAAGCGCTTTGCGGGTGACGCCAAGCTGGTGAGCTACCTGCACGGCACGCGCATCGGCGTTGTCGTCGAGTACCAGGGCGACGACGTGGCCGCGAAGGACGTGGCAATGCACGTCGCGGCGATGAAGCCGGTCGCGCTGGCGTCCAGCGACGTTCCCGCCGAACTGATCGAGAAGGAGCGCAACGTCGCTTCGCTCAAGGCGGCCGAAGACGCCGACAAGGCACGCGCCGAAGGCAAGGCGCCGCAGTCGGCCGAGATCGTCGCCCGCCGTGTCGAGGGCTCGGTGCAGAAGTTCCTGAAGGAAGTCAGCCTGTACAACCAGGCCTTCGTGAAGAACGACAAGCAGACCGTCGAGCAGATGCTCAAGGCCACCGGCACCACGGTCAAGGCGTTCACGATGTACGTGGTCGGCGAAGGCATTGCGAAGAAGACGGGCGACTTTGCCGCCGAAGTCGCGGCGCAGGTGGCCGCGGCCAAGGGCGCCTGAGCACCGAGCGGGGGCGCTAGACTTCACCGTTGCACTCGCTTCACAGGGCCGTCCGCATGCCGATGTACAAGCGCATCCTGCTCAAGCTCTCGGGCGAAGCCCTGATGGGCGACGACGCCTTCGGCATCAACCGCGCGACCATCGTGCGCATGGTGCGCGAGATCCAGGACGTGACGCAGCTCGGCTGCGAGGTCGCGGTGGTGATCGGCGGCGGCAACATCTTTCGCGGCGTGGCCGGCGGCTCGGTCGGCATGGACCGCGCGACCGCCGACTACATGGGCATGCTGGCCACCGTGATGAACTCGCTCGCGCTGGCGGACACGATGCGCCAGGAGGGCATGACGGCGCGCGTGATGTCCGCGATTGCCATCGAGCAGGTTGTCGAGCCTTATGTGCGTCCGAAGGCGCTGCAGTACCTCGAGGAAGGCAAGGTTGTCGTCTTCGCCGCCGGCACCGGCAACCCGTTCTTCACCACCGACACCGCGGCCGCGCTGCGCGGCGCCGAAATCGGCGCCGAGATCGTGCTCAAGGCGACCAAGGTCGACGGCGTCTACACCGCCGACCCGAAGAAAGACCCGCAGGCGACGCGCTACTCGAACATCACCTTCGACGAGGCGATCGTCAAGCACCTGCAGGTCATGGACGCCACTGCCTTCGCGCTGTGCCGCGACCAGAGGCTGCCGATCAAGGTGTTCAGCATCTTCAAGGCCGGCGCGCTCAAGCGCGTGGTGATGGGAGAGGACGAG
>CAIKUF010000332.1 GCA_903830565.1 uncultured bacterium | reverse complement strand
GTGCCCGGCGATCCACTCCCAGTGCAAGACCGGGCGGTGTTCCTCGAACAGCACCTCGGCGCTGACGGCGGTGGGCTTCACGCGCGGCGGGTGGCGAAGGTCAGGCGACGCATCAGAGGCTGAGAGTTTGTCGGGCGTGCCCGAGCAACGCGCCAGAAGGCGGCCGATCTAGGCGCAAAGCACAGCCATAGCTCGTGCTATGGCGAGCATTTGCAACGACGAGCGGGTGCCTTATGGCGTGATGAGCGGGCATGATCGAAAGACTCTCAGCCTCTCAGGCGACGGACTTCAGCGGTTCCCAGTTGGCGATCAGCTCGTGCACCTTGGAGGCGTCGGGCTCGGTCTTGAGGCGCTCGCGCAACTCGCGGTCGGACAGCATCTCGGCGATCTCGGAGAGGATCTCCAGGTGGCGCTGCGTCGCCGCTTCGGGCACGAGCAGGAAGATCAGCAGGCTGACCGGTTCGTCGTCGGGCGCATCGAAAGGGATGGCCTGCTGCACGCGAACCGCGGCAGCGAGCGGGTTCTTCAGGCCCTTGATGCGCCCGTGCGGGATGGCCACACCGTGACCGAGCCCGGTCGAGCCCAGGCGCTCGCGCGCGAACAGGTTGTCGGTGACCGTTGCGCGCGCGATCGCGTGCTGGTTCTCGAACAGCAGCCCGGCCTGCTCGAAAGCGCGCTTCTTGCTGGTGGCGTCCACATTCACCAGCACGTTGCTGGGCGGCAGGATGGCGGCGAGGCGGTTCATGGGGTCACGACAACGGCTTTCAGCTTCACGGCCTGAGTCGAAGTCGACAGCATCCGAAGCGAGCGATTATAGGAATCGGGGGTCGTCCTGCGGTCCGCCCCGCAGCAATTGCGTGAAGAATGGGCGCCGAGGGATGCGGCACAGCAACACAGCCAGCCTTCGGCGGACGATGGCAGGCGGTCGCACGCTTGCCCAAGGCGTGAAAAAGCGGTCCGAAGGCCGCCTTTCACAGTGCATCTGGACTCACTGCTGCGCCGCGTCCAGGCGCTTGGGCGAGCGGTGGTGATGGTCCTGCATCATCTCCTTGTGCCGGCAAACTTGGCGATCGAGCTTGTCCATCAACTGATCGATCGCAGCATACAGGTCTTCATGGGCATTCTCGACAAAGATGTCGCGGCCCTTGACGTGCAGCGTCACCTCGGCCTTTTGCCGTCGTTCCTTTTCCTTGAGCTTCTCGACCGACAGCAGCACCGTGACACCCACGACTTGATCGAAATGGCGCGTGACCGGGTCCAGCTTTGTAAGCACATACTCACGCAGCGCTGGCGTCACTTCGAGATGGTGGCCGCTGATCGTCAAATTCATAGGACTTCCTTTGCTGGGGTTGCGGGTGGGAGGCGAGAGTGCGATGCGGAGGCGCGAAAGGCTGGGCAGAGGGGGCGAGCGAGATTCAGTGTGCCCCCGAAAACCGGCCGTGACAAGCGCATGACCGCGCTCACCAAGCGCCTTCCAAAGGGGCACAATGCGCGTTGGTCCTGCACGCTTATCGGCGCCCCGCCGCCCGCCTTGAAGGCCAGCGTTGGCAACCCCTTGCGCCTTCGCGTCGCGGCCGCAGCGGCCGGATGCCGATGCGATAATTCAAACTTCGAAGTCTCGAAGGCCATCTTGGACAGCTCACACCCTCGATGACCGTCCGCTCCAGCACACTGCGGGGGTGAGACGGTCGCGATCCGCCCACGCCACCCGCGCCGCCGGCCACGAGCCGCGCCTGTGCTGGAGAGTTCAATGCTCAACGTCTTCACGCTAGCCAACGGCCGGCTGATCCAGGAAGAGATCGCCAGCGCCGAGGCGCTGACCGGCGTCACGCCGGTGTGGGTCGACATGGAGGCGCCGACGCCGCAGGAGAAGGGCTGGATAGCGAGCCGCTTCGGCCTCACGCTTCCGGCCGACATCGTCGACGACGACCTCGAGGAGTCGGCCCGCTTTTACGAGGAAGACAACGGCGAGCTGCACATCCGCTCCGACTTCCTGATCGACGACAACGAGGACCCGCGCAACGTGCGCGTCGCCTTCATCCTCTTCAACAAGGTGCTGTTCTCGGTCCACGACGAGGACCTGCCCGTGTTTCGCCTGCTGCGCCTGCGCGCACGGCGCATCCCGGCCTTGATCGAAGACGCCAAGGATGTGCTGCTCAAGCTCTACGACGCCGACGCCGAGTACTCGGCCGACGCGCTGGAGAGCATCTACGACGCGCTCGAAGCGGTCAGTGCGCGCGTGCTCAAGGCCAACATCAACGACCAGGAGGCCGGCGAGGCACTGGCCGCGATCGCGGAAGAGGAAGATCTGAACGGGCGCATCCGCCGCAACGTGATGGACACCCGGCGCGCGGTGAGCTTCATGATGCGCACGCGCATGCTGAGCGCCGAGCAGTTCGAGGAGGCGCGACAGATCCTGCGCGACATCGACTCGCTGGACAGCCACACGACCTTCCTCTTCGACAAGATCAACTTCCTGATGAACGCGACGGTCGGCTTCATCAACATCAACCAGAACAAGATCATCAAGCTGTTCTCGGTCGCCAGCGTGGCGCTGCTGCCGCCGACGCTGCTGGCCAGCATCTACGGCATGAACTTCCGTTTCATGCCCGAGCTCGGCTGGGAGTACGGCTACCCGTTCGCGCTGGGTCTGATGGCCATGAGCGTCGTCGCGCCGTTCTGGTACTTCAGGCGCAAGGGATGGTTGTAGCGCGTCTCAGGGAAACGCCAGGCCGCCCCAAGTTTCCTCCTGATTAGCAATGAGCCTCAGCCAGTCGAATCGTCCGCTGCGGCTGCGGCGCGCAGTGGGTGACTGCCACGAGCAAGCGATGGTGCAGGGTTCGCAGATCGAAGCGACGGTTGAAG
>CAIKUF010000331.1 GCA_903830565.1 uncultured bacterium | reverse complement strand
AACTTCAACTCACCCGCAGGGTGATCGGTTGTCAGCATCAACCCTGACAGATTCGTCAACCAGATCAACATCTTGGCGGCGTCGGCGCTTGGTGGCTCTATGTCGTTTCGTGTGGAATGCAACACTCACAGTTTGGCCTTGCGGCGGCCACCTATCCCCCCGCCCTTCCCGCCAGCGGGAAGGGGGCGAGTCGCCCTCTGCCGTCAGAGTTGCCAGCCAAAAAAGCCTTGGCTGACAACCCTTTGGCGAGCGTTGTACGGCTCGCGACCGCGTCAAGGCCAAGCCCTTCGGGTGGCCTGCGGCCAGCCTTGACCCAGCCGCGATCCGTCTTCCACCCAGCAGCCAGCCCAGGGATGTCACTGTTGCGTTCCACACGAAACGACGAGGAACCCTTCTTCGTCTTCTTACGTAGCGACGTGATTCGCTCTTCGAACAGCGCAACAGCGTGCTTGTGTGCCTCAGGGTATTGGTCGCCTGGGTTCATGCGCGCAAATATGGCGTAGTCGCGCGGCAGGCAGCGGATCACGTGATCCTTGATGCCCTCGTCATTCTCGAAGCCTGGCCAAGTGCGCATGAGCTTCGCGTAGTCGTTGAGCCTGTGGGCTGCCGTGCTGTACGGCGTCAGTTGGTCAAAGCGCCGTGCGCCCTTCTTGAGCTTGCCTTCAAGGTGCGCCGTGATCTTGGGCAGGTCACCAAGAGCGTCTTGAGCAGTCACGGCGGGCTTGCAGGTTTGCTTGTCAGCTACGGGCGGCGGCACAAAGAACGCGTCCACATCGAACAAGTCCTGGCGTACCGTCTGAAGCGCCACCTGCCTCGTCCCCTCGTAGCCCTTAGGCATATTCACCCAGTGTGTCGGCGCCGGGAAGGTCACCGTGTCTGCGATCTGGGAGGCGACCGCGACCAGGAACATGCGCTCTCGCAGCTGCGGAGCGCCATAGTAGACCGAGTTAAGCAGCGTGTACCTGCAGCTGTAGCCCATCGCGGTGAGGATCTCGCAGGTCTCCTCAGCCACGTTGTGACCACCGTAGTTGAGCACGTCAGGCACGTTTTCCATCAGCAGTGCGATGGGCTTTAGCTCGTTGACGTAGTGCAGGTAGCGCAGGTACAGGTTGCCGCGTGGGTCCTGCAGGAATGCCTCTGGGTGATCAGCTACCTCGCGCAGCTTCGCACGACCAACGCGGGCGAACGCTTGGCAGGGCGGCCCGCCCACTATCACGTCAACGTGTTGGTCGACCTTCCCGGCAAGGCCGTAAGTCTTCATCAGCTCTGCTGGCTCGATCCTGGTGATGTCCTTGGCCGCAGCGTGCGCCTCGAAGCGGTCGTGTGGCAAGTCGGACATGAAGTTGACCGCGTGCGACCGCGCCGCGTCAGGCTCGAACTCGACCGCGCCTACGGTCTTGAAGCCGGCGGCATCGAACCCGAGGGACAGCCCGCCGCAGCCTGCGAACAAGTCGAGTGTCCGAGGCGAGTTGCCATCCAGGATGCGCTTGTGCTTGGCGGCGACGACGGCAGGAGGCAGCTTGGTGAAGTTGCGTTGGGTCATCTTCTCGTGTCGCGGAGGTAAGGAACCCGGCGTACCAAATAGTCCGGGCCTAGTGGTCGCAGTCATTGTGCTGTGACACTGGCCAAAACACCAGTTATTTTGGCGCTCCCGACAGTCGTT
>CAIKUF010000330.1 GCA_903830565.1 uncultured bacterium | reverse complement strand
TTGCTCCTCGTTGCAGGCATTGAGCCTGCGCCTCGTCGCGCCTTGCCAGAACGGCACATCGCGGCCCGCTCGGGCGCGTTCAACTGCGGTTTCTAGGATGAATGCACCCGAATTGTTCGAGCTCGGCATGACGCGCCATATCCGCGCCGCGCGCGAGCGCGTCTGCGACGCCTTCCTCAGCGCCGATGAACTGCGCCAGTGGATGTGCCCACGCGGCATGCGCGTCGCCGAGGCGAGCGCCGACGCACGCCAGGGCGGCCGCTGGCGCATCGCGATGGTGGCCCGCGACGGATCGCGCTTCGTCGTCGGCGGCGAATACCGAGAGGTCGCGCGCCCGGAGCGCGTGGCCTTCACCTGGTCATGGGAAGGCGACGCGATGCCGCCGATGCAAACGCTGATCGAGGTCAGCTTCACTGCGAAGGACGGCGGCACGCTGCTGCAGATGCGCCACGGCGGCTTCCCCGCCGCTGCGGTGCGCGACGGCCACCGCCAGGGCTGGAACACGACACTGAACAAGCTCACCGAGCACCTCGACCCGCGCGGCGCCGCGGCGACGATCACGCTGCTCGGCGACGCGCGCAGCACCTACACGCGCACCGTTCGCATGGGCCTCGCCGAGAAGGGCGTCGCCTATGCACTGCAGAGCTGCGGGCCGCACACGCCGGAACTCCTGGAAGTCAACCCGTTCGGACGCATCCCGGCCTTTCGCGACGGCGAGTTCAGCCTCTTCGAGACGAGCGCCATCCTGCGCTACGTGGAGGAGTGCTTCGACGGCCCGTCGCTCTTGCCCGGCAACATCGCCGACCGCGCGCGCTGCGAGCAATGGGTCAGCGCGACCAACGCCTACCTGTACGACACCATGGTTCGCCGCTTCGTGCTGCAGTACGTGTTCCCGCGCGGCGAGGGCGGCCAGCCCGACGGCGGCGTGATCGCGACGGCGGTCAAGGAAATGCCGGCGCAATTGGCCGCGCTCGACCGCGCCTGCGAGCGCAGCGACTTTCTTGCCGGCACCAGCGTCTCGATGGCCGACCTCTTTGTCGCCCCCATCCTCGCCTATGTCGAGCGCATGCCTGGCGGCGCGGCGCAGCTGGCCGCCGCGCCGGCCCTGATGCGCTCGCAGGGCAAGGTGCGCGAACGCGCCAGCTTCACATCCACCCAACCGCCGGCCGCGTAGAGAGGGCCGCCATGCGCGGCCTGGGCACGGGCGTTGCGCTGGCGGCTGGTGAAGCCGAGTGCCGTGACCTGAGTGCACACTCGCGGCATGTGCGGCCGCTACGTCATCGCTTTCGGACCGGAGACGCTGGTCCACGGCTTCAGCGCGACGCGGGTGGTGCCGTTCCCGCAGCGCTGGAACGTGGCCCCGCAGTCGCAGGTGCCGGTGATCCGCGAAACCCCCGAGGGCGAGCGCGTCGCCGAACTGATGCGCTGGGGTCTGGTGCCACCCTGGGCCAAGACCGAGAGCATCGGCCACAAGCTGAACAACGCCCGCGCCGAGGGCATGGCCGATAAGCCGTCGTTCCGCCAGGCCGTGCGGCGCCGCCGCTGCATCGTGCCGGCGAGCGGCTTCTTCGAGTGGCAGCCCACCGCGCAAGGCGGCGCCAAGCAGCCGTGGTACATCAGCCCGAAGGGCGAGCCCTGCTTCGCCTTTGCCGGCCTGTTCGAGGCGTGGCGCCCGCCCACGTCGACCGACGACAGTGCCTGGGTGCTCACCTGCTGCATCGTGACGACCGGTGCCAACGCGCTGATGGCGCCTATCCACGACCGCATGCCCGTCATCCTTGCGCGCGAGCACTGGAGCGCCTGGCTCGACCGCAGCCAGCAAGACCCCGCCGCGCTGTTGCCGCTCATGCAGGGTCTGCCGCTAGGCGCCATGCAGGCCTGGCCGGTGGCTCGCACGGTGAACCGCGGCACGGCCGAGGGGGTTGGGTTGATCGAGCCGGCGGCGGCTTCAGCAGGCTGAATCGCCACTATCGCACGCAGCCAAGGGATCAAAGACCCTCAGATGCCCGCGAATAGAGAGCGCACTCCAGAATCAGGGTTTACCCTAGACACATTGGCAATGCCAAGCATTTTGGACAGATCATGAACCTGCTAGCCGCCCTCTTTTCCTGGATCTTCGATCCGCAACAAGTCAATGCGCAGGACCGCGACGACAAGTACCTTGCCGAAGCGGTCGACATCTGCGACCTCGAGCGGCGCATGCGCACTCTCGACGAGCGCCGCCCGTTCGGCCCGTTCGGGCAAAACGCCTGACGACGGACGCGTCGGGCGCGTGAGCGCGCCGGCTCGCGCCTGGCGACGCTCAGTCCGCCGCGCGGGTAAGCGAGCCGCGCCGCTACCATCGGCGGATGACGCTTCCCCTCTCGGTACTCGACCTCGCGCCCGTTCCCTCCGGCGGTAGCAGCGCCGAGTCGGTGAGGCGCACGGTCGATCTCGCCCAGCTCGCCGAGCGCCTGGGCTATGTGCGGCTGTGGTACGCCGAACATCACGGCATGCCCAGCGTCGCCAGCGCGGCGCCGGAGGTGCTGATCGCCCACGCTGCCGCGCACACGCGAACGATACGCATTGGGTCGGGTGGCGTGATGCTGCCCAACCATGCGCCGCTGCGCGTGGCCGAGGCGTTTCGCACGCTGTCGGCACTGCACCCGGGCCGCATCGACCTCGGGCTCGGACGCGCGCCCGGGTCCGACGCCAACGCGAGTCGCGCCTTGCGCGCCGTCGATGGCGATCACTTCGCCGAGTTGCTGGCCGAGCTGCTCACCTGGTGCGGCCGCAACGAACTGCCCGGCGGCCACCCGATGCGCGGTCTGCGCGCAATGCCGGGCGACGCCCCGCTGCCGCCGATATGGCTGCTCGGGTCCAGCGGCGCCAGTGCGCGCATGGCCGGCCAGGCTGGCATGGGCTATTCGTTCGCCAGCCATTTCAGTGCCGCCCCTGCAGCGCCGGCGTTCGACGCCTACCGCAGCGCCTTCGTGCCCTCGGCCGAGTTCGCCGAGCCGCACGCGATCCTGGGCGTCTCGGTCATCTGCGCAGACTCCGAAGGCGAGGCCGAGCGTCTGGCCTCGGGCATGGCACTGGCGTGGGTTCGCATCCGCAGCGGCGTCTTCGCGCCGCTGCCCAGCCCCGAGGAAGCGGCGCGCCACGTCTACAGCGCGGCCGAGCGGCGCCTGGTCGACGACTTCCGCAGTCTGGTCGTGATCGGCACGCAGGCCTCGGTGCGCCAGCAACTGCTCGCCAAGGCGAGCGATTGCGCGGCGTCCGAGCTGATGATCGTGTGCAGCGTTCACAGCCACGAGGCGCGGCTGCGCGGCTATGAGTTGCTCGCCGAAGCGATGATCGACTGACGCTGCGCGACAGCGCAGCCCTCATTCGGGCACAGCCGATGGCATGCCTCGTCGACGACCGAGGGTGCCCTGTGTTACCTTTCCTGCGGGCGCGGCATTGCCTCGCCGCAAGGGCCTAACCAAGTGAGGCGCGCATGAGGAAGGTTCCGCTCTACAGCAGTTCCGACACCCGAGCCAAGGCCACCGAAGCAAGCCGCCCACCGGCGGTCGAGCCGCCAGCCATTGCAAGCGCCTCCCCGGCCACGGCAGCGCTCCCGCGTCGGCGGGGCGCGCGCTTCCTCCCGCGAAGACCGTGGTTCGCGTTCACCGCCGGCCTCGTGGTCGCTGCAGCGCTCGCGGTAGCGCTCTCGCTTCGCCAAGAACCTGCCGCTGCGCTGACGCAGAAAGACATCGATGCCGCCGTGCTGCACACGCTGCAGACGAAGACGCTGCCTTCGCCCGCTGCCCGCGCTTACGAGGCTGTGCGGCCATCGCTCGTGATGGTGCGCGGCCAGCGGCAGACCGACGAGCCCGACACCGAGCGCAGCGTCGGCAGCGGCGTCGTGATCGTCGAGAGCGGCATCATCCTGACCAACCTGCACGTCGTCGCCGGGACCGAGAGAATCAGCCTGCGCTTCGCCGACGGCACCGAATCCGAAGCCTCGGTCGTCTCCGTCCAGCCCGAGGACGACCTTGCCGTCTTGCAGGCCAAGACCCTGCCCGACGACCTCCAGGCCGCCACCATGCGCTCCACCGGCGACCTCGCGCCAGGCGATCAAGTGGTCGCGGTGGGCTTCCCGTTCGGCATCGGCCCGTCGGCATCGGCCGGCGTGATCTCCGGCCTGAAGCGCGAATTCAGATCGCCACACGGTAAGCAGGTGCTTACCAATCTGATCCAGTTCGACGCCGCCGCCAACCCCGGCAACTCGGGCGGGCCGCTGGTGACGATGGACGGCGAGGTGGTCGGCATCGTCACCGCGATCCTCAACCCCAGCGAGCAGCACACCTTCATCGGCATCGCCTTCGCGGTCCCGATCGAGAACGCCGCCGGCGCCGCTGGCCTGCCGCCGTTCTGAAGCCAATCAACACCGAGCCGCCATGGAAGCCAGCCCACACACCGCCGCGCTGATGGAGCACATCCTCTACGAGGTGAAGAAGGTCGTCGTCGGCCAGGACCACTTTCTCGAACGCGTGCTGGTCGCGATCCTCGCCCAGGGCCATCTGCTGGTCGAAGGCGTTCCGGGGTTGGCCAAGACGCTGACCGTGAAGACGCTCGCGACGACCTTGCGCGGCACATTCAAGCGCATCCAGTTCACGCCCGACCTCGTGCCGTCGGACCTCATCGGCACGCGCATCTATAACCAGAAGACGGGCGACTTCACGACCTCGCTCGGGCCGGTGTTCGCCCACCTGCTGCTGGCCGACGAAATCAACCGCGCGCCCGCCAAGGTGCAGAGCGCGCTGCTCGAAGTGATGCAGGAACGTCAGGTCACGATCGCCGGCGAGACGCACCGCGTGCCGGAACCCTTCCTCGTGATGGCAACGCAGAACCCGATCGAGACCGAAGGCACCTACCCACTGCCCGAAGCGCAGGTCGACCGTTTCATGATGAAGGTGCTCGTCGGCTACCCGAGCGAGGAAGAAGAGTTCGTGATCGTGCAGCGCGTCACCGGCGCCGCGGCCACGGCCTCGCCGGTCGCCAGCACCGGGCAGTTGCTGGAACTGCAGCGCGAATGCCGCAAGGGCTATGTCGACCCGGCGCTGATGCAGTACGCGGTCAAGCTGGTCGCGATCACGCGCGACCCGGCCCGCCACGGCCTGCCCGATCTGGCGCGCTTCCTGTCCTACGGTGCCAGCCCGCGGGCGTCGATCTGCCTGATCGAAGGCGCACGCGCGCTCGCCTTCCTGCGCGGCCGGCCCTACGTGCTGCCGGAAGACGTGTCCGACATCGCGCCCGATGTGCTGCGCCATCGGCTGGTGCTCTCGTACGAGGCGCTCGCCGAAGGGCAGACCCCGGACGCGCTGGTGCTGCGCGCGATGCAGCACCTGCCGCCGCCGCGACCGCTGGAAACGCACGTGAAGCTCGGTGGCGATGCCAGTGCCTCGGCAAGCGCCTGAACGCGGCCCGGTCACGGGCGGGCCGGCCGAGGCCGTCTTGCGTCGGCTCGAATGGACGGTGCTGCGCCGTCTGGACGGCCTGCTGCACGGCGACTACCGCAGCCTCTTTCGCGGCTTCGGGCTGGACCTCGCCGACCTGCGCGAGTACCAGTACCACGACGACGTGCGCCACATCGACTGGAACGTCACCGCCCGCCTGCAGACGCCCTATGTCCGCCAGTACATGGAAGACCGCGAGGTCTGCGCCTGGTTCGTGCTCGACCTCAGCCCGTCGGTCGACTTCGGCTCGGGCGCGCAGCGCAAGCGCGCGGTGGCGACCGATTTCGTCGCCGTGCTCGCCCACCTGCTGAGCCGGCACGGCAACCGCGTCGGCGCGCTGTTCTACGGCGCGCAGATGGACACCGTGATCCCGGCGCGCGCCGGCCGCCGCCACGTGCTGCACATCGTGCAGCGCATGCTCTCGCGGCCGCAACTCGAGCGTGCGCCGGCGACCGACCTCGCGGCCTTCCTGCGCGGCGCCTACCAGGCCGTGCCACGGCGTTCGCTGGTGTTCGTGGTCTCCGACTTCATCAGCACGCCCGGCTGGGCCGCTCCGCTGGCGCAGCTCGCGCGGCGCCACGAGGTGCTCGCGGTGCGTCTGTACGACCCGCTGGAGATGGAACTGCCCGACATCGGCATCGTGACCCTGCAGGACGCCGAAAGCGGCGAGCAGATCTTCGTCGACACCCACGACAAGCGCTTTCGCAAGCGCTTCGCCGCGGCCGCCGAGCGGCGCGAGGGCGAGCTGCGCGCGGCCTTCGCGCAGGCCGGCGTCGATGCGCTCGAACTCGCCACCGATGATGACCTCGCCCGCGCGCTGCTGCGCTTTGCCGACCTGCGCAAGCAGCGCAGCCGGCTCGCCGCCGGGGCGACGATGCCGGCGCATCTGGGGGCGGCGCGGGCGGCCGCGCCGGGCCGCCCCAAGCAAGGCCCGACCGTGGGCCACGCAGTGGCCCCTTCGGCGCCACGGGAGGGTCGCTCGCCGGTCCCGGCGAGCGAGGAGTCGTCATCGTGAGCTTCTTGTGGCCCCACTTGCTATGGCTGTTATTGGTCGTGCCGGTGCTCGTCGTGCTGTACGTGTGGCTGCTACGCCGGCGCAAGCAGGCGGCGCTGCGCTACGCGAGCCTGTCGCTGGTGAAGGAGGCGATGGGCACCGGGCAGCGCGTGCGCCGCCACCTGCCGCCGCTGCTCTTCCTGCTCGCCCTCGCCCTGATGATCGCCGCCATTGCCCGGCCGGCGGCGATGATCACGCTGCCGTCGCAGCACGACACGGTGGTGCTGGCAATGGACGTCTCGCGCAGCATGCTGGCCGAGGACGTGAAGCCCAATCGCATCGCCGCGGCGCAGGCCGCAGCGCGTGCCTTCATCGCCGACCAGCCGCCGGAAACGCGAATCGCCATCGTCGCCTTCGCCGGCTCGGCCTCGGTCGTGCAGGCGCCGACCAACAACCGCGAAGACCTGCTCGCCGCGATCGACCGCTTTCAGCTCCAACGCGCCACGGCCATCGGCAACGCCATCGTCGTCTCGCTGGCGACGATCTTCCCCGAAGCCAAGATCGATATCGCCGCCGTCAACGCCACGCACCGCGGCGGCGCGATTCCGCTGGACGCCAAGGCCTCGGCGAACGGTGAGGCGTTCAAGCCGGTGCGCCCGGGCTCTTACGGCTCGGCGGTGATCATCCTGCTCACCGACGGTCAGGTCACGACCGGCGTCGACCCGATCGAGGCCGCGCGCATGGCCGCCGACCGCGGCGTGCGCGTGTTCAGCGTCGGCATCGGCACCAAGGAAGGCGAAGTGCTGCACACCGAAGGCTGGTCTATGCGCGTTCGGCTCGACGAGGAATCGCTCAAGACCATCGCCGACATCACCCGCGGCGAGTACTTCTACGCCGGCACCGCGATGGACCTGAAGAAGGTCTACGAAACGCTCAACGCCAAGCTCGTTCTCGAGACCAAGCAGACCGAGATCACCGCGCTCTTCGCCGCTGTCGCCGCCGTGCTTGCGGTGCTCGCGGCGGGCCTCTCCGTGCTGTGGTTCAACAGGATTCTGTAGGCGCTTGCCCGAGCAGCGTTTCGAGGCACTGTTCGCGAATGCGGTAGAACGCCTTGATGTCGCGCACCTGGCGCAGCACCTCGCCGCGGCCCGGGTTGGGGCCGCGCCTAACGGCCAGAATCATCTTGTTCTTGCTTGTGTGTTCGAGTGAAACGAATTCGAACACCTGCGTCTCGTAGCCCTCGGCTTCGAGCAGCAACGCGCGCAGGCTGTCGGTCACCATCTCGGCCTGCTGGCCCATGTGGATGCCGTGCTGAAGCATCGGCTGCAAGTGCGGCGGGCTGTGCATCTGCGGTCGCAGTTCCTTGTGGCAGCACGGCGAGCACATGATCACGCTCGCGCCGGCTCGAATGCCGCCGTGGATGGCGTGGTCGGTCGCGGTGTCGCAAGCGTGCAGCGCGATCATCCCGTCGACCGCCGCCAGCGCGTGCGTGCGCACGTCGCCCTGCTCGAAGGTGAGCCCGTGCAGGCCTAGGCGCGCCACCGCACCGTTGCAGAAGTTCACCAGCTCTTCGCGCAGTTCGACGCCGGTGACCTGCACCTCGCGGCCGGCCACGCCGCACAGGAAGTCGTGTACGGCGAAGGTCAGGTAGCCCTTGCCGCAGCCGAAATCGACAACGCGGATCGGGCTGGCCTGCGCCAGCCCCGCCGATTCGACGGTGTGCGCGAAGACCTCGACGAACTTGTTGATTTGCTTCCATTTGCGCGACATCGCCGGGATCAGCCGGTGCTGCGCGTCGGTGACCCCGAGTTCGACAAGGAAGGGCCGCGCAAGGTCGACGAAGCGCTGCTTCTCGCGGTCGTGCCCGGTCGCCACGACCGGCGCGTTGACGGCCTTGCCGCAGCGCAGGACGGCCTTGCCCTTGCGCGTCAGCGAGAGCTGGATGTCCTGGCTCTGCGTCAGCAGGTGCGCATGCTCGAAGCCCTCGCTCAAGGCGGCGCGCACCGCGGCGATACCTTCTGCAAGCGGCCAGTTCCGCGTCAGGTCGCGCGTCGTGTGGCGATAGACGAACGACAGCGCGTCCTCGCCGCGCAGCGCGAGACGGCGCACGGTCACGCCCGTCAGATCGACCTGCGGCCCGCGGTAGCGGCCGAGCAGAAGCTTGACGAAGCTGCGCTCGGCCAGGCTGCGATCGAGCAGGGCCAGGAAACGTTCGGTCGGTTCAGTGGCGTGTGAGTCGGGCATCGAGCGGCGGCGCCGAGGGTGGCGCCCGCCGATTGTTGCACCCGGCACTCAACGCGACTCGTCGAACCCCGTGCTCGCGACCAGCCTTCGACGCTCCGGCCGCCGCGGGCCCGGTTGCTCCAGCAGGCGCATCAGCAGCGGGTCAAGGTCGAGCTTGCTCGACAGCACGGTGGCCATGCTCAGGCTGCCGCGGTGTCGTCTCCGACCAGGCGCAGCGCGGCAGGGTCCAGCCGGCGGCCGAAGAAGCTCCAGCGGCGTTCGTGCTGCAGCCGGGCCTGCTTGAGCGCCTGCTCGGCGTGGCCCATCAGCGCACCGACCGACTCGACGCGGTCGTTGTACGCAGCGATGCCGACGCACACCAGCACGCCGACGGTATCGCCGCTGTCCAGCACCAGCGGCTCACGCACGGCGGCGACGATGCGCGTCGCCAGCCCCTCCGCGGCGGCCACGGCGCCGTGGCGCATGACGACGCCGAAGTCCTCGTCGCCCAGCCGCGCCAGCACGTCGCCAAGACGCACGTGGCGGATCAGCCGCGCCGACACCTCGCGCAACGCGGCGTCGGCCGCCGAAGGGCCGAAGCCGTTGCGGATGTCGCCGATGCCGTCCAGGCTCAGCAGCAACAGAGTGAACGGCTCGCCGGTGCGCATCGCATGGTTCATCTCGACCTCGAGCGCTTGGTCGAACTGCATGCGGCTGGCGGTGCCCGTCAGCGGGTCGACCATCGCCCTGCGCGCCAGGTCTGCCGCCTGGTGGCGGGCCTGCAGCGCCACCTTGACCACCGTCGACAGGTCAGCGAGCGCCACACGCTCGGCTGCACTGGCAGCGCGCGAGCGCACGTCGAGCACGCCCACCGCACCCACGGACTGCCCGGCGGCGTCCACCACCGGCGCACCGGCGTAAAAGCGCAGGAACGGCGATGCGGTGACGAGCGCGCTGCCGCGCAGTCGCTCGTCCAGGCACAGATCCTCGATCACGAGCAGCCCGTCGGGCCGCACGATGTCGTGCAGACAGGGCGCAAAGTCGCGTTCCAGATGCTGCAGATCGATACCGACGCTGGCCTTGAACCACAGGCGCTGCACGTCCATCAGCGCGACGAAGGCTATCGGAGCGCCGAAGACCGCCGCCGCGACGCGCGCCGTGGCGTCGAACTCGATCTCGGGCACGCCGTCGGGCATCTCATGCGAACGCACGGTGACGAGGCGCGTCGGCTCGTTGGCAGGCGCGGTGCGATGCGCAGGGAGGTTGGGCATGGCTTGGCTTTCGGGTGAATGCCGGGAATATCGGCAGCTCCCACGCAAACCAAAGTGGCCCGCGTTCAGCCCGGGGGGGGTGCCGCAGGTCGCCGCGGCGGCGCAAATTCGGCGTCGCGGGCGCCTTGCATTCCCACTCGGTCACCGCCCTGCGGGAAGCGGTAGATCGTGTCGTTCAGGTGGCGCGTGACCTCGACGATGTCGCCCTCGCTCCAGTTCAGCAATGCGCGCGCCTGCCAGCGCCGCACCTGCGCCTTCAGACTCGTCCAATCGGTGGCGCGCCTCTTGTCGCGCCAATGGGTCTTGGCGTTATGGCAGTCGATGCAATGCGTGGCGTAGAGCAGCTCGCCACGCGAGGGCTCGGCCGCCGTCTGTGCGCCAGCGTGGGCACAGGCCGCCATGGCCAGCAAGGTGAAGGTGGCGTGCGTTCGTGTCATTCGTAGGCCGCTTGAATGTGCGGCCTAGCGTCCGCCGGGCTCCGCAGCCTCGACGCGACGGGACGCAGCGCAACGGCGCGAAGCGACAATGGGCCGGCGCAAGCGGCAGGTTCGGGGGCGATGCGCGCTCCCGGCAATGCTGGGCGCGTCGCTTCGATCACAAGGAGGAGTCCGCCATGGTCCTGCTCGAATTTTCGATGTCGCCCATGGGCGTGGGCGAAAGCGTCAGCGCGCAGGTCGCGCGCATCCTCGACGTCATCGACCGCAGCGGCGTGACCTACCAGCTCACGCCGATGGGCACCATCCTCGAAGGCCAGTGGGCCGAGGTGATGGGCGTCGTCAGCGCCTGCTTCGAGACCCTGGCCGCCGACTGCCCGCGCATCGGCGTGCACTTGGAGGTCGACTACCGCGCCGGGCCGCAGAGCCGCATGCACTCCAAGATCGCCGCCGTCGAGCAGCATCTGGGCCGCAAGCTCAAGGTCGGCTGAAGTCCATGCCCGAGAGCCAGCAGCAGGCCGTGCCGAGATCCTTCGTCGAGCTCTTCGTCGCGCCCGGAGCGTTCAAGCCGAGCGAGCCGCGGGAGGTGATCGCGGCCCGCTACGACCTGTGCGAAGACATGGCCCAGTTGCTCACCGAGCACGCGCGGTCCAAGCTGTTCGAGCTCGGGGTCGCCGAGGAGGACGTGCTCGAACGCGTGCAGCGCGGGCTGCTCGCCGAGGGATCGGTCGTTGGCCCCGGCGAAGCGTGGTGGATCACGCGCCGTCTGGCCGAACTGCTGAACTGGCCGCAGCCCTCGTCGCCGGAACGGGATGAGACCTCATGAGCCTGACCCACCTCTTGATCCGCCAAGCCCGCCTGGAACCGAACCGCCCCGCGATCCTGCGCGGCAGCGCGTTACACGCCGCTTATGGCGAGTGGGCCGCGCGCAGTGCCGCACTCGCGCAGCGCATGCGCGAGGCCGGTCTCGCACCCGGCGACCGCGTGCTGCTCTTCATGCACAACCACCCGCGCTACCTCGAGATCCTGTGGGCTGCGTGGTGGGCCGGCCTCGTCGTCGTGCCGGTCAACGCCAAGCTGCACGCGAGCGAGGTCGAGTGGATCGTCGCCAACGCCGAAGCACGCTGGGGCTTCGTCACCGCCGACGTGGCGCCGCAGGCGCTGGCCGGCCTGGGAGTGCAGGTCGACGTGGACTCCGCACAGGCCGACGAACTGCTGACCCCGGTCGCCTGTGCAACACCCCTCGCGCCCGTCGAGCGCGCTGCGAACGACGTGGCCTGGCTGTTTTACACCAGCGGCACGACCGGCCGGCCCAAGGGCGTGATGATCACGCAGCGCAACCTGATGACGATGGGCCTGGCCTACTTCGTCGATGTCGACACCGTGTCGAGCGGCGATGCGATGGTCTACGCAGCGCCGATGTCGCACGGCTGCGGCCTGTACGCCATTCCGCACCTGATGGCCGGCGCGAGGCACGTCGTGCCGGCGTCTGGCGGCGTCGATCCGGCCGAGCTGTTCGCGCTCGGGCGCACGCTGGGGCCGCTGTCGACTTTCGCCGCGCCGACGATCGTCAAGCGCCTCGTCGACCATGCCGAGGCACATGGCCTGACGCCCGAAGACGCCGCCGCGTCGTTCAAGACCATCGTCTACGGCGGCGCGCCGATGTACGTCGCCGACATCGAGCGCGCGCTGCGCGTGATGGGGCCGCGCTTCGTGCAGATCTACGGCCAGGGCGAGACGCCGATGGCGGCGACCGCCCTCGCGCGCCGGCACCTCACGAACAGCGCGCACCCGCAGCACTTGGCCCGCCTCGCGTCGGTCGGCGTCGCGCAGACGCCGGTCGAGGTTCGCATCGCCAGCGCCGACGGCGCCGACCTGCCCGTGGGCGAGACCGGCGAAGTGCTGGTGCGCGGCGACACGGTGATGGCCGGCTACTGGCGCAACCCCGAGGCCACCGCCGCGGCGATGCGCGGCGGCTGGCTGTATACGGGCGACATCGGCGCCCTCGACGAGGCCGGTTTCCTCACCCTCAAAGACCGCAGCAAGGATCTCATCATCAGCGGCGGCTCGAACATCTACCCGCGCGAGGTCGAGGAGGTGCTGCTGACCGCGCCCGGCGTCGCCGAAGTCGCCGTCGTCGGCGCCGCGGATGCCGAGTGGGGCGAGGTCGTCGTCGCCTTCGTCGTCGCCCAGCGCGGCGCGCGCATTGCCGAGGCCGAGCTCGACGCGCACTGCCTGACCCGCATCGCGCGCTTCAAGCGGCCCAAGCGCTACGTGTTCGTCGACGAACTGCCGAAGAACCACTACGGCAAGGTGCTCAAGACCGCGTTGCGCGAGCGGCTGCGCGCGCAAGCCGACGCGCCGACGGCAGGCGATTGAGAAGCTGAGACTCGTTCGCCGCTGGGCGGCGCCGATCCGGCGTGCTATACCTCGCGGGCCGCGCAGTGCGCGCCCACTCAGCCACCCGATGGAGACACGATGAGCCTCTTGAACCGTCGACGCGCCCTGCAATGGATGGGCGCCACCGCGTGCGCCAGCACTTTGTCCGCCCCCGCGCTCGCGCAGAGCGGCAAGACCATCCGCCTGCTGGTCGGCTTTCCGGCCGGCGGCGGCACCGACGCCATCGCGCGCCTGCTCGGCGAGCACCTGAAGGACGAACTCGGCGCGGCGGTCATCGTCGAGAACAAGCCCGGCGCCGGCGGCCAGCTGGCCGCGCAGGCGCTCAAGGGCGCGGCGCCCGACGGCACGACCTACTTCCTGACCCACGACCACACCGTCTCCATCCTGCCGCTGGTCGTCAAGAACCCGGGCTTCGACACCGCGCGCGATTTCGTCCCGGTGGCCGGCTTCGCCAACTTCGCCAATGCGTGGGCGCTTTCGGGCGGCACGCCGGCCAAGTCGGTGCCTGAGTACGTGGCCTGGATCAAAGGCGCGGGCGGCGGCAAGGGCGCGGTCGGCATCCCGGCGCCGGCCTCGGTGCCCGAGTTCCTGGTCAAGGTCCTCGGCGACAAATTCCGCCTCGACCTCGTGGCCGCGCCCTACCGCGGCAGCGCACCGATGATCGCCGACATGCTCGGCAACCAGATCGCCGCCGGCGTGGGCTCGATCCCCGACTTCATCGAGAGCCACCGCAGCGGCAAGCTGCGCGTCGTCGCCGTGATGGGCTCGGCGCGCCAGGCCACGCTGCCCGACGTGCCGACACTCGCCGAAGTGGGCCTGCCCGGGTTTGAAGAGCTGCCTTTCTACGGCATCTTCGCGCCCACCGGAACGCCCAAGGCGGCGCTCGACGCGTTCTCGGCCGCGCTGGCCAAGGTGATCGCCATCCCCGAGGTCAGGGAGCGCCTGACCGCGATGGGCCTTGCGGTCGGCTTCATGAGCCAGGCCCAGTTCGCGGCCCGCGAGCGCGCCTACACCGCGGTCTGGTCGCGCATCATCAAGGACAGCGGCTTCCAGCCGCAGTAACGCCGGCGCCGCCGGCCTTGCGCGGAAGAACTTCCCCCTCTCCCCAGGCAACGGGGGAGAGGGTCGGGGTGAGGGGGCTGCGGGGCATGGCTGCTGACCGTGCCAGCTGATCAGGTCGAAACACGATCGGCATGCAGCCCACTGTCCTCCAGGTCGTCCTGATCTCCGCCATTCCGGTGGCCGCCGCGTTCGTCGGCGCGCTGATCGCCGCCGTGCGCCCGCCGGGGCGCGTGGTTCGCAGCAGCATCCAGCACTTCGCGGCCGGCGTGATCTTCTCGGTGGTGGCGGTGGAACTCTTGCCCGAGGTGCGGCGCGGCCACGACCCGCTCGAGGTCGGCCTCGCGTTCGCGGCCGGCCTCGCATTGATGCTGCTCATCGACGAGGTCGTGAAGCGCTTCGCTCCGGCCGGCGCGCACGCCGGCGCGCGTGGACCGTCGCTGGGCAAGCTCGTTCCCATCGGCGTCGACCTGCTGCTTGACGGCATCCTGATCGGCATCGCGCTGACGGCGGGCCTCAAGCAAGGCGTGTTGCTGACGATCGCGCTGACGCTGGAGCTGTTCTCGCTCGGCCTGGCGATGGCGCTTGAATTCGGGTCCGCGCGATTCTGGGTTCGCGTGCTCGCGCCGACCGGCATCGCGTGCCTGATGATCGTCGGCGCGCTCGCGGGCACCACGGTCCTCGCCGGCGCGTCGGTGCACACCCTCGCCGGCCTGCTCGCCTTCGGCTGCGCGGCGCTGCTGTTCCTCGTCACCGAAGAGCTGCTCATCGAAGCCCACGAGTCGGCCGACACCGCGGTCACGACGACGATGTTCTTCGTCGGGTTTCTAATCTTTCTGCTGCTCGGGATGGTGGAGTAACCGGCGGGCGCGGCGCCGTCGGGCGGGTCATTCGGACCGTGCGCTGCGCAGGGCCCCTTCTTCGTGCAGCCGGCCCACCGGGAATGCACTGGGAGCGTTGCTCAACACACGCCAACGCCAAGCGAGCAGCACAAGCGCTACGCCGGTGAAGACCGCGGCGACGAGCCAGATGCTCAAGGCCTGCCACACCTGCAGAGCGATGCCGCAGGGGGCGAGCAGCATCACGATGAGCAGTGGCAAGTTTGAACTGCCGGCTGTTGGTGGCGGTGCGCGGGACCAGTCGCGCCAGAGCGGAATGCCGGCAGGCAACACCGCGAAGGCGACGATCACCGGCCAATCTGCGGTGCCGACCAAGCGCGATGTCACTGCGAGAACGACGACGATAGTCATGGTCCATGATCCAAGGAACAAGGCCAGCAGGCGCAGCGCCAGTTGCCGGTTCAAAACGCCACCACGTGGCATTCCGGGCAGCAACATCAAGAGGGCCTGCTCGCGTCGCGTCGCGTACATCGCGGCGCTCGACCGCATCGCCACCCCAATTGCAAAGAAGGCAGAGCCATAAGCGATGCCGGAGTTGACGCTCGTCTGGCTTGCCGCCGACAGCGTCCCGAAACCGGTCATCGGCAAACTGAGCACAGCCCAGAACACCCCAAGGAACACCAAGAATCCCACCTGCCCGGTCCAGTGCAAGGTCGGCCCCAGACCCAAGGCAGCACGGTCCAGCACAGTTCCGCCACCCAGCTCGCAACTGCGCTTCAGCGAACGTCGATACAACAGATCAGGCAAGTACGCCAGCACAGCACCCAGTCCGCCGACGCCGCGCCATTGCTCCTGGGTCATGCCTGCGCCGAACTGTGCCGCCAGCATCCGCACACGCGCGCGGTAATTCGCAACGTGACGCGCGCCGCCGGCTTGAAACAGTCCACCCACGGTCAGCGCGGCCACGGTCAGCGTGGCGACCAGCACTCCCGCGACAACTGCTTCCGGGTGCTTCTCCACGACTTTCCACGCAGACGAGTGCGTCAACACATACGCGTGGTTTGCTGCCCAGAAAGAGCAACCCGCCACCACGAATGCACAGAGCAACGCGAACAACGGTGCCCGAAGAATCCATGCCCACAGCAGCAATCCAAGCCCGGCGCCGACGGCCGCGGCGAGGCCGTGCCCGAACCCCCAACCGATGATCGCAACCAGCCCCGTGAACAGCAGCCATGCGCCCGTGAGAACTCGGCGCAACGCGGCCATGTGACCCGGAACGAGCCGCGCGACATGCGGGTGGTTCTGCAGCAGCAGGGTCGAGACCAGCAAGGTCCAGGCGCACAGCACGAACACGCTCAGAACGCTGAGCCCCAGGATCTTCGCGAGCAACCCGCCGCTCGGGACCCACACGGCCACCGCAAGCAGCCCGACCGTCAGCACCCCGCCCAGAACGTACAAGAATCCCATGCCAGAGACGTTGCGGTACTGCTGCCACGCCGCCCGCAGCACGCTTCGCGAAGTGGCCCGCCCGTTCATTGCGTCAGGCCCAGGAACAGGTCTTCGAGCGTCACCGCTTCGACGCTGACGTCGCCCTGCGAACTCGGCGGTTCCGCATTGGCGGCACAACGCGCCAGCACCTGCTGGCGCCCACCGCCGAGCGCCGTGCTACGCAGCTCCACCAGCCCGCGCGACTGCAGCAGCGCCTGCACGGCAGCAACCGGGCCGCTCACGCGGCATGTCGTCTCCATCAGCTCGTCCAGCGGCGCCTGCAGGGCGATGCGGCCGGCGCTGAGGAAGGCGATGTTGAACGCCACCCGTTCGAGGTCGGACAGGATGTGGGTCGAGAACACGACCGTCGTGCCGCGGTTCAAGACCTGGTCGACGAGTTCGCGCAGAAAGTCGCGCCGGCCCGCGGGGTCGAGGCTCGCCACCGGCTCGTCGAGCACGAGCAGATCCGGCTCGTGCGCCAGCGCGCGAATGATGGCCAGGCGTTGCTGCTCGCCGCCCGAGAGCTTGGCGATGGTCTTGCCTGGCGCGATGTTCCACTTCGAGAGCAGGCCCTCCACCTTGGCATCGTTCCAGCGCGGGTAGAAGCTCTTGAAGTAGTCCAGCATCTGCGTCGGCGTGAGCCAGTCGAACAGGTCCGACTGCTGCGGCACGTAGCCGATGCGGGCGCGCGCGGCGTCGCTCAGTGTCGCCACCGTCTCGCCGAAGAGCCGGATGCTTCCGGATTCCGCCTCGCGCAACCCCAGCATCGCTTCGAGCAGCGTCGTCTTGCCCGAGCCGTTGCGGCCGAGCAGGCCGACCACCTGGCCGGGCAGCAGCGCCCAGTCCAGGCCGTCAAGCACAGTCTGTCTGCCGTAGGCCAGGTGCACGCCGGTCAGGGCCGCGGTGGGCGCGGGCTCGGGCGGCTTGGCGTTCAAGGTCATGCTCATCGCTGACGTCATGGCATTCATCCTACAAACCGCAGTTGGACGCGCCCGAGTGGGCCGTGATGCGACGCGCTGGCAAGGCGCGACGACGCTGCGGGCCTATGCCCGCGAGGAGGAGCAACGCGGCCAGCGCGTCGCAGCGCGGCTCAATCGGGTGCGTAGCGCTCTCACCCAGACGGTGAGGGTGTGCGTGGGCACAAATGTCAGTGTTCATGCGGTGTCGCCAGCGAAGGAAAGCGGTCAACTGCGGTTTGTAGGTTCATGGGTTGTTGCCCTCGCGAAGAATGGTCTTGAAGAGCGCAAGCGCCTGCGCCGCGGACAGTTCGAGCTGGCTCGCCTCCGCAGCGGCACGCTCCAGCGTGGGCCGCAGCAACTCGGCGCGTTCGGCAGCCGGTTGCGCGCGCGCATGCTGCGGCGCGACAACCATCGCCAGGCCGCGCCGGCGCTCCAGAACGCCCTGCGCCTCGAGCTGGCTGAAGGCCTTGGAAACCGTCATCGGGTTCAGCGCCAGCGCCTGCGACAGCTCGCGCACCGACGGCAGCTCGTCGCCCGCGCGCAATTGCCCTCCGGCGACGAAACGCCGCACCTGCTCGATGAGCTGGCGGTAGATCGGCTCGGACGAGCCTGTCGCGATGGAGAAGAGGTCGATGGAGGACACGGGTAGGGTGCAGGTGCAGATTCAAGTCTTGTGTACTACTACAGTAATACACTTGCGGGAATTAGGCAACCCCCATCACGACCCGCTGCAATTCTGCGGTGATCTCAGGTCACGAACGCCACGGCGGACATTCGCGGTGACGACAACGACGACGGCTACCGCACCACTCTTGCAGCGCGGCGGCCTCGTCGCGCTATCCTCGTCCACACAGCGGGCCTGAAGAGCTCGCGGCAAGGAATCCCCCATGAACGTCTTCCTCGTCCTCGCCCACCCCGAGCCGCAGAGCTTCAACGGCGCGCTGTTCGATACCGCCGCGCGCGCGCTCGCCGCGCAGGGGCACACGGTGGCGACGAGCGACCTCTACCGCATGCGCTTCGACCCGGTCTCGGACCGGCGCAACTTCACGACCGTGAAAGACGCCGAGGTCCTCAAGCTGCAGGTCGAGGAGGCCTGGGCCAGCGAGAGCGGCGGCTTCGCGCCCGACATCGAGGCCGAGCTGCGCAAGCTCGAAGCCTGCGACGTCCTGATCCTGCAGTTTCCACTGTGGTGGTTCGGCCTGCCGGCGATCATGAAGGGATGGGTCGACCGCGTGCTGGCGATGGGACGCACCTACGGCTTCGGCCACATCTACGACAGCGGCAAGTTCCGCGGCAAGCGCGCCATGCTTTCGCTGACCACCGGCGGCCCAATGCCAGCCTACGAGAAGGGCGGCTTCAACGGCGACATGGATGCCATCCTGCGCCCCATCCAGCGCGGCGTGCTGCAGTTCGTCGGTTTCGACGTGCTCGCGCCGCAGATCCACTACGGCCCGGTGCGCGTCGATGCTGCAACGCGGCAGGCCTGGCTCGCCGAGTGGGAGCGGCGGCTCGCCACCATCGCCGAGGAACCGGCGATCGCCGTCGGGCCGTACTGATCCGTCCAGCGCAACGCCGGCCAGTGCTGCGGTGCAGCAACGCCGGGCTCATGTTTGAGCCTTGTCAAGTCGCCGTGAGGGCCACGGGTCGATCATGGGCCTCAATCACGAAGTTGTTGACGTGGTCCCCGCACCCAGTTTCGATCGCCGCCGCCCACGCGTGGCGATCCACAAGTTCAGTTCCTGCGACGGCTGTCAGCTCGCACTGCTGAATCTCGGCGAAGGCTTGCTCGATCTCGCCCGCCAGTTCGAATTCGTCCACTTCGCCGAGTTCGGCGTCGTCGATGAAGACGCCGAGGCCGACATCGCGATCGTCGAAGGCAGCGTCTCGACGCCGCACGAGGTGGAGCGCATCCGCGCCATTCGCGCGCGCAGCCGTTACCTGATCGCGCTCGGCGCCTGCGCCACCAGCGGCGGCATCCAGGCGCTGCGCAACCTGCACGATGCACCGGCCTGGACGCGCGCCATCTACGCCCAGCCGCAGCACATCGAGACGCTGGACCGCGCGAGCCCGCTCGCGGCGTTCGCGCGCGTCGACCTCGAACTGTGGGGCTGCCCGGTCAATGCCTGGCAACTGCTCGCGGTGCTGCGCGACCTGCTCTCGGGCGTCGCGCCGACCATCAGCCACGACAAGCTGTGCCAGGAGTGCAAGCGCATCGGCGCCACCTGCGTCATGGTCGCGCAAGGCCTGCCCTGCATGGGCCCGGTCACGCAGACCGGCTGCGGCGTGCTGTGCCCGAAGGCCGGGCGCGACTGCTACGGGTGCTTTGGCCCTGCCGAGCACGCCAACGGCGCGGCGCTGGCCGCGCAGTTCGGTCAACTCGGTCTTTCGGCAGCCGACGTGGCACGGCGCTTCGGCTCGATCAACAGCGCCGCCGAAGCCTTTGCGCCTCACGCCCAGGAGTTGCGCGATGTCTGAAGGCCGCACGCTCGCACTGCGTGTTCCGCTGCTGGCCCGCGTCGAGGGCGAGGGCGCGCTCGACCTCGACATCGTGGGCGGCGAGTTGCGCTCGGTGCACCTGCGCATCTTCGAGCCGCCGCGCTACTTCGAGAAGCTGGTCGAGGGCCGCCGCGTCGACGAAGTGCCCGATCTTGTCGCGCGCATCTGCGGCATCTGCCCGGTCGCGTATCAGATGAGCGCGGTGCATGCCATCGAATCCATCTTCGGCGCCGAGCCCGGCCCGTGGGTGCGCGAGATGCGGCGCCTGCTCTATTGCGGCGAGTGGATCCAGAGCCACTGCCTGCACATCCACCTGCTCGCCGCGCCCGACTTCCTCGGTTTTGGCAACGCCGCCGCGATGGCGCAGGAGTACCCCGACGAAGTGCGCCGCGGCATGCGCCTGCAGGCCCTGGGCAACGACATCATGCGGCTGCTCGGTGGGCGCTCGGTGCACCCGGTGGGCACGCGCATCGGCGGCTTCTGGCGCGCGCCGAAAGAGAGCGACGTCTCTGCCCTGCGCGCCAGGCTTCACGACGCGGCGGCGATGGCCGAAGACCTGGTCGGCTGGACGGCCTCGCTCGCGCTGCCGCACTCGCGCCAGCAGTTCATCTCGGTCGCGCTGCGCCACGCGGGCGAATACGCGCTCAACGAAGGCCGCGTCGTCTCGTCCGACGGTCTCGATATCGCGATCGAGGACTACGAACAGCACTTCGAAGAGCGCCACGAAGCGCACTCGACGGCGCTGTTCTCGTCCTATCGCGGCGGCCCGTATCTCGTCGGCCCGCTGGCGCGTTTGAACCTGAACCGCGACCAGTTGCCGCACGCCGTGCAGCGCACGCTGGACGCGACCGGCGTGCCCTTCCCGAGCGCCAACCCCTTCCATGGCATCGTCGCCCGCGCGGTCGAGGTGCAGTTCGCGATTCTCGAGGCCTTGCGCGTTCTCGACGCTTACCGCGAGCCCGATGCCGCCTCCGTGCCCATCGTGCCGCGCGCTGGCACGGGCTTCGGCGCCACCGAGGCTCCGCGCGGCCTCCTTTGGCAGCGTTGGAGCACCGACGAGAACGGCATCGTCACCGCGTCGAAGATCGTTCCGCCGACCAGCCAGAACCAGTCGCGCATCGAGGACGACCTGCGCCAGGCCGTTCTCGCCGCTGGCCTGGACAGCCCCGCCGACGCGCTGCGCGAACGCTGCGAGATGGTGATCCGCAACTACGACCCGTGCATCTCGTGCGCGACGCACTTCCTCAAGGTCAAGGTCCGCCGAAGCGGGGGCACGCCATGAGCGTCAGCATCATCGCCCTCGGCTCCGACCACGGCGATGACCGCCTCGCCTTCGCGGCACTCGAAGCCTTGGCCGGACGAGAGGTTCCGCGAGGTTGCAACTTGCACGCCTGCGCGAGCCCGGCGACGGAATTGCTCGCGCTGCTCGGGGACACCGAGCACGCCATCCTCGTCGATGCGATGGTCGACGGCGGCACGGCCGGCCGTGTGCTGCGCTGCGCGCCCGGTGACATCACGGCGCGCGCGTCGCAGGCCAGCAGCCATGGCGTCTCGGTCGACAGCGTGCTCGCGCTGGCGTCTGCGCTCGGCATGCTGCCGGCGAAGCTGACGATGGTGGGCATCACGATCGATGCCGAGCGCAGCCCGCACGCCAAGGGCCTGTCGCCCGCGGTGCGCGCCGCGCTGCCGGCGCTCGTCGATCACGTGCTGGCAGCCGCCGCTGCCGGGGGCGCGTCATGAAGGACGGCTTCCTTCGCCGCAGCGATCTTCAGCGCCTGATCGACGCACTGACGGCCTCGCACCGCAAAGTGATCGGCCCGGTCGTGCGCGACGGCGCGATCGTCTTCGAGCCCATCGAGCGCGCGACGCAATTGCCCTCCGGCTGGCACGACGAGCAGGCACCCGGCCGCTATCGCCTCACGCAGACCGACGACCCGCGCTGCTTCGCGTGGGCCGTGGGTGCGCAGGCCCTCAAGCCGCTGACCTTCGCGCCGCGCGAAGTGCTGTGGCGCGCCGAGCGCAACGAGCGCGGCGAACTGCACTTCACCGAGCCCGCGCTCACGCCGCCGCCACTGGCGGTGATCGGCGTCCGCGGGTGCGACATTGCCGCGCTGCAGTTGCAGGATCAGCACTTCGCCTACAGCACCTACGCCGACACGTATTACAACCGGCGCCGGCGCGCGCTCTTCATCGTCGCGGTGGATTGCGCGCACCCGGCGGCGACCTGCTTTTGCGCCAGCACCGGCGACGGCCCGGCGGCCACCAGCGGCTTCGACATCGCGCTGACCGAACTCGACGACGGCTTCATCGTCGCCGCGCGCAGCGAGGCCGGGCGCACGCTGGCCGAGGCGCTGCCGCTGCACGAGGTGAGCGACGCGCAGCGCGCGCAGGCCGATGCCGAGCGCGACGCCGCAAGCGCGGCGCAGCAACGCACGCTGCCCGGCCGCAACCTCGCCGCAGCGCTGTTCGCGCGCCTGGATCACCCGCACTGGAAGGACGTCGGCGAGCGGTGCCTGGCCTGCGGCAACTGCACCTCCGTCTGCCCGACGTGCTTCTGCCACAGCGAGAACGACGCCACCGCGGCCGACGCCGCCAGCGCCGACCACATCCGGCAATGGGATTCGTGCTTCAGCGCCGGCCACAGCTACATCCACGGCTGGGTCATCCGCGGCGCTACCCACCTGCGCTACCGCCAATGGCTAACGCACAAACTCGGTAGCTGGCACGAACAATACGGCCGCAGCGGCTGCGTGGGTTGCGGGCGCTGCATCACCTGGTGCCCGGTGGGCATCGACATCACCGCGGAGGCGGCCGCCATCGTCGGCGGCGTGCGAGAGGGCGATGCGCGGCCATAGCCTGACCCGGGCCCAGCCCAACGCCTACCTGCCGCGCGAGGCCGAGATCGTTCGCCGCGTGCAGGAGTCGTCGACCATCTTCACGCTCTACCTGCGCTTCACCGACCCGGTGGCGCAGGCGAGCTACACCTATGACCCCGGGCAGTTCAACATGCTGTACCTGCACGGCGTCGGCGAGGTGGCGATCTCCATCGTCTCCGACCCCGAGCACGAAGACCTGCTGGTGCACACCATCAACCGCGTCGGCCGCGTGACGCGCGGCATCGAGCAGTTGCGCGAAGGCCAGCGCCTGGGCATACGCGGCCCCTTCGGCCGCGGCTGGCCGCTGCGCGAGGCCGAGGGCCGCGACGTCATCATCGTCTCCGGCGGCCTGGGCTGCGCGCCGGTGGTCTCGGTCATCAACCACATGATCCGCCGCCGCGAGCGCTTCGGCCACTTCACGATCGTGCAGAAGGTCAAGAAAGCCGACGAGCTGATCTGGCCCGAACGCTACGAACGCTGGCAGCAGGTGCCCGACACGACGGTGCTCGTCTCCTCGACCGAGCGCTCGGCGAACTGGCGCTGGCAGGTCAGCAGCCGCATCGAGGTGCTGGGCGACGTGGTCGTGCACAACGACCGCACCATCGCCATGCTGTGCGGCCCCGGCGGCTTCATGGGCGCCGCCGCCGCGCACCTGGCCGCCAAGGGCGTTCCCGAGACCGCGATCTACCTATCCACCGAGCGCAACATGCAATGCGCGGTCGGCCACTGCGGCCACTGCCAGTTCGGCGCCACCTTCATCTGCAAGGACGGCCCGATCTACGCCTACCCCGAACTGAAGGCCTTGCTGGAGGTAGAGGGGTTTTGAGCGCGGCCGATCGCCGGTCTCAACGGATCGGCGCCGACGTCGAGATGACCGGCGCGCAAGGCGCATCGCCATGCGGCACATTGCCGCATCGCATCTGCCCGTGCCTGCTGTGAACGACTCCATCACCCTCGGCCGCGAAACGATTCGGCAAGGCGCCGGCTTCGACCGGCCCTTCATCCTCTCGAACCTCGCCGCCACCGTCATCGCCTGCGCGAGGCTGCTCGGCGACAGCTCGGCGACGGTCATCGGCGCGATGCTGGTGGCGACGCTGATGGGCCCGATCATGGGCATCGGCCTGGCGCTGGTCGACTTCGACGACCGGCTGCTGGGCCGCTCGCTCGCCGCCCTCGCCGGCGGCGCGTTGCTGGTGCTGGCAACGGGCCTCCTCTTCGGCCGGTTCGCCCCCGACGCCGCGCCCACGCACGAGATGCTCGCGCGCACGTCGCCGCGCGTGCTCGACCTCATCGTCGCCCTCGCCAGCGGCGCGATCTGCGCTTACGCCGTGGCCTCGCCACGCCTGAGCGCGGCCATCGTCGGCGTCTCGATCGCGGTCGCGCTGGTGCCACCGCTGGCCACCGCGGGCCTCTTTGCCGCGCACGCGCAGTGGGACTTCGCGCGTGGCGCGCTGCGTCTCGCGTTCGTCAACATGGTGGCGATCCAGGTCGGCGCGTCGGTCGTGCTGTGGCTGTGCGGCTATCGAGGCGGCCGGTCGGGCGGGCCTGCCAAGCTAACGTCCGCTCTGCGCCGCGAGGCGCTGAGCATCGCGCTGATGCTCGGCCTGGTGGCCATCCTCGCGCGGCACGAGGTGGACCTGCTGGCCCAGCAACGCTACGAGGCGGCGGTGCGCGAGACGCTGGTGGCGGCCCTAACGCCACGGCCCGAGGTGCGCCTGGCCGATCTGCTGTTCACGCAACAGGACGGTCGGCCCGTCGTGATCGCGGTCGTTCGCAGCCCGGCCCGCTTCACGAGCGCCGAAGTTCGCGCGATCGGTGAGAAGCTGCCGCATGCGCCCGATGGCATGACCCCTCGGCTGCGCGTGCGCCACGTCGAGGTCGACATCGAGACCGAAGGCCCTTGAGCAACGGCAGGCTCAACACGCGCTGCTCATCTCCGTCTTGCTGTCCTTGAGCGGCTTGACCTTGCGCTCGAGCAGCGGGGCGACGACGCGCTGGCGGAACCTCTCGAAATCCTGCGCGCTGTCCTTGCCGCTCGTCGAGACCTCGATCAGTTGCCGCGCGCCCTGCAGGTCCCAGCGCTCGACCTTGATGCCACCCGCCTCGACGCGACGCGTCGCCGCGCTGCAACCGAGCGGCTGGGCCTTTAGCTCCTTGGGCATCGCCTTCGCCGCGCCGACATCCGCGGTACAACTGCGCGAATAGGCGCGCTTGGGCTCGCCGTCGCCGGTCCAGCCGATGTCGACCTCTTCCTTTGAGTCCGCATGGCCCTTGAGCGGGCACTGCCACTTGTGCAATGGGCCGCTGGTCGGGAAGGGAGCGGGGCCGCGCAGCTTGTAGGTCGCCTCGGCGTGGTCTGCGCTCGTGCGCTCGCGCGCGATGGCGGCAAAGCCCTCGGGAAGCTGGTCCGGCTGCGCCACGGTGAAGTAGCGGACCACGAAGTCCTGCTCCTTGCCGGGCGCAAGGCCGAGCGCTGCCAGCACTTCCTGCCCCGTCTGCGGGCCGCCCTCGGTGGGGTCCCAGCGGATGGCGAATTCCGCGTTCGCGGGGGCCAGTGCCGGTGCGCAGGCGGCGAGCAAGGACGCCGCTGCGAGGTGACGAAGACGATTCACGGTGCCCTCCCGTCCATGCCTGTCGCACGGCATCGATCACCGTGCTTCGACAGTCGCAGAGAATACCGCCAGTCGGGCCGGTCAGGCGCCATCGTGGCAGCCTTCGAGCCGCCTGACCAAGTGAATCGCAACGGGAGGCGCCGCATGCATCCGATCGCAGATTTCGTCGCCGGCGCGCTGCTGCTGGCGCTGGGGCGCAAGCTCTTCTGGCTGTTCGTCGGCATCGCGGGCTTCTACGTCGGTATCGAGTTCACTCGCGTGCTGCTCACCGAGCAGCCGCAATGGGTCATGTGGGTGGTCGGCGTCGGCGCGGGTCTCGTCGGCGCCGTGCTGGGGCTCGTCTTCCAGCGCCTGGGCTTCGCGATGGCCGGCTTCTACGCTGGCGGCTACGTGGCGTTGGTCGTCGCCGAGCGCTTCGCGCCGGGCGCGGTCGGCATCGCGACCTTCCTCGTCGGCGGTGTGATCGGCGCGGTCTTCGCGGCAATGGCGATGGACTGGGCGATCATCGTGCTCTCGTGCGTGCTCGGCGCGGCGCTTGTCGTGGCGCGGCTCGGGCTAGCCGACCGCATCGGCCTGGCCGTCTTCCTCGGCCTCGTCGCGGTGGGCATCGTCGTGCAGTCGCGCACGATGAGTGCCGACTCGAAGTTTCGAAGCTAACTCCAAAACTGAATAGAACCCTGCCCGCGCAAGCGATCGGCGAGTTCCTGCCCGCGGCGGTGGCGCTCAGCCCCATTCCCATCGTCGCCATCGTGCTCGGCGCCAAGTTCCTCGGCGACGGGATGGCCGGGTTTCGGGGCTGACCCGGTCCCGTTCGCGCGCGCCGATCAGAGCCGCGCCGGCGAGGCCGCCCTCAGGGTGCCTTGACCGCCAGCACCGGGCACGACACGGAGAGCAGGATGTCCTGCGCCACGCTGCCCATGATGAGCTTGCCCACCGGCGAGCGCTTGCGCAGGCCGATGACGAGCAGAGAAACGTGCAGAGATTCGACCAGGTCCTCGATCTCCGAGACCGCGCTCTTGCCGCGCACGTACTGCACGAATTCGGCCTTGATGCCCGAGCTGGCGAGCAGCGCCTCGACGCGCTCGACGTCCAGCACGTCGGCCTTGGACGGGTCTTCCTGCTGGCCGCCGGGACTGGCGTTGACGACCACCAGACGCTCGTTGCGGCTCTTCGCGATCTCGATTCCTTTGTCCAGCGCGGCCTGCCCTTCAGGGCGCGGCGCGTAGGCGACGAGTACGGTCATGGTTTCGCTCCTCTTCTTGCGCAGCCATTGTAGAGGGAGCGTCCAGCGCGACTACGTCGTACGCCACCTCCCGTGACCTGGAATCTTCGACACGCCGCGGCGCGTCTTCGCCCATCGTGAAGGCTGCGATCGGATTTCGCCCACACCCGCTTTCGCGCGACCGCTCATTCTTCTCGACGAGCGCCAAGCAAGGCGGCCGGGGGCTCAACGCAACGGCTTTCGGCACACGCTGGCCAGCCAGTTCCGCTGCTCCAAGGGCACGTCCGTCGGGCGATAGAAATGCGTCAACTCAACGAAGCCGGCGGCGCTGAGATGGCCTTGCCAAGCAGGCCAGTCGTGGAACGCGCCATAGCGTTCGCCCCTCCAGCCCTCTTCTCCATTGCCGCGCGGGTTGGAACAAAAGAGCACTCCACCCGGCTTCAGGCTGGCGTGCAATTCACCAAGGACGTGCGGCAGCGCCTGGCTGGGGACGTGAAACAGCGACGCGTTGGCGAACACGCCGTCGAAGCGACTGCTCGGCAAGTCCAGTTCCAGGAAGCTCTGTTCGAGCACCGTGCATCCGCTGTTCGCGCGCGCCATCGCGGCGAGCGGCGAAGACCCCTCCAGGCCGACCGCGCGATGCCCAAGCGCCGTGAACGCCTTGAGGTCGCGCCCCGGCCCGCAGCCGAAGTCGAGCAAGTCGAACGGCGGCGGCGCAGTGATGCGGTCCAGCAGTGCAGCGATGTTCTGGCTGACGTCGTGATCGCGCGTACCCTCCCAGAACGCCTGGGCATTGCAGTCGTAGTGGTTCAGCGTGCGGGCTGCAATTCGCCGCAATTCATCGTTGCTCAACGGCATGCACAATCCTTCCAAGCGGGTGGCGCCGAGTACGGGCGGTGCGGCCTGAGCGTCAGCCGAAGTCGCAAACGATCGTCTTTGCGCGCACCGACCCGATTCTGGACTTTCGCAGAATCGGTATCGTGCCGCATCAACTCCGAAGGAACCCCGCCATGAAGATCGCCTTTCTCGGAACCGGCCTGATGGGCTCGGGCTTCGTGCGCCGCCTGCGCGCCACTGGCCACGAGGTCAACGTCTGGAACCGCAGCGCCGCGAAGGCGCGTGCGCTGCAAGCCGATGGCGCGAAGGCCTTCGAGGAGCCGGCGGCGGCGCTTGCGGGCGCCGAGCGCATCCACCTGTCGCTCGCCGACGACGCGTCGGTCGACGCGGTGCTCGAGCCCATCGCGTCGTCGATCTCGAAGTCGACCTGGATCGTCGACCACACGACGACCGCCGTCACGCCGACGGCCGCGCGCGCCCGCCGCTGGAACGCGCGCGACCGCGTCTTCGTTCACGCGCCGGTTTTCATGGCCCCGGCGAACGCGCTGGAGGGAACGGGGCTGATGCTCGTCTCCGGCGAGAAGCAGCGCCACGACGCGCTGCTGGCCGACTTGCAGAAGATGACCGGCAGCGTGCTCTACCTCGGCGAGGCGCCCGAGCGCGCGGCAGCGTTCAAGCTGTTCGGCAACATGACGCTGCTCGGCATCCTGGGCGTGCTCGGCGACGTCAACCGCCTTGCGCACTCGGTGGGCATCTCGACCGCCGAAGCGTTCTCGCTCTTCCAGCACTTCAACCCGGGCCAGTTCCTGCCCGCGCGCGCGGCCCGCATCGAAGCGGGCCAGTTCACGCCGCCGTCGTTCGAGCTTGCAATGGCGCGCAAGGACGTGCGCCTGATGATCGAGGAGGCCCACCGCGGCGGCATGGACCTGTTCGTCATGCCCGGCGTGGCGGCAATGTTCGACGCCGCGATCGCGCGCGGCGAGGGCGCGCTCGATGCCGCCGCGGCGGCGCGCGTGCCGAACTAAGCGCCGCCCGAGAACCGCCGATGAGGATGAAGAATCGCGCCCAAGAACGCGAAGAGATCAACGATCCACTGGAGGAGACACATGAACGTCGCATCGCATCTGGAAGCCCACGCGGCCGCGAACCCGGACTGGGTCGCGATCCGCTTCGAGGGGCGCTCGATCACCTACGGTGAACTCAACCGCGACGCGACGCGCCTGGCCGACGCGCTGCGCACGGCGGGCATCCACGCCGGTGAGCGCATCGCCCTCTACCTGCCCAACGTGCCCGAGTTCGCCGTCGTCTACTACGCGGCACAAAAGCTCGGCGCGGTGCCGGTGACCATCAACGCCATTCTCAAGAGCGAGGAGGTGCGCTACCTGCTCGACGATTCTGGCGCGGCGGCCGTGTTCACCGTCGCCGAGCTGGCGAAGTTCGTTCCCGCGGACTGTGCCGCGCTGCGCCTGCGGGCCATCGTCGACGCTGAAGCGGCGCCCGCGGGCTGGCAGCGGCTGGCGGACCTGATCGCGCGCGGCTCCGAGACCTTGCGCTCGGCCCCACGTGCGCCGCACGATGTGGCTGCGCTGCTCTACTCGTCGGGCACGACGGGCTTTCCGAAGGGCGTCGCGCTGACGCAGTTCAACATCCACACCAACATCGCCCAGCCGCCGCGGCCCGAGTACTCGGACTACCAGCCCGGCGACCGCCTCGCCGCCTTCCTGCCGCTGTTCCATGTGTACGGACAGAACTACATCATGAACGCGGCCATCCTCGCCGGCTGCACCATCGTGCTCTTTCGGCGCTTCGTCCCCGACCTCGTCCTGCGCGCGATCGGCGACGAGCGCATCACCCACTTGTTCGCGGTGCCGACGATCTACATCGGACTGCTGGGCCTGGACCTGTCGGGCTACGACCTCTCGTCGCTGCGCTACGAAATGTCGGCCGCGGCAACCATGCCCGAAGAGATCTCGCGCCGCTGGACCGACCGCTTCGGCCGCCGCGTCTACGAGGGCTACGGGCTCACCGAATGCTCGCCCTTCGCCTGCTACAACGATTCCGTCCTTCACCGCTTCGGCTCGGTCGGGCGCGCGGTGCACGGCTTCAAGCTCAAGATCTTCGACGACCAGGAGAAGGAACTGCCCGCCGGCCAGCAGGGCGAGATCGTGATTCGCGGCGAGGGCGTGATGCAGGGCTACTGGAACCGGCCCGACGAAACCGCACACGCGCTGCGCGGCGGCTGGCTGCACACCGGCGACGTCGGCCGCATGGACGCGGACGGCTACGTCTTCATCACCGACCGCGTGAAGGACATGATCAACGTCTCGGGCTTCAAGGTCTGGCCGGCCGAGGTCGAGCAGTACCTCTACAAGATTTCCGGCATTCGCGAGGCGGCCGTGTACGGCATCGCGGGCGGCGACAAGGGCGAGGCGGTGGCCGTCGCCGTCGTGCTCGCCGAGGGCTCGACGCTCACGCCCGAGAGCATCATCGCCTACTGCCGCGACCACATCGCCGCCTACAAGGTGCCGGCGCGGGTGGACATCGTCCCCGAACTGCCCAAGAGCGCAACCGGCAAGATCCTCAAGCGCATCTTGCGCGAGAAGAGCGCTTGAGGGGCGGTGAATCGCTTCATGACGCCTGTGAGCCTGTCAGGGCTAGTGTCGCGCGCCACGCTGTTCTGGACTTGTCTGGCGATTCCTGCGGGCCTCAGCGCGGATCAAGGCAAAGTTCACTCGGCGTGACCAGCGGCGGCGGAGGTTGGCGCCGTGTCTGCTGAACTGAGAGGGCCGTGGGTCAGCTCTTGGGCTTCGGGTCGAAAGGGCGTTCACTTCAGCAGCCGCTGGACCAACGGGTGCTGCACCTTTCGATGTGCCGCGATGGCAAAGAATCGCTCCTCGACGCCCTCGCAGGTTCCTATGAGCTTGACGCCGTAACCCGCAGTCAAGTCTTCGTGAACAAGACTCACGGCGGGGAATACACCCATGCCCCCCGCGCCAAAGGTCTTCAAGAGCGCGCTGTCCTCGAACTCACCCACGGTGTTGGGTCGCACGCCCTGATGCTCGAACCATTGATCCAGCAGACCGCGTGCCGCGGCGTGAGTGGTCGGCAAGAGCACAGGGACCTTGGCCAGAGACCGCGGGAACCCTCGTTTGGCGGCGGCTGCCAGTGCGGGCGGCGCATACCAGGCAAGTTCCGAAGAACCGAGCGGATGGCTGTGAACCTTCAAAGTTGCGCTGGGAACCGCAGCGCGGTCCGACAACACAACGTCCACCCGGTGCAGCGCGAGATCGGCCAGCAGGTCGTCGAACTCCCCCTCGTGACAGAGCAAATGCAGTTGCGGCTCCTCCAGCGCTGGCTGTAGCAATGCTTTCACCACCAGCTTCGGAACACCGTCGGATACACCCACGGTCAATCGAACACAGGGCACGCTGGCCGCTTCGCGCACGAGTTGAGGCAGTTGCTCCCCGAGCGCAAAGATCTGCTCGGCCTGGCGCATTGCAGCCTCGCCCGCCTCGGTAAGAGCAATCCCGCGCCCCACCGGCTTGAGCAACGCATATCCCAGCGTTCGCTCAAGTTCGCGGACCTGTGTGCTGACCGTCTGCACGGCCATGCCAAGCCGGTCCGCGGCGCGGGTGATGCCGCCTTCCTTGCCGACGACCCAGAAGTAGTACAGGTGGCGGTAGCTGAACTCGAGGCTCATGTCATGTTTTGCAGAAGCATTTGTACCTGATTCTCTGCTTTTTCAGACATTGTCGGACAGCTATCGTGCTGCCATGTTCAACCGACGGAGGTCTTCGATGCAAGTGCTCTTCAGCTCCCGCGACCGCGAAGCGAATGAATATCGCGACCTGGCGGTATGCCGCGTGCGCTTCGTCATGCGGCGTCTGAACTGGCCGGTCCCGCGTGCCACTGTTCAGCTCTCCGATGTCAATGGTCCGCGCGGCGGCTTGGACAAACGATGCCAGATCCATCTGCGCACCGATGGCCGCGGGATAGTCGTCGTCACCGCGACGGCGCGCGACTGGCGCACGGCACTCGACGCCGCACTCGCCCGCGCAACCCGCTTGCTGCTGCGCCTTTGGCGACGCGATCGTGGTCCTCGCGAGCCGGGGCGACGCGTCGTTGCCTTTGACCGCTAATCGCATCCATGTTCCTAGGAGCAAATGACATGCAACCCCACCCTCACACCTCAAACGCCGCCGTGACGACTCTGCCGATGATGGTGGCCCCGCCGACCCTAGCGGCGAGCGCGACCTCGCGCGTGCTGCGCAATACCTATGCGCTGCTGTCGCTGACGCTGCTGTTCAGTGCCGGCGTCGCTGCCGTGAGCGTTGCGGCGCAATGGCCTGCACCGGGCATCTTGCTGACCCTGGCGGGCTACTTCGGCCTGCTCTTTGCGGTCTATCGGCTGAAGAATTCCGCCTGGGCGCTCCCGGCCGTGTTCGGCCTGACCGGCTTCATGGGTTACACGCTCGGTCCGCTGCTGGCCAAGGTGATGACCTTGCCGGGTGGCGGGCAGGTTATCGCGATGGCCCTGGCTGCCACCGGTGCAATCTTCCTCGCGCTGTCTGCCTGGGTGCTGACCACGCGGCGCGACTTCAGCTTCATGGGCGGCTTCTTGTTCGCCGGGATGGTCGTCGCGTTACTCGCTGGACTCGCCGCCGTGTTCCTCCAGTTTCCAATGCTAGGACTGGCGGTCACAGCGATGATCGCGCTGCTGTCGGCTGGTCTGATCCTGGTCGAGACCAGCCGAATCGTTCACGGTGGCGAAACCAACTACGTGTTGGCGACAGTTGGTTTGTACGTCTCGATCTTCAACCTGTTCGCCAGCCTGCTCAGCCTCTTCGGCCTGGGCGGCTCCGACGAGTGATTGCACAACAACTCGCCTCGGTTCCGGCCCCGACACAAGTTCGTGGCTCGACGATGCCTTGAACTGATCTTTCAAAGGAAACCCCATGCGCCATTACCCCACCAACAGCCCGCAGGCAGTTGCCCGGATCGTTGCGTTGGCCCTCGTGGCCGACGGCCATGTGTCGAGGACCGAACTCGACATGCTCGATCGGCTGGGAGCCTACGGGCAACTCGGCATCGCCCCCGAAGAGATGCATTCATTGCTGCAGAGCTTCTGCGAAGACCTGCTTGAGGCGCGGCATTCGCACTGGGGCGACGCCGGGCAGATCGAACCGGAGATGCTGAGTCAGCTCATGGCCGAGGTCGACGATCCGGTGCTGCGTCGCCTCGTACTCCGGCTGTGCGTGGCGATCGTGGAAGCCGATGGCCACGTTGCCGACGGTGAATCGGTTGTGCTCGTCAACGCAGTCGAGCAGTGGGGCCTGCACCGGCAGATGCTGGACGCTCCAGCACAACGCTAGCCGCTGACGCCCAGCGTGGCCGACGATGGTCCATATGCGGCCATCGTGCGGCGTCGGCGTGCGCCGCGACCTCTTCATCCGTTCAGGATCGCGCCGTTCCGGTTCAACCCTCACCACCAGCAAGACCTCATGGACCTTCTCCTTTCACTCCTGGCTGCCGATGTGCTCGGCAAGGCTGCCTGGCTCTGGCTGGTCTTCGTGAGCAGCGTCGCCGCACTGCTCGCCTTCGATCTGGGGGTGCTGCACAAGGACGATCACGAGATCGGCGTCAGGGAGAGCCTGCTTCTATCGTCGGGCTACATCACGGTGGCCCTGTGCTTCGGCGCCTGGGTGTGGTGGTACCTGGGCGCGCCCAGTGGCATCGCCTACCTTACGGGCTTCATGATCGAGAAGTCCTTGTCAATGGACAACGTGTTCGTCATCGCCCTGATCTTCTCGTTCTTTGCGATTCCGCGTCACTACCAGCACCGGGTGTTGTTCTGGGGAGTTCTGGGCGTGATCGTCCTGCGCGCTCTCATGATCGGATTGGGCGCGCTGCTGGTTAGCCAGTTCAGCTGGGTGCTTTACCTCTTCGGTGCCTTCCTCGTGGTGACGGGCATCAAGATGTGGAGGCTTGCCGACCAGTTGCCGGACATCGCCAGCAACCCGCTGTTGAGATTCCTGCGCAAGCACCTGCGCGTGACCAATACGCTGCACGGAAATGCCTTCTGGGTGCGCCAGGCCGATCCGCGCACCGGTGTGGTGAAGCTCTGGGCGACGCCGCTGTTCCTGGCGCTGCTGCTGATCGAGTTCGTCGACCTGGTATTCGCTGTCGACTCGGTGCCGGCGATCTTCGCGATCACCACCGACCCGTTCATCATCTACACCAGCAACATCTTCGCGATCCTGGGGCTGCGCGCGCTGTACTTCGCGCTCGCGGCGATGATCCACCGGTTCAAGTACCTCAAGTACGCGCTCGCCTTGGTGCTGGTCTTCATCGGCACGAAGATCTTTCTGGTCGGCTTTATCGGCAAGTTCCCGCCTGCGATTTCGCTCACGGTAACCTTCGGGCTGATCGCTGGTGGCGTCCTGGTCTCGTTGTGGAAGACGCGCAGCGAGACGCCTGCAACGAGTGCGCCGTGACCGGCACATCGACATTGCTCCGCGATGAAGTGGACTGGTCGAAAGCGGCCGGCCGTGAGTGGCGGGAAATGGTCGCAGTGTGCGTTCGATGTAGAGAGGTGGCTCCGCTTGTCTGAACACCGAACCGGCTTCGATAAGTGGATCCCTGCGGGTTTGGCCTCGGTGAAGAGT
>CAIKUF010000329.1 GCA_903830565.1 uncultured bacterium | reverse complement strand
CTCGACGGTGACGAAGGCCTCGGCGGCGTTGACGAGCTCGGCCAGATTCTCCAGCCGGTCCTGGCCGTCGCGGTCGGCGCGGTAGAAGGCTTCGAGGCTGCTGCGATCCAGCATGTGCTCGATGATCTCGCGCAGCGTGAGCCCGCGGGTTGCAGTTCGCATCGCTTCGATCAAGGCCACGAACGCGGCCAGCGCGCCGCCGCCCTTGCCGGCGACGGCGCCGACGCTTTGCATCAGGCTGCGCCCGCTGGTCTTGGCAGCGTCCTGCAAGAGTTCGATCGTTCGCGCGCCGATGCCACGGGTCGGGAAGTTGACGACGCGCAGAAAACTCGTGTCGTCATTGCCGTTCTCGATCAGGCGCAGGTAGGCCAGCGCGTGCTTGACTTCGGCGCGCTCGAAGAAGCGCAACCCGCCGTAGACGCGATACGGCATGCCGGCGTTGAAGAGCGCCGATTCGAGCACGCGCGACTGCGCGTTGCTGCGGTACAGGAGCGCGATCTCGGACTGCGGCGTGCCCTCGCGATGCAACTGGCGCGCTTCTTCGACGAACCACTGCGCCTCGGCGAAGTCGCTCGTCGCCTCGAACACGCGCACCGGCTCGCCGACGCCGGCGTCGGTGCGCAGGTTCTTGCCGAGGCGCCGCGTGTTGCGCGAGATCAGCGCATTCGCGGTGTCGAGGATGTTGCTGTGGCTGCGGTAGTTTTGCTCCAGCTTGATGACGCGCGCGACCTTGAACTCGCGCTCGAAGTCGGCCATGTTGCCGACCAGCGCACCGCGAAAGGCGTAGATGCTCTGGTCGTCGTCGCCCACCGCGAGCACGCCCGTCGGCGGCACGCCGACTCGTGGTTCCGCGGGGCCGGCGAACATCTTCAGCCATTTGTACTGCAGCTTGTTGGTGTCCTGGAACTCGTCGACCAGGATGTGCCGAAAGCGCCGCTGGTAGTGCTCGCGCAGCGCGGCGTTATCGCGCATCAGCTCATAGGTGCGCAGCATCAGCTCGGCGAAGTCGACGCTGCCTTCGCGCTGGCATTGCTCTTCGTAGGCCTGGTAGATCTCGGCCAGCCGGCGCGTGTGCTCGTCGCGCTGGTCCACGTCGCCCGGGCGCAGGCCGTCGTCCTTCGCGCCAGCGATGAACCAGGCGACCTGTTTCGGCACGAAACGCTCCTCGTCGAGGTTCATCGCCTTGATGACGCGCTTGACCGACGAGAGCTGGTCCTGCATGTCGAGGATCTGAAAGCTCTGCGGCAGCGCTGCGAGCTTCCAGTGCGCGCGCAGGAACCGGTTGCACAGGCCGTGGAAGGTGCCGACCCACATGCCGCGCACCGGAATCGGCAACATCGCCCCGAGGCGTGCCAGCATCTCCTTCGCCGCCTTGTTGGTGAAGGTCACCGCCATCACGCCGCCGGGCGAGACCTGGCCGGTGGTGATGAGCCAGGCGATGCGCGTCGTCAGCACGCGCGTCTTGCCCGAGCCCGCGCCGGCAAGGATCAACGCCGGCTCGGCGGGCAGCGTGACCGCCACGAGCTGCTCCGGGTTCAGGCCACGCAGCAGATTGCCGCTGTGCGGTGCATGGCCCTGCCCGACCGCGGCAGAAGGTTCTTCATCAGAATGCAGACTCATTCGGGGATTCTAGGAGTCGGCTTGTTGTTGACCTTGCATCGAAGATGGCACTGGGCCCTCGCGCTCGTCGTGGTGTTGGCGACAGCGGCGAACGCGCAATGTCCCGCGCCCATGGCGCGCGTTCTCGTCGAGCGCTTCATCTCGGCCGATTGCGAAGCTTGCTGGGGCGCGGGCACTGCGCCCGCAGGCACGCCATTCGTTCTCGACTGGATCGTTCCAAGCACGCGCGGCGACGACGCGCCGCTGGCAGCCGCGGCGATCGCCGAAGCGACGGCACGCGCCGGCGATGTGGCGCCCGACGGCACGCTGCAACGCAGCCTGCTGCTGCCACCGCTGCGCGGCATGCGGATCAGCGTGCAGGACGGTCCCGGCTGGAACGGCTACATCGGCGCGCAGTTGCGCGTCGAGCAGACCGGCGCCGCGCTGCCTGCCGGCACCGTCGGCTACCTGGCGCTGGTCGAGAACATCCCCGCCGGCAGCGAAGGTTCGCCCATTGCGCGCCGCCTGGTGCGCGCGCTCGCCGGCCCGTTGCCGCTGGTCGGCGAGAGCACCACCCACCTGCGCGCACTGCGCATTCCGGCGGGCGCAGAGGCCCTGCGCCTGACCTCGATCGGCTGGGTCGAAAGCCCGCCCGGCCGCATCGTCGCGCTCGCCCAAACCGCCCCCGCGAAGTGCAGCGCAAGCAGGAAGCAAGGCGCGTAGAATTCACCACCGGGCCCAAATTTTGGTGCCCGGTTTTTGTTTCCAACTCCCTCGCACGCGCGGGGTGTTCAGTTGGCAAACCGGGCCTCAGGTCAAGCGCTCTCGTCCCACCGCACCTGGAGCCTCGCCATGGAAATCTTCGACTACGAGAACGTCCTTCTTCTGCCGCGCAAGTGCCGCGTCGAAAGCCGCAGCGAGTGCGATGCGGCTACCGAGTTCGGCGCGCGCACGTTCAAGCTGCCGGTCGTCCCGGCCAACATGAAGACCGTGATCGACGAGCCGATCAGCGAGTGGCTGGCCGCCAACGGCTACTTCTACGTGATGCATCGCTTCGACCTCGACAACGTCGCCTACGCGCGGCGCATGCGCGAGCGGGGCCTCTTCGTCTCGATCAGCTCGGGCGTCAAACAGGCGGACTACGCTGTCGTCGACCAGCTCGCCACCGACGGCGTGGGCGCCGACTACATCACAATCGACATCGCCCACGGTCACGCCGAGGGCGTGCGCAAGATGATCGAGCACATCAAGCGCAAGCTACCGCAAACGTTCGTGATCGCCGGCAACGTGGCGACGCCCGAAGCCGTGATCGACCTCGAGAACTGGGGCGCCGACGCAACCAAGGTCGGCGTCGGCCCGGGCAAGGTCTGCATCACCAAGCTGAAGACGGGCTTCGGCACCGGCGGCTGGCAGCTCTCGGCGCTGAAGTGGTGTGCCCGCGTGGCGACCAAGCCCATCATCGCCGACGGCGGCATCCGCGACCACGGCGACATCGCCAAGAGCATCCGCTTCGGCGCCGCGATGGTGATGATCGGCTCGCTGTTCGCCGGCCACGAAGAGTCGCCCGGCAAGACGGTCGAAGTCGACGGCAAGCTCTTCAAGGAGTACTACGGCTCGGCGAGCGACTTCAACAAGGGCGAGTACAAGCACGTCGAAGGCAAGCGCATCCTGGAGCCGATCAAGGGCAAGCTCGCCGACACGCTGCGCGAGATGCGCGAAGACGTGCAAAGCTCGATCTCCTACGCTGGCGGCACGCGCCTCGCTGACATCCGCAAGGTGAACTACGTGATCCTCGGGGGGGATAACGCGGGCGAGCACTTGCTGATGTAGCGGCGCCGCTTCGGCGGCGTTGGCGAGTTGCGCCGAGATCGGTTGGCCCGGCGTCGGCAAACACGGCCCGAGTCGGCAAGAAGGGCAGAGGCGTGAAAGCAAGAGTCCGACCCGGGCCGGCCGGCCCGGCCGTCAGCACCTGCCGGGTGATGCCGCGCTCGTCGATGCGCCAGCACTGAGTTTGAACACATTCACCATCGCGGCCAGGCGTACGGCCTGCTGCTGCAAGCCCTCGGCCGCCGCCGCGGACTCCTCCACCAGCGCAGCGTTCTGCTGCGTCATCTCATCGATGTGCGTGACGGCCGTGCTGACCTGCCCGATGCCCGCGGTCTGGTCGTCGGCGCTGGCGGTGATCTGCCCGATCAGCTCGCTCACTTTGTGCACCTGCGAGACGACCTCGGACATGGTCTGGCCGGCTTGATGGACGAGGAGGTTGCCTGCGTCGACGCGCTCCACGCTCGCCCCGATCAGGCTCTTGATCTCGTGCGCCGCTTCGGCCGAGCGCAACGCCAGGCTGCGCACCTCGCTCGCCACGACTGCGAAGCCGCGACCCTGTTCGCCGGCTCTCGCGGCCTCCACCGCGGCATTGAGCGCCAGGATGTTGGTCTGAAATGCAATGCCGTCGATCGTGCCGATGATGTCGGCGATCTTGCGCGAGGAAGCCTTGATGTCGCCCATGGTGGCGACGAATTGCGCCACCACCTGGCTGCCCTGGGTGGCCACCTGGCTGGCGTTGGTCGCCAACTGGCTGGCCGTGCGCGCGGTGTCGGCACTGGCCTTGACGGTGGAGGTCATCTGCAGCATCGAGGTCGCCGTTTCCTGCAAACTGCTGGCCGTCTGCTCGGTGCGTCGGGCGAGGTCCGCATTCCCGGTCGCGATCTCCCGCGAGCCGTTGTCCACCGCAGCGCAGGCCTCTTGAATCCGGCCCAGAATGCCGCGCAACTTGGCCGTCATTCCGCCGATCGCTGCCGCGAGCTGCCCGGTTTCGTCCGCACGCCCAACCTCGATTTCGATCGTCAAGTCGCCCTTGGCCACCGCGTTCGCCGCCGCCGCCGCGCGGCCCAGCGGCCGCGTGATGCTGCACGCCAGGTAGAACACGCCGGCCGCGCAAAGGACTTGCAGGACCAGTTGACCGACCCAGAACCAGGCGTTGGCCTTCTTGATGCTGGCCATGTCAGCCGTCACGTCGATGACGACACTGGCGGCACCGACCACCGCTCCCTCCTCCACGCCGTGGCATTTCAGGCAATTCGTTCCGTGCAAGTCCTTCTTCGCGATGAACGGCATCACGGTCCGCAACGACGCTGCCCCGTCAGCACCGGACAGCATGCTGTGCTCCGTCTTGCCGCTGGCCAGCACGCGCCGGTCGAGTTCGTCGACGGGTTGTTCTTGCGGCAGCCCAGGAGGGAATTCATCGTCGAGTTGCTTGGCGCGCATGACGCGCATTTCCTTCACACTCTCGGCAGCGCCCAATTTCCTGATGAAGAGGGCGCGTGCCTTCTGGTCACTGATGATTTCGCTGCCATCTCCCCCCTTAAGGAGCATCAAACCGTTCAGACTGTTGATCACGCTGTCCGCCAAGACGGTGGCCCGATCCTCGGCACCCTTGAGCACCTGGCGCTCGAACGCGCTCGAGAACCCCTGCTGGACGGCAACGAGGACGATGATCAGTGGAACCTGGATGAGTATCTGCAGCTTGGGCCGAAGTCGCAGATCTCCCCACCATTTCGCGATCCGACTCATGAACGCTTCTCCATGGGTCCGGCGGGCTGCGCCGACCTGCGACGGGTGACTGAGGCCGCGGCATCCGTGGCAAGGCCTTCTCAGTATTTTCCAATCCAGGTATGAGCCTGAAGCGAGCGTGAAGTGAGGCTGTTCGGTGGTCGAGTTGATCTGGTCAAAAGAGACAGTCTATCGACCCG
>CAIKUF010000328.1 GCA_903830565.1 uncultured bacterium | reverse complement strand
GATTCGCCCCGACTACGCGAGCCGCATCTCGTACGCGATCGCGCCGAACGGCGCGGTGCTGGCCAGCTACGCCAGCCTGAGCCCGGACCAGCACGTCGAGAAGATGCTCGCGGCGGTGCGCCAGGGGCGAGAGGCCAACCCCGCCAAGTGACGCGCGGCGTGGGCCGCCTGCTACACTTTTAGCTACGACGTAACTTGAGTACAAGTTAGTCTCCGCTGAGACTTCGTTTTGCGAATGTTCACCGCCGGCAAGCCGACGTCGTACGACCGGGGAGCGTGGCCCTGGTGTACGCCGGTCGTGCCGCTCTAGATTTGCCGCAGGCCGCGGCGCAGCGCGTATCGCGCTCTCCCCGCCCCGCCAGCGCTGACGCAGCGTCAGCCATCCCACAGACAGCATTGCCAGGCCGGCGCGCGACGCGCCCCCCGGCCGCAGAGGGCCTAACCGTGATCACCGAACTCGAATTCAAGAGCCTCACCCAGCAGGGCTACAACCGTATTCCGCTCATCGCCGAAGCGTTCGCGGACCTGGAAACGCCGCTCTCGCTCTACCTCAAGCTGGCCGCCAGCGGCGGCAGCGGCAAGCTGAGCTTCCTGCTCGAATCGGTCGTCGGCGGCGAGCGCTTCGGGCGCTATTCGTTCATCGGCCTGCCGGCGCGCACGCTGCTGCGCGCGACGGGCTTTCGCACCGAGGTCGTCACCGACGGCCAGGTCGTCGAGACGAACGAGGGCAACCCGCTCGACTTCATCGCCGCCTACCAGCAGCGCTTCAAGGTCGCGCTGCGGCCCGGCCTGCCGCGCTTTTGCGGCGGCCTCGCGGGTTACTTCGGCTACGACGCGGTGCGCTACATCGAGCCGCGCCTGGCCAAGGTGCAGAAGACCGGCGGCATAGCCACGCCCGACGTGATGCTGTTGCAGTGCGAAGAGCTGGCCGTGATCGACAACCTGTCGGGGCGGCTGTACCTCATCGTCTACGCCGACCCGGCGCAGCCCGAGGCCTTCCACCGCGCCAAGCGGCGCCTCACCGAGCTCGGCGACAAGCTGCGCTACAGCGTCACCGCGCCGCCCGTCAAGCGCGGGCCGGCGCACGCGGTGGAGCGCGAGTTCGCGAAGGGGGATTACCTCGCCGCCGTGCTGCGCGCCAAGGAGTACATCGCCGCCGGCGACATGATGCAGGTGCAGATCGGCCAGCGGCTGAAGAAGCGCTACACCGAGTCGCCGCTGTCGCTGTACCGCGCACTGCGCTCGCTCAACCCGAGCCCGTACATGTACTTCTACGACATGGGCGAGTTTCAGATCGTCGGCGCGTCGCCCGAGATCCTGGTCCGCCAGGAGCACACGGACGAGGGCGAGAAGATCACGATCCGCCCGCTGGCCGGCACCCGCCCGCGGGGCGCCACGCCGGAGCAGGACCTCGCGCTCGAAGCCGAGCTGAGCGGCGACCCGAAGGAGCGCGCCGAGCACGTGATGCTGATCGACCTCGCGCGCAACGACATCGGCCGTATCGCCCAGACCGGCAGCGTCAAGGTGACCGAGGCCTTCACCGTCGAGCGCTACTCGCACGTGATGCACATCGTCAGCAATGTCGAAGGCTTGCTCAAGCCAGGCATGACGAGCCTGGATGTGCTGCGCGCCACCTTCCCGGCCGGCACGCTGACCGGCGCGCCCAAGGTGCGCGCGATGGAGATCATCGACGAGCTCGAGCCCGTCAAGCGAGGCATCTACGGCGGCGCCTGCGGGTACCTAAGCTTCGCGGGAGACATGGACGTCGCGATCGCGATCCGCACCGGCATCGTCAAGGACGGCACGCTCTACGTGCAGGCCGCCGCCGGCGTCGTCGCCGATTCGGTGCCCGAGCTCGAGTGGAAGGAGACCGAGGCCAAGGCGCGCGCGCTGATCCGCGCCGCGGAGTTGGTCGAGGAAGGGTTCTGAAGCCGGGAAGAGCGCCACCGCGAACGGGGCCGCAAGCCATAATCGAGCCGCCCCGCAAACCCTGCGCTTCGAGCGTCGGCGCGAGCGCGCCGCTGCGGCGCGTGGGCTGGACCCTTCTTCACTTCGAGTGAGCCCCGTCATGCAACTCAAAGACCCCACCCTGCTGCGCCAGCAGGCCTACATCGACGGCCAGTGGTGCGATGCCGACAGCGGCGAGACCTGCGCCGTCACCAACCCCGCCACCGGCGAGACCATCGGCACCGTGCCGAAAATGGGCGCCGCCGAGACGCGGCGCGCCATCGCCGCCGCCGATTCCGCGTGGGGAAGCTGGCGCGCCAAGACGGGCAAGGAGCGCAGCGTCGTTCTGCGCAAGTGGAACGACCTCATGCTCGCCAACGCCGACGATCTGGCGCTGATCATGACCACCGAGCAAGGCAAGCCGCTGCCCGAAGCGCGGGGCGAGGTCGTCTACTCGGCGTCGTTCCTCGAGTGGTTCGCCGAAGAGGCCAAGCGCGTCAACGGCGACACCATGCAGTCGCCGTGGCCCGACCGCCGCATCGTCGTCATCAAGCAGCCCATCGGCGTGTGCGCCGCCGTCACGCCGTGGAACTTCCCCTCGGCGATGATCACGCGCAAGGTCGGCCCGGCGCTGGCCGCCGGCTGCCCGATGGTCTTGAAGCCCGCGCTCGCCACGCCCTATTCGGCGCTCGCGCTCGCGGTGCTGGCCGAGCGCGCCGGGCTGCCTGCGGGCCTTTTCAGCGTGCTCACCGGCGCGTCGGGCGCGATCGGCGGCGAGATGACGTCGAACCCGACCGTGCGCAAGCTCACCTTCACCGGCTCGACCGAAGTCGGCCGCGTGCTGATGCAGCAATGCGCGCCGACGATCAAGAAGCTCTCGCTCGAACTCGGCGGCAACGCGCCCTTCATCGTCTTCGACGATGCCGACCTGGATGCCGCGGTCGAGGGCGCGATCATCTCGAAGTACCGCAACGCCGGCCAGACCTGCGTGTGCGCGAACCGCATCTACGTGCAGGACGGCGTCTACGACGAGTTCGCGAAGAAGCTCGTCGTCGCGGTCGAGAAGCTCAAGGTCGGCAACGGCGTCGAGCCCGGCGTGGTGCAGGGGCCGCTGATCGACGCCGCCGCCGTCGCCAAAGTCGAGCAGCACATTGCCGACGCTGTCGCCAAGGGCGGCCGCCTGCTGACCGGCGGCAAGCGCCACGCGCTGGGCCACAGCTTCTTCCAGCCGACCGTGATCGCCGACACCACGCCCGACATGCTGGTCGCGCGCGAAGAGACCTTCGGCCCGCTGGCGCCGCTGTTCCGCTTCAAGACCGATGCCGAGGCCATCGCGCTCGCGAACGACACCGAGTTCGGCCTCGCGAGCTACTTCTATTCGCGCGACATCGGCCGCGTCTGGCGCGTCGCCGAAGGGCTGGAAAGCGGCATGGTCGGCATCAACACCGGCCTCATCTCGAACGAGATCGCGCCCTTCGGCGGCGTCAAGCAATCCGGCCTCGGCCGCGAAGGCTCGAAGTACGGCATGGACGACTACCTCGTCATCAAGTACCTGTGCATGGGCGGGCTGGACAAGTGATCGCCGCCGCGGCCGTGTGAATCCGCTTGGTGGTCAGCGCCCGAAAGCGGAAGCGATGACAACAGACACCGAAATCCGCCACGTCACGAAGGCCGGCGCGAACCTGTTCCTGGAACTGGGCTTCTCCGCGGCGGAGGCCAGGAAGCTGCACGCTGCCTCGCGCAAGCAAGTCAACGACACGAGGGCACTCAAGCAGCAACTGATGGTCGAACTCGCCAACTGGATCACCGAGCATCAACTCAGGCAGGCCGACGCGGCGCAAATCCTGATGGTGTCACGCCCGCGCGTGTCCGACGTCGTGAACCAGAAGACCTCGAAGTTCACGATCGACACGTTGGTCGAGATGCTCAGCCGCGTGGGCAAGCCGGTGCGGCTTGCAGTGGGCTAGGGCGCAGGGCTACTCAGAAATTGATGTAGGTCTGCTGTTGGCACGCGGGGCTGCCACCGGGGTCGCCCGGGATGCAACCGGTGCGCCGCGGCGGCGGTGCGCTGGAGCAGCCAACCAGCAGGCACACAAGGACTATACAAACGAGTTTGAACATTAGACGTACACCTCAAAACGCGTCATGGCGGCGATTTGGCGGGGACTTCCCTTTCATTGCTTGCCGCGACCCATCAAGTATCCACCCGCCTTAGTGCACGGCGCCCTTGCCGATGCGCGCCGGCTCGAACTCGGCCCCGGAACACCGGCGGCGGACCGTATCGCTCACAGTATGGCACTGGCCTGCGCCGACCGCTGGAACCGTTGCGCATGCCCGCGCACCCCGGCCGAGATCGACTCCCAGGTTTCTTCGGGGAACCCCGCCGGCAGTGTGGTCGCGACGGCGTCGAGAACGCGGTCGACACTTTCTACCATCGCCTTCATGCGCTCCCACACGCCGGGCCCGCAAGTGGCCGCCAGGCGTTGCCAGTGGCGCGGTTCGATGTCGCGCAACCGGTAGTGGGCATTGCCCTCGCCGCGAACGGCCATCGCCAGCTTCGCTCGCGGGTAGGCGACCCGGTTCGGTCCGTCGCCCACAATCGGCCAGGCCGACAGCACGTCGTACAGCGGCGTCATGCTGAACGACCCGCCCCGGCGGTGCTGGATCGAGTAGTTCTTGGCGTGGCCGTCGGTGGCCGCGAGCAGCCAGAAGGCCAGTTGCGACAGCGCGAAGACGGCGCGGTCTTCGTCGGCCTGTTCGCCGGCGGCCAGCACTTGCAGGCAGTCCCGCGCGGACGGCCCGCCGTCCGACTGGTACTTGCGGTCGGGCGCCACGCCGAGCGCTTGGCACAAGTCCTCCTGCGGCAGGCGCGCGATCCAGGCCCCTTCGGGCGGGAAGCGCGGGCGCTGCTCGGCACCCGGCGCGACGCCTTGCCACCGGCGGTCGAAGCGGGTCACCGCGAGCGCCTTCATGTCGCCGAAGCTCACCATCTCGGCGCGTGCCATCGGGAGGCCGAGACCGGCCATGATCCGCGCGCACAGCCACTCGTTTTCGACCGAGTTGGTCATGCCCGCGCGCAGGTTGCCGACCCGGCCCAGCGGCAGCTTGAGGATGTGCGTGGTCGGCGTCGCGCCGAGCGGGCGATACCACGTGCCGCGCATCCTGAGCAGCGCCGTCTTTTCCTGCGCACCCGCGATCGAGATGCGCAAGTCCTGCTCCTCGCGCTGCGCGAACGGGGCGTCCGAGGTGACGGACGCAAGAATGCCGGCGACGTCGCGGTCCTTCAGCGGCTCCGCGTCGACGCGGTTCCAGCCTTGCGGCTCGACGCCTGCCGGCAGCAGTTGAACCGCGCCGACGCAGTCGCGCCCGATCGCCGCGAGCAGGTCGAAGGCCTCGCCGGTTCGCGCGCGGAAGCGCCGCCGCAATCGGCGGCGGATGTCGGCGCTGTCGGGCAGCAGGTTCTCGAAGTAGTGCGTCACGACGTCGCCGCGGTGCTCGAGGTCGGCAGTGAACGGCAGCGACAGCGACAGCGCGCGCCCCTCGGCCGACCGCACCCACGTCGGGTGGTAGCGCAAGACCGGGGTGCCGGTTCGCAGCGTGCTCCACACGCCCACCGGCACGCCGTTCATCCAGAGGTGGAGCTCGGCCACCATGCGCGCGTCACCACGCCTCGTCGGTGGGCGCCCGCCTGGCGCCAGCGGCGCGGGCCGGTGCCGCCGGCCCCGGCGCCGCCCTGCTGCCCGCCGGGCGCAGGATCATCTGCACGCCGAGCGCGTTCAGGATGCCGAGGAACTGCTCCACGCTGACGGCGGACGGGTCATGCTCGATGCGCGTGACCCGCGTCTGCCCGACGCCCAGCGCCGCGCCGAGTTGCACCTGGCTCAGGCCGCGCGCCTTGCGCAGCGCCCGCAGGTGGCTGGAGAGCTGCCCCAGGGATTGAATGAGGTAGTCCATGGCCGGAGCATATGCCTTTGAAGGCATTTGCGCAAACCATGCCTCCAAAGACATTTATCGTCATGATGCCCGGGAAGGCATGCGCGGCGACCGCTGCCGCTGCGCGGCAAGACGCTTCGGGCTACGCCCTCCGCGCTTTGCCGCGCAGCGAAAGAGTTACGCCACTTCCTGGGACATCAACAAAAGCGCCATTTCGGCGACATGATGACCGCCGCTTGTTGCCGCGGCGAACATGTTGCCCACCTCATGTCGACGAACTAAAAAAATATCGACATGTCAGGTTGACGTGTCGCCCGCAGCGACATAAGCTGCCAACATGTCGCCAAAGTAGCGTTTTGCATCATGATGAGCCTCGACCCCCCGTGGCGCCCTGATCTGCCGCACAACCAACTGCCAGCGCTGCCCCCGGCGCGCGAGCTGGAAAGCCGTGCCGTGCTCAAGGCCTGCATCGAGGCCCGCGCAGCCCTGGCCGAGCTGAAGCAGGCCGCCGAGCTGATCCCCAACCAGGCGATGCTCATCAACACCATCCCGCTGCTGGAAGCCAAGGACAGTTCGGAGATCGAGAACATCGTCACCACCACCGACCAGATCTTCCAATATGCCCAGAGTCCCGCGCAGGGCCAAGACAACGCCGACCCTGCTACCAAGGAAGCTCTGCGCTACCGCACCGCCTTGCACCGCGGCTACCAGTCGTTGAAAGACCGACCACTGTGCACCGCCACCGCCGTGGATGTGTGCCGCACCCTGAAGGGTGTCGACATGGACATCCGGCGCACGCCGGGCACGCAGCTCATCAACGACCGCACAGGTGAGGTGATCTACACCCCGCCCGAAGGCGAAGCGCGCCTGCGCGACATGTTGGCCAACTGGGAGCGCTTTCTGCACAACCAGACCGAGCTGGACCCGCTGATCCGCATGGCCGTGGGCCACTACCAGTTCGAGGCCATCCATCCCTTCACCGACGGCAACGGGCGGACCGGCCGGGTCATCAACATCCTCTACCTGATTCAGGAAGAGCTGCTGAACCTGCCCATCCTGTACCTCAGCCGCCACGTCATTGCGCACAAGGCCGACTACTACGGCCTGCTGCTGGGCGTAACGCGAGACCAGGCATGGGAACCCTGGCTGCAGTTCATGCTGCAGGCCGTGGCCGAAACCTCAAGGTGGACCACCGGCAAGCTCGCCGCCATCCGCAAACTGACCGAGCACACCACCGAGCACATGCGCGAGCGGCTGCCCAAGATCTACTCGCGCGAACTGGTGGACGTGATCTTCGAGCAGCCTTACTGCCGTATCGGCAACCTGGTGGACAAGGGCATTGCCCAGCGCCAGGCAGCCTCGCGCTACCTGCATGATTTGGCTGACCTGGGCGTGCTGCGCGAGATGCCGTTCGGCAAAGAGAAGCTCTTCATTCATCCCAAGCTGATGCAACTGCTCAGCCGGGACAACAACCAGTTCCAGCCTTACGCCTGAAAGCGCAGCCGCCGCATTGCTGCATTCCGAAGCGGCGAGCTGAAGAACGGCAATGGGTCGATAACGATCACCCGGCTGATCACACTGGTTCGCCGGTCGGCGACAAGACTGGCACGTCCAGGTGAAGAGCCAAGGTTTCGGCCAGCCCTTGCCGAACTCGAAGCCCTCCTATGTCGGAATTCGTCGCACGCGAGGCCGAACGCAGAGTTTGCGCAGGTTCAAGTTCGTGCCGGTCAGCTGAAGGTCGGCCTTTTCAGCCACGTCTTCCCAGAGGGTTGCCCACTGAGGATTCCCACACGTAGAGCCGCTGAAACATCGGCACGACGTACCTCATCTGTGAGTTGAAGAGCGCATCGATGGTTCTAGGATTCGCTTGCATGTCCTGGCCAAGAACGAGGCACAGTTGTACAGCCTCTTCGGCCTGGCCAACCTCGTGCTCGCGAAGAAGCGACTACTGGATGGGCTGCCACAGGGCACTACTACGTTCTGAATACGGAAAGTGGCCCAAGAAGGCTCTGAAAATGCGATTTGAGGCACAACTTCATCCAATCTTTGGCGCATTTCCTGCACTATGAAAAATGTATCGCCAAGAACGATAGGCACTGCTGGGTGTGTCCATTGTTCAGCGGTTCCCTAGACTTCGCGAACTCGATGCCGATCTACTTTCCACTCAGCTTCATGTTGGCCCGGTTGCAACAGCCTGAATCCGTGAGCCTTACAAGCGCGGACGCCTGCAAGTTGTTGATCTGATTGGCGAATCTCTCAGGGTTGGTCCTGACAACCGATCACCCTGCGGGTGAGTTGAGGAGGGGTATCGATTTCGATACTGCCAATACCACCCAG
>CAIKUF010000327.1 GCA_903830565.1 uncultured bacterium | reverse complement strand
CAACCCTTCGGGCCGGTACCGGATCGGGCACAGGCGGGTGTCGCGAGCCGCTTGTGGTGGGCGGCACCACGGCGCGCCTCGCTCCTACGCCTGTGCCCGATCCGGCACCGGCGCAGGGTCATCCAATTTGCGGATAGGTTCTAAGGGCCGACCCGATGTGCCAACTGCTGGGCATGAACTGCAACACGCCCACCGACATCATGTTCAGCTTCACCGGCTTCGCGACGCGGGCCGAGGAGCACAAGGACGGCTTCGGCGTCGCCTTCTTCGAGGGCCGCGGCGTGCGCTGCTTCGTCGACCACCGCAGCGCGCGCGAATCGCCGCTGGCCGAGATGGTCAAGCGCTACCCGATCAAGAGCGACAACGTGATCGCGCACATCCGCAAGGCCACGCAGGGCCGCGTCGCGCTCGAGAACTGCCACCCCTTCGTGCGCGAGCTGTGGGGGCGCTACTGGGTGTTCGCGCACAACGGCGACTTGAAGCACTTCGCGCCGCGTCTGCACGCCGCGTTCCGCACGGTCGGCGACACCGACAGCGAGCGCGCCTTCTGCTGGCTGATGCAGGAGATGAGCAAGGCCCACGCCAGCGTGCCCAGCGTCGACGAGCTGAGCGCGACGCTCGCGGAGCTCGTGCCGCAGGTCGCCGCCCACGGCACCTTCAACTTCATGCTCAGCAACGGCGTCGCGCTGTGGGCGCACTGCTCGACGCACCTGCACTGCGTGCTGCGCCAGCACCCCTTCGCGACCGCGCGCCTGCACGACGAAGACCTCAGCGTCGACTTCGCCCAGCTCACGACGCCGAGCGACCGCGCCGCCATCGTCGTCACCGAGCCGCTCACGACCGACGAGCCCTGGATCGCCTTCGCGCCCGGCGAGATGAAGGTGTTCGTTCACGGGCGCCTGCACGAGCCGGCAACCGAACACACGCACTTTTCATGTTAGGCAACCCAACCCCGCCCAACCGCCGCCCGTCATGCCAACACCCATTCAGCCGCGCTTCGACACCTTCTATCGCCACGACGCGTTGACGCGTCTGCTCTTGGACTACGCCGCGGCGCACCCGGGCCTGGTGACGGTCGAAGCCATCGGCCAGAGCTACGAAGGGCGCGACATCTGGGTCGCCACGCTCACCAACCGCGCCACCGGCGCGCCGCAGGACAAGCCGGCCTTCTGGGCCGACGGCAACATCCACGCCGCCGAGCTGACCGCCAGCACGGCGGTGCTGTACTACCTGCACCACCTCGTCGACGGCTACGGCACGGCGACCGAGCAGGGCCGGCAGATCACGCAGCTGCTCGACACCCGAACGATCTACCTCTGCCCGCGCCTGAACCCGGACGGCGCCGAACTCGCGCTGGCCGACCGCCCGCGCCACATCCGCTCGTCGACGCGGCGCTACCCCTACGAAGAAGACGCGGTCGACGGGCTGACGGTGGAAGACATCGACGGCGACGGCCACGTGCTGTTCATGCGCATCCCAGACCCCAACGGGACCTACAAGCGCCACCCGCAGGAGCCGCGCCTGATGGTGCCGCGCGAGCCGGGCGAGTTCGGCGGCGAGTACTTTCGCCTCATGCCCGAAGGCACGCTCAAGGCCTACGACGGCGTCGCGATCAGCGTCAACCGCGACCCCGAGGGCCTGGACCTGAACCGCAACTTCCCGACCCAGTGGCGGCAGGAGTTCGAGCAGGTCGGTGCCGGCCCCTACCCGGCGAGCGAGCCCGAAGTGCGGGCGATGGTCGACTTCTTCGTCACCCACAAGAACATCGGCGCGGCGATCAGCTTTCACACGCACAGCGGCGTCATCCTGCGCCCGTTCGGAACGCACAGCGACGACGAGATGATCCCCGAGGACCTGTGGGCCTACCAGCGCTTTGGCGCGCTCGGCGAGAAGGCCACCGGCTATCCGGTCGTGAGCACCTTCCACGAGTTCAAGTACCACCCGAAGGAAGTCATCACCGGCACGCAGGATTGGGTCTTCGAACACTTGGGCGTGCTGTTCTGGGTGGTCGAGATGTGGGCCCCGAACCGCGAGGCCGGCATCACCGACTACAAGTGGACGGACTGGTACCGCGAGCATTCGGCGGAGGACGACCTCAAGCTCCTGAAGTGGAGCGACGAGCAGTGCAACGGCCTCGCACACCGCGACTGGAAGCCGTTCCAGCATCCGCAGCTCGGCGCGGTGGAGATCGGCGGCTGGGATCGCCTGAACTACTGGCGCAACCCGCCGCCGCACCTGCGCGAGCGCGAAGCGGCGCGCTTTCCGGCCTGGATGACGCAGATCGCGGCGAGCCTCCCGAAGCTCGAGCTTCTGCGCGCCGAGGTGCAAGCGCTCGGCGAGGGCACCTGGCGCGTGCGATTGGCCGTCTGCAACAGCGGCTGGATGCCGGCCTATATCAGCAAGCGCGCGCTGGCGCGCAAGGCGGTGCGCGGTGTCGTCTTCGAGATCGAGCTGCCGGGCGACGCGGCGGCCATGCTCGTCAGCGGCAAGGAGCGCATCGAAGGCCCGCAGCTCGAAGGCCACGCGCCCAAGACCTCGCTGCAGGCCTTCCTTCCCAACCGCGAGATCACCGCCGACCGCGCCGTCGCCGAGTGGGTCGTGCGCGCGCCGCGGGGTACGCGCCTCGCGCTCAGCGCGCGAGCCGAGCGGGCGGGGGCGGTGCGCGCGGAGGTCGTGCTCGACTGAGCACTAGCGCTGACCGCAGCGTGGCCGGCGCGGTTGCCACGCGTCGGCGTTCGCACCGCACCAAGCCACCCTCGCAACTCCGGGTTCGTGCCGCGCGGTATTCTTCGCCACCGCGCACTGGCGCCCCCTTGCTTGCACTGCCGAGAGCGACTTCAATGCTTTCCCGCCTGCCCCACGCCCTGCGCGGCGTCGTCACCGCCACGCTGCTCGGCCTGAACACGCTCGTCCTGACCGTGCTGATGCTGCCGCCGGCGCTGCTCAAGCTGGTCGTGCCGTCGGTTGCCGTGCGCCGCGCCTGCGACCGCGTGCTGACCGGCCTGGCCTCGGCCTGGGTGGCGGCCAACAACGCGTGGATCGCCGCGGTGCGCCCCGCGAAGTGGGACGTTCAGGGCGTGGACAGCCTGCACCCGCGCGGCTGGTATCTGGTGTCGAGCAACCACCAGAGCTGGGTCGACATCCTCGTCCTGCAGCGCATCTTCCACGGCCACATTCCGTTCCTGAAGTTCTTTCTCAAGCAGGAGCTGATCTGGGTGCCGGTGATCGGTCTGGCCTGGTGGGCGCTGGACTTCCCGTTCATGAAGCGCGGCAAGGGCAAGGGAGCGCAGCAGAACGACCTGAAGACGACGCGCGAGGCGTGCGAGAAGTTCAAGCGCATCCCGACTTCGGTCATCAACTTCGTCGAGGGCACGCGCTTCACGCCGGCCAAGCACGCGCAGCAAAAGAGCCCCTACCGCCACCTTCTCAAGCCCAAGATCGGCGGCCTCGGGATCGCGTTGGCGACGATGGGCGAGCAGTTCGAGGCCTTGCTCGACGTGACCATCGTCTACCCGCACGGAACGCCGAGCTTCACCGACTTGATCTGCGGCCGCATCGATGCGGTAATCGTGCGCGTGCAGCAGCGCCCGATCCCGCCCGAGGTACTGGGCAGCGACCCGATCGCCGACAAAGCCTATCGCCAGCGCATCGGCACCTGGGTCGAGCAGCAGTGGGCGGAGAAGGACGCGCTGATCGACGAGCTATTGCGGGGGGCGGGCGACTCGGCGCGATAGGACCCCGGTCGGCTGAGCGGCCTTGGCGGACGCAAAGCTCGTGAGTCGCCGATTGGCTCGCCTCGCCCTCGCCACGAGTCCCACGCTCAGCGCGAGCGCGAACAGCCACCCGAGCCCCGTCGCGCCTCCGCCACCGCTGCTGCTGCCGGATGTGCTGCCACCGACGGTGCCGGACGACGACCCGCCGCTGACCGTGACGGTCGCGATCTTCGCGTCCTGCGCACCGACGCTGTCGGTGACGGTCAACTGCACCTTGAACGTCCCGGCGGCGCCGGTGGTCACCGTGACCGTCGGGCCGTTGGTGGCGCCGCTGAAGGCCGCCTTGGTCGTGCCACTGGCCATCGTCCACTGATAGGCGGTGATCGTGCGCCCGCTTGCGGCCGTGGAGCCGCTGCCATCGAAGGTGACGCTACTGCCCGCGCCCACGCTTCCGGCCGACGCGGCAACGGCCGCCGTCGGGAAGACCGCGGTCACGCTCACCGTGCTGCTGGCGCTGGCCTGCTGGCCCAGGTTGTCGGTCACGGTCAGCGTTACCGTGAACGTGCCGCTGTTCGCGCCCACCGTCTGCACGGTGGCCAGCGCCAGGTTCGTGGCCGACGTGAACGAACCCAGCGTCGCCCCGCTCGTGATCTTCCAGTCGTAGGCGGCGATCGTGAGGCCGGCCCCGGCCTTGGAGTCGCTACCGTCGAAGGTGACGCTGCCGCTCGCCGTCACCACGCTCGCCGAAGCCAGCAGCTTGACCGTCGGCGCCACCGGCGCGTTGACGATGACTGTTGCCGAGCTGCTTGCCTGCTGGCCCGTGTTGTCGGTCACCGTCAATTGCACGGTGACGCTGCCGGCACCGCTGGTGACCACCTGGGCCTTCGGCGCGTTCGTCGCCCCGCTGAAGGCGGCGATCGCGTTGCCGTTGGTGATCGTCCACTGGTATGACGCGATGCTGCCCCCCGCGGGCGCGGTCGATGCGCTGCCGTCGAAGGTCACGCTGGCGCCGACCAGCAAATTGCTTGCCGATGCGCTCACCGAAGCCACCACGCGCGAGGTCGCGGCTGCGGCGGCGACGGCGGCCGCAACGTCGAGCAGCCCGGCGCCGCAGGTGGAGGTCGTGCAGTTGCACTCGTCCTGGATGGCGCTGGTCGGCGCGTGGCATTGCGGCACCGCCGGGCCGCTGGCCGGGAAGGCGCGCGCGCTGCTCTTGATGATGTTCTTGACTTGCGCCGGCGTGAGCGAGGGGCTCGCCGACAGCATCAGCGCCGCCGTGCCTGCCACCAGCGGCGCGGAGAAGCTCGTGCCCAGGGACGGCGCGAGGCCGTCGCTGTAGGTGTTCGTCGCCGGTGTGGTTGCGCCGGAGTTCGTGGTCGTCAGGATCGGGTACAGGCACTGGTTCGAGAGCGTGTAGTACGGCGGGCTCGCGTTCGCGGTATTGACGCAGTTGCCCGCGGGGGCCGAGATCGCCACCTCGGGCCCGAGGCTCGAGTAGCCGACCTTGGTCCCAGTGTGGCGAACGCCGACGACTGCGATCACGCCGCTGCAATTGGCCGGCTGGGAGACCGCCAGCCCTTCGTCGTTGCCTGCCGAGGCGACGACCACGACGCCCTTTGCAGTGATCTGGTTGATCGCGTCGGTATACGCGACGTTGCAACTGCCCGTGCCGCCCAGGCTGAGGTTGATGACCCGCGCCGGGTGCGGGTTGGCGACTGGGACGCTCGACACGCCGCCCGCCCAGAGCATGCCGGCAATGATGTCCGAGCTGTAGCCGCCGCAGGTTCCGAGCACGCGCACCGGCAGCACCATCACGTTGTTGCCGACCGATGCCATCCCGGCGCCGTTGTTCGTCTGCGCCCCGATCAGGCCAGAGGTCTGCGTGCCGTGCCACGAACTGTCGCCCAGCGTGCAGTGGGCCGGGTCACGGGCGACGTCGGCGGCGCTGACGAAGTCCCCCGGATCGCTGGCATCGCTGTCGCGCCCGTTGCCGTCGCCGGAGACGGAGGTGTCGATGATGAAGTCGTAGCCTGGATGGAGCCTGCTCGCGAGGTCGGGGTGGTCGAAACGCACGCCCGTATCCACGACGGCAACGACGATGCTTGCCGAGCCGGCGTTCACGTCCCACGCGCCCTGCGCGTTGATGGCCGAGACGATGGTTGCGTTGGGCGCGCGCAGGTACCACTGCCCGACGATCGGCGAGATGCTCCCGCTCGCCGCGAACAGCGGGTCGCTCGGCACCGCCAGCGCACGCATGCGCCGGTCGGGAACCGCGTATTCGACGTCGGGGTCGGCAGCCAGGCGCGCGGCCAGCGCGGCCGAACTCAGGCTCTTGTCGCCGCGCACGACCTGGCTGCGCGACTCGATGATGCGGCCGTTTGTCAGCGTGAGGCCGTGCCGCTGGCCCAGCGTCGCCGCGTGCTGCGGCCCCTTGCCCTGCACGCCGCTTGCGTTCGGCGTGCGCATCAGGCGGCCGAGGGTCTTGAACTTAACGATCACGCGCGCGCCGCTCGGGTCGTCGTCGGCTACCGCAGACGACGGAGCCGCCACGCTGCGTTCGCTGAACGCCACGGTCGGCAGCACGCCCAGCGCAGGGACGGCGGCGGCGACGATGAAGGTCAGCAGCTTGGCAAGGCGAAGTCGCATCGGCGTCTCGCTGGACTCAAAGAGCGGAGGAAGGCGACGGCTTGGGCGGCAGTGCGCGCAGGCGGTCGGGTTGCACTTCGCGGGCAAAACGTGTGTCTTCGGCCAAGCGCCGGGCGGCGCGCTGGCACTCGCCCGCGCTGGCGCAGGCCAGCGTGAGCGCGAACGTTCGGGGCGAGATGGCATCGATGCGCGCCACGGCAACGCCGCTGCGGCGCGCGACCTCGTCGGCCAAGGGCGCACTGGCGGGCCACTCGGCCACCGTCACCAGCACGATGCGAGCCTGCGCCGCCGGCTCGGCAGCCGGCGCACAGGCGATCAGGGCCATCGACACCCAAGCCGCGGATGGGAGCAGGTTCGACGTGGCAGGCTTCACGCGGCAAAGCATAGCTCAGGCGCGAGGCGGCGGCCGGACTGCCCCGAGGCGCGCCAGGCACCGGTGAATCATTCTTTCATCGGCGTACGATGAGCAAACGCCGCAGTGAGCCGCGACTTCATGTCCATGCCGAGCCCGAAGACCCCCCTCCCCGCGCCCCTGTCGTACAGGATTGGCGAAGACGCACGTGCCGCCGAGATCGCCGATGCCGTCGTCGCGATCTGGCAGGACATCGATGCTGCGCTGGCGCCCATCATCGGTCGGCGCGGCGTTGCCGCGCTTTGCCGGCGCAGCCTGTTCCTCACCGCTTCGTTGCAGCCGGCGCTGGCCAGCGCGCAGGAAGGCGCGCTGAGCGCTGCGCCGCTCGCGGAACTCAGAGCCTTGCTCGCCCAGCAGAGCGACGCCGACGCCGCTGCCCACGGCAGCGCCTTCTTGCACACCTTCCAGGAGTTGCTGGCCAGCCTGGTCGGCCCCTCGCTCACCGAAAGGCTGCTGCGTTCCGCCTGGACCAACGCGCCTGGCCCCACCGCACAGGACACCCTGCCATGACGACCAAAGTCACCATCCATCGCCTGAACACCGGCGTGCCCGGCCTCGACGACGTGCTCGGCGGCGGCCTGCCCGAGTTCTCGTTCAACCTCATCGCCGGCCCGCCCGGATGCGGCAAGACGACACTCGCGCACCAGCTCATGTTCACGCTCGCAACGCCCGAGCGGCCAGCGATTTACTTCACCGTCCTCGGCGAACCGCCGTTGAAGATGCTGCGCTACCAGCAGCAGTTCGACTTTTTCGACAGCGAGGCGATCAACCGTTCGATCCGCTTCATCAACCTGTCCGAAGACGCGATGAGCGGCGACCTCGACCGCGTGCTGCGGCGCATCGCCGACGAGGTCGGTGCGCACAACCCGGCGCTGGTCTTCGTCGACTCCTTCCGCTCGGTCGTATCCGCGAACCAGGAGGGCGGCCAGCCGCACAAACAGCTGCAACAGTTCGTGCAGCAGCTCGGGATGCTGATGACGAGCTGGCAGGCAACGACCTTCCTGATCGGGGAGTACTTCAACGAAGCCGACGCCAACCCGGTGTTCACGGTCGCCGACGGGCTGATCTGGCTGCGCCAGAGCGTGCATCGCAACTCGATGGTGCGCAAGATGGAGATCGTGAAGATGCGCGGCCAACCGACGCTGCCGGGGCTGCACACCTTTCGCATCGCGGCCGCGGGGATCGAGGTCTTCTCGCCGGCCGCCATGACGGCGCCGGCCGGCAGCGCGAATGCCGCGGCACAGAGCCCGCGTCTGGGGATGGGTGTGCCGGGCCTGGATGCCATGCTCGGCGGCGGCCTGCCGCGCGGCTTCTCGTTGCTCGTCGCCGGCCCCTCGGGGTCGGGCAAGAGCATCCTCGCCGCGGCTTTCCTCGCCGAAGGCGCGCGCCTCGGCGAGACCGGCGTGATGGCGGCGTTCGAGCAGCATCCGAAGCGCTCGAGCAACCCCGCGCTCGTCGACCTCTTCGTGAGCGGCCGCGTCGGCCTGGTCGACAGCCGCGCGCTCGACATCTCGGTCGACGAAGTCGTGCGCCTGATCATGAGCGAAGTGCGCCGGCTCGGGGCGACCCGCGTCGTCATCGATTCGCTCTCGGGCTTCGAGCTCGCGCTGGCGCCGACCTTCCGCGAAGACTTTCGCGAGTCCCTGCTGCGCCTGGTCACCACGCTGGCTAGCGCGGGCGTCACGGTGCTGATGACCTCCGAACTCGAGGACCGCTACACCGATCTTCGCTTCAGCCCCTACGGCGCGGCGTTCCTGACCGACGCCATTGTCGTGCAGCGCTACATCGAGGTCGGCAGCCGCTTGCTGCGCGTGATGGCGGTGGTCAAGGTACGCTCGAGCGCGCACTCCAACGAGTTGCGCGAGTTCAGCATCGACGACCGCGGCATCCGCCTCGGCGAGATGCTGCCAGAACAGGAAGGGCTGCTCGGCGGCCGGCCGACGACAAAGCGGCCCGTCGCCGCCGAGTCCTGAGAGGCGGCTGACGAATCGCCGTGAACGACACCGCCGGTGCGAGCGACACCGCGGCGCGCGCCGCCGAAAAGGAATTGACCAGCCTGAGCGCACGCGTCGAGGCGACGCGCTCGGTGCTCATAGGCCTGCTGCAGGACGTGGCGAGAGCGGAGAGCCGTCTCGACCGCAGCCTTGCGGCAAGGCTTCTGGAGGTTAACGAGCAGTTGGTGGTCACTGCGCTGACTGCGAAGACCGAGGCCGAGCTGGCGGCGCAGTCGCTGCGCGAGGTGTCGCGCACGGCTGAACTCGATGCGCTGACCCAACTGCCCAATCGGGCGCTGCTGCAGGACCGGTTCGCCAACGCCATCGCCCGCGCCAAGCGCAACGGCTCTCGTCTGGCGCTGCTGTTCGTGGACCTCGATGATTTCAAGCAGATCAACGATACCCTCGGTCACGCGACCGGCGACGCCGTCCTCAAGCAGGTCGCGCATTGTCTGGCGGCCTCGATTCGCGCGGGGGATACCGCAAGCCGCCACGGCGGCGACGAGTTCCTCGTCCTGCTACCCGACGTGTCGCAGCCCTCCGACGCCGTGCTGATCGCCGAGAAGCTGATCGCGGCGCTGGCCGCACTCGGGCGGTCCGGCGACGCTTGGCCGCGCCTCTCCGCGAGCATCGGCATCAGCCTCTACCCCGACGACGGCGAGGACGCCCAGACGCTCATTGCCCACGCCGATGCCGCCATGTACGTTGCGAAGCGCAACGGCGACGGCAGTGTGGCCCTGCACGGCCAGCGGCCGTCCGGCGCGCCGGGCCCGCAGGCGCCGCCAGCCGCACTGCAGCGACGCGAGCTCGTCCTGGCGCAGGCGCTGGCCGAGAACACGCTCAGGCACGACCAGTTGCGGGAAGCGAACGAGAAGCTGCTGCTGGCCGCGCTGAATGCGCAGGAATTGCAGGCTGCCGCGGAGCAGGTCCGGCTGCGGCAAGCCGAGGCCGTGGCCGCGGTGGCGCGCGAGTTGCGCAATGCCCTGGCCCCGCTCCCCAGCGAGACGGACTCGCTTGCCCGCATGCCCACTGACCAGCCGCGCTTGCACGCAAACGTCGAACAGAAAATGGCGCAGATATCGCGTCTGGTCGGCGAGTTGCTCGACGCGCCGAGTGCCGGTACCTCTGAGCACGGCCGCTGACAGTATCGACGACGAGCGTGATCGCGCCGCGCTCGACGCGGATGTCGTCTTCCTTCGCCTCGTCGTCGCACGCGAAGCCGTACTGGAAGCCCGAGCAGCCGCCGCCGATGACGAAGAAGGTCGGGACAAGCAGGCGGACAGGGTGATCTCTGGACGTTTGCAGAACCCGCCGCATGGAGCGTGCCAGCGCAAGCGCGCTTGTCGACTTTGCCGCCTCCTCGACGCGGCGCGCACGCGGCGCACACACGGCGTCGCGCGGCTGGAAGCGCGGGGTCGGCTCATAGGCCGAGAGTTCTTCGGGCGTGCCCGAGCAGCGCGCCAGAAGGCGCCCGATCGAGGCGCACAGCACAGCCATAGCCCCCGCTATGGCGAGCATTTGCAACGACGAGCGGGTGGCTTATGGCGTGATGAGCGGGCATGATCGAAAGACTCTCAGCCACTCAGCCCTGAGTCGCCACCAGCACCGCGTAGGCCTTGAACACCGCCGTCGCCGGCGTCCCGACCTTCAGGCCGAGCGCTTCGACGCCTTCGTTGGTGACGCTGGCGGTGATCGCCGCGCCGCCCGGCAGCGTCAGCACAACGAGCGACGAGACGGCGCCCTTCTCGATGCGTGACACGGTTCCGGCAAGCTGGTTGCGCGCCGAGAGCTGCCAGCCGGCGAAGTCGGTGACGAGGACGATCGCCGAAGCCTTGACGAGCGCCAGCGCCTCCTTGCCCTTCTTGAGCTTCAATCGCTTGGCGGCGGCGCTGGTCAGCGTGGCGGTGATCTCGCCGCCGGCCTTGAGCGCGATCGTCACTTGGGCCGATACCGGGCCGGCCTCGACAGCGCTGACGGTACCGGCGAACTGGTTGCGCGCGGTGGTCTTCATGGACATTCTCCTGAGCAGGCCTTGCAAGGCCGGTTGTTGGGCCAGACGAGCCTCCTGCGTGCGCAGAAATTCGCGGTGGTCTGATTGCAGTGCGCGCCACGCCGACAGCAGGTCTTGCGCCGCCTGCGTGAGCCGCGTTCCGCCGCCGCCTGCGCCGCCGGTAGCGGTCTCCAGCAGCGGCTCGTTGGCGAGGTTGCAGGCTGCTTCAAGCAGCATCCACGCGCCCTTGTAGCTCAGGCCCGCGGTGCGCGCGGCGCGCGTGATCGAGCCGGTGCGCTGCAGCGCTTCGAGCAGCGCGAAGAAGCGCGCATCCAGGCGCCCGGCGAGCTTGAGTTCGGCAGTCAGGAGCGAGCCGTCGGTCATTGCGCTATTGCACCATCACTCCATCAACGCGACCGACTTCACCTGCGCCCACACGGCCATCCCCGGGGCCAGCGCCAGTGCGTGCGCAGAGCGCCGCGTCAGGCGCGCCACCAGCGGCGCGCTGCCGACGCGGACGCGCACCAGCGCGAGGCCGGGGTGGCTGTCTTCGGCAATCGCCTCCACCGTTGCGCGAAGTTGATTGCCGATGCTGCTACCGCTTTGCGGTGCAAGCGTGATGCTGACGTCGCGCGCCAGCACGCGCAGGCGAACGCGCCGGCCGAGGGGCAGGCCCTGGTCGCGCGCCCACAGGCTGCACGCGCCGACGTCCAGCCGCGCCAGTTGCCACTGCGCATCCCGCTCGCCGACCACGCCTTCGAGCACGACGCCGGCGTCCTCGCCCAGCGGCAGCGGCAGATCCAGCCGCGCGAGCATGTCGGCCAGCGGCCCGGCGGCGACGACGCGGCCGGACTCCATCAGCACCAGGTGGTCTGCGAGGCGCGCCACCTCGTCGATCGCGTGGCTCACGTAGACGATGGGGATCGCCAGCTCCTCGTGCACGCGCTCGAGGTAGGGCAGCAACTCGGCCTTGCGCTTCGCATCGAGCGCGGCCAGCGGCTCGTCCATCAGCAGCAGGCGCGGGCTGGTCGCCAGGGCGCGCGCGATGGCCACACGCTGGCGCTCGCCGCCCGACAAGGTCTGCGGCCGGCGCGCCATCAGCGGCGCGATGCCGAGCAGGTCCACGACCTGATCGAGCGCGATGCGGCGCTCGGCGGGCGCGATGCGCTTCTTGCCGTACTCGAGGTTGCGCCGCACATCGAGGTGCGGAAACAGCGCCGCCTCCTGGATCACGTAGCCGAGCGCGCGCCGGTGCGTCGGCACGAAGCGGGCGTCGGCGTCGTCCTGCCAGACCTCGCTTGCGAGCGCGACGCGGCCCGCCGCACGTTCGAGCCCCGCGAGCGCGCGCAGCACCGTCGTCTTGCCGCAGCCCGACGGGCCGAAGAGCGCGCTCACGCCGCGCGCCGGCAGCGCGAGCGCGACATCGAGCCTGAAGTCGCTGCGCGCGAGGCGCAATTGCGCGGCGATCATCGGTCGGCCTCGGCTTGCCCGCGCGGCCGGTTGACGACGTACAGCGTCACCAGCACCAGCAAGGCGAAGGCGACCATGAACGCGGCCAGGCGGTGCGCCTCGGCGTACTCGGAAGCCTCGACGTGGTCGTAGATCGCGACCGACAGCACGCGCGTCGCGCCCGGGATGTTGCCGCCGATCATCAGCACGACGCCGAACTCGCCCACCGTGTGCGCGAAGCCGAGCACGCAGGCGGTGACGAGGCCGGGCCGCGCGAGCGGCAGCGCAACGCTGAAGAAGCGGTCCCACGCGCCGGCGCGCAGCGTCGATGCCGCCTCCAGCGTGCGCTCGGGGATCGCCTCGAAGGCCTGCTGCAGCGGCTGCACGACGAACGGCATCGAATACAGCACCGAGCCGACGACGAGGCCGGCGAAGGTAAACGGCAGCCGCCCAAGGCCGAGGGCCTGCGTCAGTTGCCCGACCGGCCCTTGCGGGCCCATCAGCAGCAGCAGGTAAAAGCCGATCACCGACGGCGGCAGCACCAGCGGCATCGCGACCAGCGACGCCCACAGCGGCTTGAAGCGCGTGCGCGTGCGCGCCAGCCACCACGCGAGCGGCGTGCCGACGAGCAGCAGCGTGAGCGTGGTCGTCACCGCCAGTTCGGCGGTCAGAAGAATCGCGCTCCAGTCGGCGGCGTTCATTCGCCGATCTCGCACGTCATTCGGATTCCAATCCAAGACCGCAGAATTGCCGTGTCATCCCCGCGCAGGCGGGGATCCACGCGACCAATGAACCGCCGCTGGATCCCCGCCTGCGCGGGGATGACGATGCTTTTGTATTGATCCGAAATCGGAATCACTGGCCGTAGCCGAACGAATGGATCACGCTTCTTGCCGCGGTGCTCTTCAGGTAGGCCAGCAAGGCGGCGGCGGCTGGGTTCTTTTTGCCGGTCTTGAGCAGCACTGCATCCTGCCGGATCTCGCCGTACAGCGAGGGCGGGACGAGCCACATCGAACCCGTCGCCAGCTTGCCTTGAACGGCCACCTGCGACAGGGCGACGAAGCCGAGCTCGGCGTTGCCGCTGGCGACGAACTGGTAGGCTTGCGCGATGGTCTCGGCGGTGACGAGTTTTGGCGTTAGGGCGTCGGTGAGCCCGCGTGCCCTGAGCACTTCCATCCCGGCCTGGCCGTAGGGCGCGAGCTTGGGGCTGGCGACCGCCAGGTGGGCGAACTTGCCCGAGGCGAGCACCGCGCCCTGGTCGTCGACGAAGCCGGGCTGCGCGCTCCACAGCACGAGCTTGCCGATCGCGTAGGTGAAGTTGCTTCCGGCCACCGCGTGCCCCTCGGCGATGAGCTTCTTCGGCGTTTCGTCGTCGGCGGCGATCAGCACCTCGAACGGCGCGCCGGCGACGATCTGCGAATAGAACTTGCCCGTCGCGCCGGACGACACCTTCAGCGTGTGTCCGCTGGCCGCGGTGAAGCCTTCGCCGATCTTGGCCAGCGGGCCAGCGAAGTTCGCCGCGACCGCGACGGACACTTCGCCAGCCTGCACGGCCAGCGAGGTCAGCACCAGCGCGGCGGCGGCAAGCCTGTGGGGCAGTGCGCATTTCATCGTCTTCATCCCGTCCGCAATTCCTGTGTGGATCAGCTCGGCCACGCGGCCGGAGACGAGGCTCGCCAGGAGCGTCATGTCATGAAGTCTATAACGCAACTCCCGCGCCCGGTCGGCACGGCGCAGGGCGGCAACTCGGCGCTGAGGGGCTCAGTCCGCTCCGACCCGCCTTTGCAACGCGGCGTCCAGCCAGGCCGCCCACACGTCGGGCCGCCCCGGCAGCACCGGCGCGCCGCCGCTGAAGCGCTGCCAGGCTTCGATGTGCAGCGGGGCGACCGCCGTCAGCACCGGAATGCCGTGCTCCATCAAGGCCAGCAGCTCGGCGCGAAAGCCGCCGTTCTCGGCTTCGAGGCTGCCGAAGCGGTCGCAGATCACGAGGTCGGGCTCGCTCGCCAGCGCGTCGCGCAGCACGCGGCTGGCGCGCGCGAAGGCGTGCGGGTCGGCGCGGCAGGCCGTCGAGCCCGAGCCGAGAGGCTGCGAGACGACGTACTCGTCGCCGGTGGCGATGTCGACCAGCACCATCGCTGCCATGCAAGCCTGCGCGCGGTCGCGCGGCGCCATCAGCAGGCCGTGCACGCGGCGCCCGGCGCTGCGCTGCGCCTGGGCGAACGCAAGCAGCATCTCGTCGATGCCGCCGCTGCCGTCGTGGTGAATGGCCGCCGCGGCGGGCAGATCGTCGGCGATGGTCTCAGGCAAGGTTGGCGTCACGCTGTGGGGCTCGATCTCGGTCACGGCGCAGCATACCGCGGCGCGCCCGTCCATCGCCTCAGCCCTCTTCGGGCCCGAAGCACAGCGCCTGGTCGCAGCACAGCGCGCAGCTCGGCGACTTGCAGACGCGGGTCTGCTCTCGTTCTCAGAGCTGCCTGTAGAAGAACTTCTTCCACTTCAAGTCGGCGCTGTTTTTCACCACCAGCGCCGGGAACCAGCGCCGCATCGGCGCCGAGAGCTCGGCGCGCGAGTTCAGTTGCAGGTCCTGCCAAAGGTGGTTGTCGCCCAGACACGCGATGGCCACGGTGCCCGCCACCGCAGCGCACTCGGCAAACGGGCCGGCGGCGGGGTCGGCGTGAGCGAGCAGCAGCAGGCGCACGTGGTCGACCTCATCGCCACGCGCTTGCCGGCGGGCGCGGATCTCGGGCGCCAGGATCGAGCCCTCGAAGTACGGGATGCCGTAGCGTTGCTCCATGCGCGTCCCGATGTCGATCATCGCCTTCGAGCAGGCCGCCATGTTGACCCGCGCTCGGTGGCGGGCCGCCACCTCGTTGTAGCGCGCGTCGCCCGAGATGCACGCAAGCACGCGCAGGCCCAGCGCGTCGAACAGCGGCTTGACCTGCCACAGTTCGCCAGAGACGTTGTAGTCGCCGACGATGTTGATGTCGCACGGCGTCGTGAACTCGGGCTCGACGGTGCCGATCACGTCGTCGAGCAGCGCCTCGGCGCCGAGCTTGTTGCCGAGGTTTTTCGGCCCCGCGAAGCCGGGCACGTTGATCGGTATCACCGGCTGCCGAACTTCTCGCTGGCGCGCTTGCAGACGGCCTCGATGTCGTCGCCGATCATCGCCGTGACGCAGGTCTGGTAGACGAACATGGCCGGCGGGTCGGTCTTCTCGATGAGCTCGCGGATCGCCTTGGAGAGCCACTTCTCGCCGCCGTAGATGAGGTCGAACTCGTTGATGTCCGTCGCGTGAAGCGGCTGCGGTAGAGCTGCGGGCCCGACGAGACGCTGTGCGGGTTGTCCCACGCGTTGCCCTCGCAGGCGATCGGCCCTTGAACGAGGTGGGCGACGTCGACGATGGGCTGCAGCGCGATCTTCGCGCCGTCGAAAGCGCAAGCGCCGGGGGCGCGAGTTCGGGCCGGCCGGCTCGGGTCACGCCGTGCGCGGCAAGATTGCTCCGCTCCGGGCCGGATCGATGCCGACGCGCAAAGCGGTCATGGACTTCCCTTTGCGTTGCGCGGCCAGTCGGCGTACGCAAGCCGCTACGCGTGCGACGCCGTGCCGGTGTCTTGCGCTGGCGACGCCTTGAGCTTGGCGAGCCGTCCGCGGGTCTTCATGCCGAGTGCGGCACATATCCCGACCCCGATGACGACCGAGAGCACCCAGTCGAGCGGGGTGAAAAACCCTGCCGCCACGAGCAACGTGACCATGCCGTACGGCAACAGCAGGAACGAGTTGGTGATGAGCCCCGGGTTGTACGCCGGCTTGGCGGGCTGGAAGATGATGGTGTGCATCGCGTTGTTGATGATGAGCTCGAACCAAATCATCGAGAAGCCGAGCCAAGGCGCCACGTTCGCCAGCAGCGCACCGAGGATCACGACCGGGTAAGCGATCACGATGTTGACCTGGAAGACGTAGGCGTCGTCGAGCGGGAAGTCCGGGTCGGTCTTCGAGCCGAACGGACTCTTGAGGTTGAAGAACTCCTTGAAGCTCAGCGGTGCGAGCACGTATTCCTCGGCCTCGTGGAACATCAGCAGCGGCAGATGCAGGCACAGGAGCCACTGGTACAAGGGCATCGCCGGCTTGAACCAGATGAGAAGAACGACCAGCGGGGGGGCGAGAAACAGCGTCGCGGACTGCCAGAGGCGGTTGATCGCTCGATAGTCCATTGCACACCCCCGGCGGTGACGGGCGCCGTCACCGCCGTACGGCTCGACCCGAAAGATCGTACCACCACCAGCGCGGCGGTCGCCGGGCCGACTGCCGCGGCGGCGCGAAACGGGGAGCCGCCACTAAATCGCCGCTTGCGTCGCCACTGCCAGGCGCGGCATAGTGACCCATCTTTCCAGCGAGCCATCGCCCATCCATGACCACCACCTCAACGACGCCCCCGCTCACGCTGCCGCTTCGCAGCTCCGACCTGCGCGGCCTGGCCCGCCTCGGCGTCGACGCCACGCTGGGCGTGACCGACCTCGTCGAGGCGATGCACCACACCATCGCCTCGGGCGCGGGCATCCTCGGCGCGTCGCCCAAGGGGCGCACGTCGGGCATCACCGGGATGGTCTATCGCAGCGTGCGCGGAACGACGCGCGTGCTCGGCCAGGGCGCGGATGCGGTGCTCGGCGCGCTCATCCGCCCCGCTGGCGGCGACGCCGCGTCGACGCCCGAGCGCGAGGCCATGATCGCTGCCCTCAACGGCGTGTTCGGCGACCACCTTGCCGAAAGCGGCAACCCGCTTGCAATCACGGCCTCGCTGCGCCGAAACGGTCGCGCGCTCGATCTGTCCGCCGACACGCTGGCCGCGCAGATCCCGGACGCCGGCGGCAGGCTGCTCGTGCTCGCGCACGGCCTGTGCATGAACGACCTTCAATGGACGCGCGGCAACCACGACCACGGCCAGGCGCTGGCGCGCGACCTCGGCGTCACACCCGTCCACCTGCACTACAACAGCGGCCGCCACGTGTCGCAGAACGGGCGCGACTTCGCCGAACTGCTCGAACGCGTGGTCGCACAGTGGCCGGTGCCAGTGAAGCAGCTCGCGATCGTCGGCCACAGCATGGGCGGGCTGGTCGCGCGCAGCGCCTGCGACCACGCGGCGCTCGCTGGTCAAACCTGGCTGGCCGCGCTGAAGAAGCTCGTCTTCCTCGGCACGCCGCACCACGGCGCGCCGCTGGAACGCGGCGGCAGGCAAATCGACCGCGTGCTCGGCATCAGCCCCTACGTCAGGCCGTTTGCGCGCCTCGGGAAGGCGCGCAGCGCGGGCATCACCGACCTGCGCTTTGGCAACCTGCAAGACGCCGATTGGCAGCACCGCGACCGCCACGCGCAGCACCACGACGACCGCAAGCCGATGCCCTTGCCCGAAGGCGTTCGCGCCTATTTGCTCGCGGCGACGACGGCCGAGCGCGTCGGCGGCCTGCACAGCGCCTTGATCGGCGACGGCCTGGTGCCGGTGGCGAGCGCACTCGGCGAGCACCGCGACCCGGCGCTGGCGCTCACCGTGCCGAAATCGCACCGGCGCATCGTGACCGAATGCGGCCACCTCGACCTGCTCTGCAACGACGAGGTGTACGCGCAGTTGCGGGCCTGGCTGAAGTAGCCGTCGGCGACGATCGGGGAGCGCTGCCCGTGCAGATCGAATCGTCGGCGCTGCGCAAGCTGCGCCCGACGATGCGCCCGACGATGCGCCGCGAGCATGTGCATCACGGCGCGCAGCTCGCCGTCTCGGTCGTGCTCGCCTATCTGGTCTCGGCCGCGCTCGGCTTGCCCGAGCACTTCTGGGCCGTGATGAGCACGCTGATCGTGATGCGGCCGGACGCCGACACGACGCTCGACGCCGGCTGGGACCGCGTGCGCGGAACGATGGTCGGCGCGGTCTGCGGCTTGGTCGGGGTCGGCCTCAATCACGTCGGCGCACCGGCGCTGCTGACGACGCTCGCCATCGTCTGTCTGCTCGCCTTCGGCAGCGCCGCCGCGGTCTGGCTACGCAGCGCCGCGGTGGCGGCGCTGATCATCCTCGCCGCGGGCGACCTTGCCGGGCACTCGGCGCCGCAGGCTGCGCTGCTGCGCGTGGTGCAGATCCTGATCGGCGTCGGCGTCGCGATGGCGGTTGCGCTCGTGTTCTCGCGCCTGCGCGCCACGGCGCGGCAGGACGCGGCCTGCGCGTCGCTGCTGCGGCGACTGGCACAAATGCTGGCGACCAAGGGCGCCGCTGCCACGTCCGCACCGGCCGAAGACCCCGCCGCCGCCCTTCGCGTCGTGCTCGGCCGCCTGACTTTGCTCGCCGACGGCGCCGACAAGGCCGAGCGGCACCCGTGGCGGCGACATCGCCACGCCGACCTGCAGCACCACCGCCACCTGGTCGGCCTGGTCAGCCGCGTGGTGCAGGACGCCACCGTGCTCCAGCGCCTTCTGCAGACCGGGGCGACGGAGGCGGACGGTGACCTAACGCGAAAAGTGATTGGCGTCGCGGCGACGGCGCTGCTGAGCGCTGCCGACGGCATCGAGCGCGGGGAGCCTGCCGATCTGACCGCGCTCGGCGAGCTCAACAAGGAACTCGCCGCACGTCGGCCAGGTGCCACGACCGCCGACCACAGCGAGCCGGCCCGCCTGCTCGCCGGCCCGCTGCGCCTGCTGCTGGACGACCTGCGCCTCATTGTCAACCTGCAGCCGGCCGAGGCGACGACGCGCCAGCCCAAGTAGTCTGGGTGCGCAGCCAGCGGACCGGCAGGGCGACTGGCGTGTCATCAGAACGTGACCGGGATGTCCTCGTTGCGAACTCGCGCCGCCGGCGAGGATTCACGCGGTCGGCCGAGCGGTCGGTCGCGGGCGGCGGCTACGGACTCGCCTGGCCCAGCATCGTCAGTCGCTCGATGCACATCATGACCCACCAGATGCTTCGTATCGCACTTGAGGATCGGGACTGAACCAGCCGGTTGAATCCGCCTTCGCCCAGGCCCTTGAGTCACAGGCCTTCACGCGCCATGTGCGGACCGCGTCGTGCACGCAACGCCGATGAATTCACCGCAGGAGTCGAACCGGAAGTTCAGCTCGACGCCGGACTGGCTCCTTGCACGCTGCGCTCAACCCGGGCCAGCCGCCCGTCGTCGAGGTGGTACACCGTGTCGAAGCCTTCGATCATGCGCTGGTCGTGCGTGACGGCGATTACCGCGGAACGGCGCTCCCTGGCGATCTTGCGCAGCATGGTCATCACCTTGGTCCCGCGCTCGGTGTCCAACGCGGCCGTCGGCTCGTCGGCCAGGATCAGCGCCGGCTCGTTGGCCAAAGCGCGGCCGATGGCCACGCGCTGCTGCTCGCCGCCGGACATCTGCGCCGGCAGCGAATTCGCGCGGTGCCCGATCTCAAGGTAGCCGAGCAGTTCCTTGGCGCGCCGCGCCGATTCGCGCCGTCCCTGGCCATTGATCCGCAGCATCAGCGCGACGTTCTCCTGCGCAGTCAGAAACGGGATCAGGTTGTGCTGCTGGAAGATGAAGCCGATCTTGCTGCGGCGAAACGCCCGCACATCGACGCGCGTCGGACCTTCGTCGAACAGCGTTGCGCCGTCGATCACGATGCGCCCGCTGGTCGGCGGCTGGATCAGGCTGATTGCCAGCAGCAACGTGGTCTTGCCTGAGCCGCTGGGGCCGAGCAGGGCCACGAGCTCACCGGCAGCGATGCAAAGGCTGGTCGGCTTGAGTGCTTGCACCGCCAGTTCGCCCTGACCGAAAGTCTGCGCAACGTCGTGAATTTCGACGACTGCCAAGTTAACCCCCCAATGCGAGCTGTGCCGGCGTACGCAGCGCATGCCACACCGCCATCAGGCTTGCGAGCACGCCGCCGCCGAGCATCACCGCGAACGTGATCGCCGTCTCCTGTCCGACGAAGGCGAGCGTACGTGGAAAGCCAGGGGCAATCAGGTCGCGCAGCGCGTAGGAGAGAGCGAAACTCAGCAACGTGAGCAGCATCGACTGGGTCATGATCAGTCGCACGATCAGGCTGTTCGGCGCGCCGATCAGCTTGAGCATGGCAATCGACCTGATCTTCTCGATCGTCAGCACATAGACGATCAACGCGATGATGACGATGGACACCAGGATCAGCAGGGTGCGAAACAGGCCCAGAACGGCCGACATCTTGCTCAACTTTCCTTCGAGCATCAGGCTGCGCTCCTCGGCCGTCGAGTAGACGTTGAAGTACAGCCAATCGCGGAGATGCTGCGCCACCGCGCCGGCGTCGGCACCCGGCGCGAGGGTCACCAGCACGGCATTGATGGTGCTGGTGCTGCTGGCCAGCAATGGCAACAGCCGCGCGGCCTGCTCGGTCGGGACGCCCGCACGCTCGAGCCGCTGGAGGTTGGCGGCGGCGGTAGCGTTGATGGCCCGGTTGTCCTGCTCGAACTGCACCTTTTGCGCATCGGCCAGCGCAAGGTAGACGAGCGGGTTGCCACCCGAATCGACCGCGCCATGCGTGATGCCGACGACTTCGTAGGTGTCCGCGCCCAGCGGTACCCGCTCGCCGAGTCGAACGCCGAGCTTTCGGTCGGCCACCATTTCGTAGTGCGGTGCGGCGATCGCCCGGCCCTGCACGATGCGGCCCGGGCCGCCTGCCGCGCCGAAAATGTCGTAGCCGATCACGGTGAACTGCTGGCTGCTGCCGCCGATGTCGCGCTGGGCGGTGTAGAAGGCCAGCGGGCTGGCGCGGGCGACGCCCGGCGTCGCGGCGATGCTCTTGTAGCTGTCCAGCGGAAGGCGCGAAGCCTCGTTGAACGGGCCGCCGCGGCCGCGTTCGACGACCCACAGGTCGGCGCCGGTGTTGTCGATCAACCAGACGCCGTCCTGGATGTTCCCCTGGTAGATGCCGTTCATCACGAGCACGATGGCGAGCAGCATCGCCACGCCAACGATGGTGGCGAGGAACTTGCCGAGGTGGCGGCGGATGTCCTTGAGCGCGAGTTCCATCGCCTGGATTCCCGCAGGCGGCGACGCTCAGGGCTCGCTGCGCGCAGCCGGCCGCACGCGCTGGTCGACGCCCACACCGGCAGCGACGGCAACGACGGCCTCGCCGCCGGTCAGGCCCAAGCGAATAAGCACCTGGCGGCTGTCGGCGGCACCGGTTTCGACGGGCACGAAGCGCGTGCGTTCGCCGTCCACGACCAGGACGCCCTGTCGGTTCGTGCGGTCCCGGGTCAATGCGGCCAGCGGTATCACGATGCCCGAGTCTTCGCCGACGGCGATGCCGACCTCGGCTTCCTGGTCGATGGCAAAGCGCTGCGGCACGGCATCGAAGGCGACGTCGACTTCGAGCTCGCGCGTCGCTGCATCGGACTGGTGGCTGATGCGCGCCACTTTGCCCGGAAGTACCTCGCCGCTGCGCAGCCGAATCGTCGCGACCTGACCCGGCCGCACGCGGCCGACCACCGACTCGTCGACGCGCGTGGCCACCCACAGCGTCTTCGGATCGACGATCTTGAGCAGCGGCGTGCCCGGCACCACGGTGTTGCCGATCTCGGCCAGCCTTTGCACGACGATGCCGTCCATCGGCGCCTCGACCCGCGTGTAGGACAGCACGGCGTCGGAGTACCGGGCCTCTTGCGCGAGCGCGCGTGCGTCGGCTTCGCGCGCCGCCAGCGCGGCCTTGGCCGCATCGACACCCGCCGCCGCGGCGTCACGAGCCGAGTTCGAGGTATCGACCACGGCTTGCGAAACAAAGCCCTGGGCCAACAACTCGGCGTCGCGACGCTGCTTGGCGCGCGCGAGGTCGAGATCGGCCTGCGCCTTGACCAGTGCCGCTCGTGCACCGTCGATGCCGCGCAGCAGAGACTCCTGCTGGCCGGCAACGACGCCGCGGCGCGCACTCAGGTCGCGGTCGTCCAGCGTTGCCAGCCACTGACCTCGATGCACCGCGTCGCCGACATCGACCTTCATCTGCGTGACGGTCGAATTGAGCCGCGCGCTGAGCGTCACGGGTACACGTGCCTGCACCGTGCCCGGTCCGACGACGCGCACTGCGATCGCCCCCTGTGCCGCCTGAACTACCGGAACGTCGATGGCTCGGCCGAAGCGCCAGTAGGCAGCGCCACCGGCCGCGACCAACAGCAGCGCCAGCAAGGCGAAGGGCAGCAGACGATTGCGGCTCATGACGGATCCGCGCGCGCAATCATCGTCACTGCCGCGCCTTCAGCACTGCCTGGACATCGGCTGTCGACCGAGCACCCCTGACGCCGGGCGACGATCTCGACCACAGGCACTGCGGCCCGTGCGGCGCCTGCCGCGAGCGGCAGCGCAGCGACGGCGGCGAGCCAATGTCGGCGGGTCATCGAGTTCATCGGCGCGTGCCTCACTTGCAGTTGTGGTGCAGCTTCCACATCGCTTCATGGCCCAAGGCCTTGGCAAAGTCCGGAACCTTGCAACGCTCAGCCTTGGCAGGGTCGACGGGAGCTTGCGCGGCCGCGGCGCGCACCGCACGCTCGTTCAGCACGGGGACGGAGTAGCCTTCGATGCGCTCGCCGAAGGAGAAGGTTGCGGACATGTGTGGACGGTTCAGGCCTTGCAGGGCAGTGTCGTGCATTGGATAGCCTTGGCGTTGTGGCGCCGATGACTCGGGCGCGACAAATTGCACCGCAAGCTTACCGAACGGGCGGATGCAACACTGCGATACAAAACGCTTTGCACCTGGGGTCGCAGCTCGGTGACGCTCTTGCCATGGACCACAAGGACAGTATCCTCATCGTCGACGACGACCCCGAGATCCGCCAACTGCTGGCGGAGTATCTGGCGCGCAACGAGTTCGATGCGCTGTCGGCGGCCAGCGAGCGCGAGATGTGGCAGGTGCTGGGCAAGCACGCCATCGACCTCGTGGTGCTCGACCTGATGCTGCCCGACACCGACGGTCTGGTCCTGTGCCGCGACCTGCGCGCCAAGTCGAACCTGCCCGTGTTGATGCTCAACGCGTGCGGCGAGGAGGCCGACCGCATCCTGGGCATCGAGATGGGCGCCGACGACTACCTCGTCAAGCCCATCAGTCCGCGCGAGTTGCTGGCACGCATCCGGGCCCTCCTGCGCCGCACACGCTCGCTGCCACCGAACCTGAAACCCGAGAGCCAGCGCTGCCTCGCCATCGGCAAGCTGATCGACAACGCGATCGCGCATGGCAGCGTCGTGACGGTTCGTCTGCGCGACACGGCAAGCGAATTGCGGATCCTGGTCGAGGACGACGGCCCTGGCATCGCCGATGCCGACCTGCAGCGGGTCACCGAGCCGTTCGTCCGGCTGGATGCGTCGCGCAGCCTGGACACCGGCGGCGTCGGACTGGGCCTGGCCATCGTGCGCGACGCCGCGGCGTATCACGGCGGGCGCCTCACGCTGGAAAACCGCGGCGAAGGTGGGTTGCGGGCCAGTATCGTGTTGCCGCGATCGCGCGCGCAGCGCAGGCCCGCCGCCCGCCGGGCTCATGGCCACTCGGGCAGCACGCACCCTGGGCGACGACGCGCCAGCGTGGCCTGGAAGTCGGCGATCGCCTGCGCCATCACCGCGGAGTCGTCGCGGTGGCAGGTCAGGCAGGCACCGACGCGCAGGATGCGCTGCTGTTCTGCAACCGTGAACGGCCGTACGTCGTCGCGGGTCGACACCATGCCGTCGCGCGAACCCAGAAAGCCGATCCACGCGTCGGCAGGCAAGCCGTCCTGCAGCAGCGGCTCTTTCGGCTCGAACCTCCAGCGGCCCGACGCGGCGCGAACTTCGTAGTGCAGCCGCCCACGCCCGTAGCCGAGTGCGACCGGATCGGTATGGCAGGAGCGGCATGTGCGAGGCTCACGCCGTATCGTGTGCGCGAAAGTCATTCCGTACAACCTCCGGAAAATCGTGTCGGGTGGCTGGCCCGCGCTGCGATTGCGGTCGACGCTGAGGATCATTCCGGGAACGAAAGTCTCGACGGTCGCGTGCTCGCGCCCCTGCGTGTCGCGCTGCAAACGGATCCCGAGCGTGGGCGGCGCGAAGTCGAACGCGCCCGAGGTCTCGTTCCACGTACCCGCAATCCATTTCTGCGCCAGATGGTCGAAGCCCTCACCCTTCGGGTCGAACTCGGTATGACAGGTCGTGCAGCGGGGTGCCCAGGCACTGTGGCAACTGACGCACGACACGTTCGCGTGGGCTTTGCCCTCGGTGCAGGCGGCCGCCGGCGGCTTGAGCTCCAGAACCTGCCCGGTGCGTTTGCGCAGCAGATGGCCACGGCCATCGGCGTCGACGAGCACGTTCACCAGCGGCTCGCCGCCGTGCGTTGCTCCCACCCGCTTCCCGGGCATCGGCGTCCAGTTGCGCAGCTGCATCAGCTTGCGCGACTCAGGGTCGAGCGCATCCGGGGCGATCGACGCGAGCCGCGGCGCGTGGCAGTCGGCGCAGCCGACCCTCAACTGATCCGTCTTGCGAGCGACCGTCGCGCCGATGCCCATGATCTCGTTCGCGGTATGGCAGTCGATGCATTCGAGCCCGCGCTCGTGATGCACGTCTGCAACCACGCGCTGAAAGTATCGTCCGTCGTCCAGCTTGCGCACCTGCGCCGGGTCCATGCCGGGCGGGGGTTCGCCGCGCAGTTCGTGCCAGCCCTCGTAGCTGCTGGAAATACGGCTCGAACGGCTGTGACAGCCGAAGCAATGTTCGTTGCTCGGGTTGACCGTCAGAGAAGGATGCCTGCGCGGCGCCTCGCGCTTGGCGCCTGCTTCCTTGGCAGCCAGATAGCGGGTCAGCTCCGCCACGCCTGCGGCGTCGTAGACCAGATGGCAGGCATTGCAACCGCCACCGCGCGACTCCTGGACGATCGGCCCCCACTCGGTCTTGGCTTGGCCCAGATGGCACGAGACGCACAACTCGCGCAGGTGCGCATCGGCCGCGGTCGTGCCCAGATGCGCTGCATCCGGCGGCGGCGCATCGTCCGGCGGCGGCGCCTCGCCGCGCGCGCTGCCGATCACGCGCCGATCGACGGTGATCACGCCGGCCATGGTGGTCATGATGGAGTGCTCGATGCGGGTCGGGACACCCGCGTGGCAAGCCGCTTGGCCGCAGGTTCGCCCGGCGTCGGCCAAGTTACCCGGCACAAGCACCATGCCAGCGTGCGCACGGCCGGCATCGAGCGTGAAGGGATCGCCGGCGTGGCAGGACGCACAGCCGATCCGCAGGTGCGCAGCGTCCAGGCCCTCGGTCTTGCCGTGGCAGGCGAGGCAACCCTCGGCGCGACCGCGCACCGCGGTCGGTGCGTCGGGCGCAGGAGAAGCTGGACCAGCAACACCGAACACCGCGCCCATGCGCAGTGCGTCGCCGCTCGCCGACGCGTCGTCACCGTCGACGCTGAGCAGAAGCACGAGCAGTGTTGCCGCCAGATAGCACAGCACCGCTCCGGCGATTCCGCCCCGCCCACGCGCGACCCAGGGTGCAGGCCAGTGCGGCATCCAGGCCAACACGGCCAGCACCGCGATCGACGCACCGACAGCGAGCGACGGCCCATACGCGGTCGCCAACACGTGCTGGATGCCGACGAAGTACCAGGGGACGCGGTAGTACGGGTCCATGCCGTCGTGCAGACCGGGCGAAGCGAACAGCGAGAGCAGCGCAACGGCGGCGATCGTCGCAAACACGGCAGGGCGCGGCAGACTCGACCGCCCGCCCGCTCGCAACCACATGGTCGCGGCGAGCAATGCCGCTGCCGCGATGTGAACCAGGTAGACCTTTGGCGACCAGTCGTCCAACTCGGCGGATGACGCGTTGCCGCCCACCAGCGGCAAGCCGCTGATCGCGCCGCCGAGCAAACGCCACAACTCGTGCGCGTTGCCGTCTCCGCGCAGCATGAAGCCGGACATGAGCAGCGCGCCGGCGACAGGAATCAGCGCAGCGGCAAGTGACGCGAGGCACGCCTCGGTGCGCGCGGCGCTTGCCGCGCCCAGCCTTTGCCAAAGCCACACAAGGAAGACGAAGACGAAGAACTGCCCCGACCAGAAGTGCACGTTGCGCGCAAAGGCCAGCCCCGGGCGGACCAGCAACCACCCGGAAATCGAGCGATACGGCTCAGACGCGTCGAAGCCCGTCGCAAGGAGTGCGCCGGAAGCCGCTCCAAGCACCAGCAATGCCAGTGCGACGGCGGCAGCCTTGCTGCGTGTTGTCGAGGGGGCGATCAAGCGCGGTTTGAAGTTCATCGCAAGCCTGGCTTATCGGACTCGCATTTCGGCCGGCTTGCGCATCATCGGTCGGATTCGAGGAATGACCTTCCTCGACCTTCGCGCATTGTCCGTCGCGAAGGCCGTTCGGGCGATCCCGAGCATGCGCCGCCGCGGTCGCAAGGCTACTCCTGCAACAGCCATGCTCGGCGAGAGTGCAGTCGATCAGATCAGAACTTGCGGGAGTAGGCGATCCCCAACTGGTACTCCTTCATCGAGATCGTCTCCGTCGTCGTCGCCGGCGCGCCGAAGCCGACGAACAAGCTGGGCCCGGTCACCGAGTGGTTCTGCGCGACCATGAAGGCGCCGGTGATCTCCGACTGCGGGTCGATCTCCCACGTCGCGCCGAGCGTCCACTGGTTCTGCACGACCCCGGGCGCGAGGATATTGAACGTCACGTCCTGCGACCGTATCGGGTTGCCCGAATGCTTGTAGCCACCGCGCAGCGTCCATTGGTCGTTCAACGCGTATTGCACGCCGAGCTTCCAGACGTTGATGTCCTGCCATCCGAAGCCGGCGCCGTCGCTGCCACCGAGGCAGGCGCTGGTCTGGCCGCCGGCGCAGTTGCCGATCAGCGAACTGGAGTTGCTGATCGAGGCGGAATCGGTGTACATGATCCGCTCGAAGTCGACCGCGAGCAGCCACTTGTCGGTCGGCCTCAGCGCGACGCCAATGGTGAAGTTCGACGGGATGTCGAACCCACCGCCTTGGGCGAAAAGGCCCTTGTAATCCTTGAAGTCGCCCATGCCGATCTTGGTCGCGTAGGCGACGCCGAACGCGAGTTCCTTGCTGAATTCGCCCATATAGCCGATGCGCGCACCGACGCCCCAAGAGCTGTCGTAGCGGTTGTTGGTCACGCTGCCCATGCTGGTGGAGAGCGTCGGATTGTCGAACGCCTGCAGGCCTTCGGCCTTGAAACGTTGATAGGCAATGACCGGCGCCAGCCCTATCGAATGGCTCTTCGTGAACTGCCAGGATGCGTACGGCGCGATCATCAGTTGCGTCAAATCGATGCCCAGATTGCCGTTGCCGCACAGCAGGTTGTACGGACCCGAAGTCGGGTTGAACGACGCACAGGCACTCGCCGCTGGAATCTGCCCGCCGGGATAGTTGGTGTTCATGCCGCCGTTGCCGAACACGGACAACCCGAAAGCCAGGTCGGGCCGGTACTTCCAGTTGACTGCGAACTCGGGAATGAAGAGGTTCGTGCTGCCGCTCGTCGCGCTGCCGTCGATGCCTGCCGGACCCGAGCCCGTCCGCGACGCGCTGCGGTCGGGGCTGAACCAACTCACGCCAAGTTGCCACTGGCTGTCGAGGAAGCTCATCGCACCGGGGTTCACGGCGCCGCCGAACGGTTCCTGGGCCACCGCGACGGCCGCGCCGCCCATACCGACGGACTTCAGGCCATAGCCGTTGGCGAAGAAGCCGTCGGTGGCGTGTGCCGCAGTGCCGGCCAGGAGCAGGCACAGCGGGGTCAGTGCAAGATGTCGAATCTGAAAGTGTCGTGCCGAACGCATCGTTCTCCCCGTCGGAAGTGTAGGGCGGGGGTATCTGGTGAAGCGGCATGCTTGCCTGGAGCCAGGTCGTTGGGCGGCGTAGTGAAGACCTTGCGCGACCATCGCCAAGAGGCGTCATGGCCTTCGCCGATCCACGGCGCGGCTGTGGTGCGTGAATACTCCTACGGGTTTGTGTCGAGTCAATGCTGGCACTGCTCGACCGCTGCCAATGCGAGCGTATGTGACGTACGCAAAGCCTCGCCTGAGAAGCGCTGACGCAGGCGCCGCGGGCGATCTGTCTACAGCTACCTGACCTTGCCGAGGATCGCCTGCATGTCGTCGAGCAGGCCGTCGAATGCCGCTTCCTTGCGCTTGTCGACGCCCAGGCGCGACTGCACTTCCTGCCGCAGATAGCACACCGTCATGCGCACGTAGGCGCTGTCAAGCGCCTTGCGCGCAGCGACCATCTGCCCAACCACATCCAGGCAAGGCTCGCCTTCAGTGATCATTCGCTGCACGCCGCGCAACTGACCCTCAGCCCGCTTGAGTCGGTTCAGCAGATCGGTGCGGTGCTCCTCGTTGGTCAGCATGGTCATGATGCGGTTTCCAGGTGCGCTCAGCCGGCACGCGAAGCTTTCGACGGGTTTCACTCGATGCCGTCAAGTGCCACAGTTTCCATCCTACTACAGCCCCTTCTTTGGGCTGCACGCAGCGGCCGGCAACTTCCGCAGATCGCCGCCACATGCGCGCGACAGTTGATCTGAATCATTTGAACGGCGCGTATGGACTGGTACCCTATGGGGTATCAGTCGCGGCTAGGTTGGGCGACGATACTGGCCGGTGTTGGTGACAGCACTGGCGCTGGAAGGGCAAGTCATGGAACACGTGTCGCGCAGGCGCTTTCTAAAGGTCTCGGCCGCCACCTTCGGCGGCGCGGTCGCCGCTTCCGGGTGGTCGCCGCTGATCGGCGCGGCCAAGGGCGCGCAGGAATATACCGGCGCCGTGGTAACGACTCCCACGTTCTGCGAGATGTGCTTCTGGCGCTGCGGCGGCATCGCGCATATCCGCGACGGCAAGCTCTGGAAGTTCGAAGGCAACCCGAAGGATCCGCAGTGCCACGGCCGGCTGTGCCCACGCGGCACTGGCGCTGTCGGCGCCTACTACGACCCGGACCGGCTGCGCCAGCCGTTGATTCGTGTCGGTGCGCGCGGCAAGGAAGAGTGGAAGACCGCAAGTTGGGACGAAGCGCTGGCCTACATCGCGCAGCGCATGGGCAAGATCAAGGCCGATCATGGCGCCGAGTCGATCGCCCTCTTCAACCACGGTTTCGGGCAGCGCTTCATCCAGCACGTGCTCAAAAGCTACGGCGTCATCAACTACGCGGGGCCGTCGTACGCCCAATGCCGCGGCGCCCGCGACGCAGGCTTTCAGTTGACCTTCGGCAGCGGCCTGGGCTCGCCCGAGCCGACCGACATCGAGAACACCGATTGCCTGGTGCTGATCGGCTCGCACCTGGGCGAGAACATGCACAACTCGCAGGTGCAGGAGTTCGCCAAGGCGGTTGAGCGCAGGGTGCCGGTCATCGTCGTCGACCCACGCTTCTCTGTCGCCGCGAGCAAGGCCAAGTATTGGCTGCCCGTCAAGCCCGGCACCGACCTCGCGCTGCTGCTCGCGTGGATGAACCTGCTGGTCAGCGAGGGGCGTTACGACAAGGCCTTCGTCGAGACCTACGGCCACGGCTTCGACAAGTTCGTTGCGGAGATCAAGGGCTACACGCCCGAGTGGGCGGCGGAGCGTACGGGCGTTTCAGCCGACCTGATCCGTGCCGCCGCGCGCGAGTTCGCGCGCCATCGCCCGGCAACCATCATCCACCCGGGCCGGCGTGTCAACTGGTACGGCGACGATGCCCAGCGCAGCCGCGCGATCGCGCTGCTTTCGGGGCTGCTCGGCAACTGGGGCCGCAAGGGCGGGCTTTTCGTCTCGGCGGGAATGAAGATCGCGCCCTATCCGCTGCCCGCGTATCCGAAGTCGGAAAAGCCCAAGGCCGACGGCTCGGACGGCGCGCAATATCCGTTCGCCGACGAAGGCATCACGACGAGCATCCGTGATGCCACGCTGTCGGGCAAGCCCTATCCGATCAAGAGCTGGTTCGTCTATTCGACGAACATCCTGCAGGCTCTGCCGGACCCACGAGAGACGCTCAAGGCGATCGACAAGCTCGATCTGCTCGTCGTCTGCGAGACCATCCCGAGCGAGATTGCAGGTTATGCCGATGTGGTCCTGCCGGACACCACCTTCCTCGAACGCCACGACGATCTGCTGGTCGGCTTCGGGCGTGTCGGCTGGACGTCGCTGCGTCAGCCGGTGATCGCGCCGCCGCACGACCAGAAGCCGGCCTGGTGGATCGCCAAGCAGTTGGCCGAGAAGCTGGGCATCGGCGCGTGCATGCCGTTCAAGGACATGGAGGAATACCTTTCCTACCGCGTCGAGAAGTCGGGCTACAGCTGGGAGACGCTCAAGAAAGACGGCGTCATCATGGGCAAACCGCATCCGATCACGGTCGAGACCGGGCTCGATCTGACGTTCGATACGCCGTCCGGCAAGGTCGAGTTCTGGTCCGAACGCCTCGCCCAAGCCGGGTTCGACCCGGTGCCCAAGTACACCGAGCATCCGCTGGCGCCCGCGGGCTACCTGCGCCTCATCACCGGGCGTGCGCCGGTGCATACCTTCACGCGCACGCAGAGCAACCCGCTCCTGCGCGATGCGATGAGCGAAAACGAAATCTGGGTCAACAGCGCCACTGCCGCGCGGCTTGGCCTGAAGAACCGCGAGTACGTGACGCTGAAGAATCAGGACGGCGCGGTCAGCAACCGCATCCGCGTCAAGGCGACGCAGCGGATCCGCGAGGACTGCGTCTACATGGTGTACGGCTTCGGCCTCAACAACAAGATGCTCAAGGGCGCTTATCTCAGGGGCGCCAGCGCAGCGGGCCTCAACACGCGCTACGCGACCGACCCGCTGATGGGCAGCACCAGCATCCACGGCAACTTCGTGACCTTGGTGAAGGAGGCATGACATGCCCCGCTTTGGAATGGTCATCGATACCCGCAAGTGCGTGGGCTGCATGGATTGCGTTGTAGCCTGCCAAACCGAGAACGACGTGCCCCGCGGCTACTGCCGCGATTGGATCGTGACCGAGCTCCGCGGAGAGTTCCCGCAGTTGGCGATGGAAATCCGCTCCGAGCGCTGCAACCACTGCGACAACTCGCCGTGCGTGGATTGCTGCCCGACGGGCGCCAGCCACGTCGAGGAGGTCGGCAAGACCGTGCAGGTGACGGCCGGCAAGTGCATCGGCTGCAAGGCCTGCATCGCGGCCTGCCCGTACGGGGCGCGCTATGTGCACCCCGAGGGCTATGTCGATAAGTGCACCTTCTGCGCACACCGGGTGAAAGACGACCTCGATCCAGCCTGCGTGTCGGTCTGCCCGACGCACTGCATGACCTTCGGCGATCTCGACGATCCGAAGAGCGCCGTCAGCCGGTTGCTGCGCTCGCGCAGCAACCATACGCTGCTGCGCGAGGCCGGCACCGGGCCGCGCGTCGTCTACCTGACCTGAGGAACGCGACGCCATGTTCGAGATCACCACCACGCGTCACAACCCGCTCATCGACCCGCAACTTGCGGTCTGGAGTTGGGAGATTCCGGTCTACCTCTTTTTCGGCGGCGTCGTCGCCGGCATGATGGTGCTCGCCGGCTTGGCGATGCTGCGCATCGCCAAGGGAGAGGACAGCAAGGCCTTCTTTTCGATGCAGACGCCGCTGCTGGGCTTCGTGCTGATGAACGTCGGCATGCTCGCGCTCTTGCTCGACCTCTCGCACCGCCTCTACGTCTGGCGGATCTTTACGACTTTCCAGTGGACGTCGCCGATGTCGTGGGGGTCGTGGGTGCTGATCGTCGTCTATGGCGTGCTGCTTGTATCGGCGCTGATCCGCCTGCCCGAGACCTGGCCGTGGTTGGGCGAGAAGCTGCCCGTCACTCGCACCCTTTCCGCTGCCATCGTCGAGCGGCCCGCACGGCTGCGCGCGCTTGGATGGACGAACGTGATGCTGGGCATCGGCCTGGGCATCTACACCGGGATCCTGCTCAACACGATGGTTGCGCGCCCGCTGTGGAACAGCGCGATTCTCGGGCCGCTGTTCCTCTTCTCGGGCCTGTCGGCCGGCGCCGCGATGGTTCATCTTGCCTCGGTAGCATTTGCGCGCGGCCCGGCTTCGCAAGGCATGCTCGGCGGCGCCCTGGCATCGATGATTCAGCCGCTCGGGCCGCAGCGCCCTGCGAAGAGCAGCGCCGATGCGCTGATCCGCGCCGATCTGCTTTTTCTGGCCGTCGAACTGGTGCTGATCGGCCTCTTGGTGCTAAACCTGCACACCTCGTCGGCGTCGCATGCCGCCGCCGCGTCGCTCATCATGAGCGGCCCCTTCGCGCTCCCCTTCTGGGGCGTTGTCGTGGTGCTCGGGCTGCTCGTGCCCATCGCCTGGCAGGCGCTGGAGCTCACGCACCGCGTCGCGCACACCGTCGCGCCGGCACTGCTGGTGCTGGCCGGGGGCTTCATGCTGCGCTGGGTAATGGTCAACGCCGGACAGATGAGCCAGGTCGTCCCGGTTTCCGCGCTCAGCCCCTGAATACTTTTCCCCTACTCTAGAAACGAACCCATCATGATGCGCATGACGGCACTCTTCGCGGTGCTCTTGAGTTCCCACCTCGCCTGGGCCCAGGCGCCGACGGCCCCGGCCGCGCCCGCTACGGCCAAACCGCCGCCGCAGCCCGCAATGTGCTCGGCCTGCCACAAGCTGGAACCCAACCAGGTCGGCGGCTACTTCGAGTCGGCGGCGTTTAAGTCGCAGTCGATGCAGATCGACGTCGGCACGGCAACGCCGCAGATCCTCCGCTTCGACCCGAAGGCACTGAAGGTCATCGATGCCGGCGTCGACAAGACGCCCGAGCACCTGCGCGAGGTCAAGAAGCGCCACGAGGTGCAGGTCACCTTCGTCGAGAAGGACGGCGTCAAGGTGGCGAGCGAGGTTCGCTTCAAGGGGCCGGCAAAGATCGACCCCGCCAACCTGATCGACTATGCCGGTGTGGCCAAGTTGGTCGCCGGGGGACCGGCCAACACGCTGTACACGCTGATCGACTCGCGGCCGCTGGTTCGCTTCCAGGAGGGCGCGATCCCGACCGCGATCCACCTGCCCTTCATCGGCTTCGACAAGTTCGTCGACCGGCTGCCGAAGGACAAGAACCAGCTCGTCGTCTTCTACTGCGGCGGCGTCACCTGCACGCTGAGCCCCAATTCGCTGAAGAAGGCCAAGCTGCTCGGCTACACGAACCTGCGCGTTTACCGCGAAGGCGAGCCCGAGTGGAAGACGCGCAACTACCTGGTGACGACCCCGGCATTCGTCAAGGCCGCCTATGTCGACCGCGACATCCCGCACGTGATGATCGACGCCCGTGCGCCGGGCGATGCCACCAGCGGGCACATCAAGGGCGCGGTATCGGTCCCTGCCGGCAAGGAGGCTGCGGTGCTCAAGTCGCTGCCACCGGCCAAGCTGAATGCGCCGCTGATCGTCTACGACGGTCGCGGCGGCGAGCAGGCCGTGGCCGTCGCAAACGCTCTGGTCAAGGCCGGGCAGCAGAACGTGATGGTGCTCAACGAGGGCATGATCGGTTGGCAGGCTGCGGCCTACCCGATCGAGTCTGGCACGCCCGCGTTGACCATGATCGCCTACGCGCCCAAGCCGCGCGCCGGTTCCATCCCGATGGCCGAGTTCACCGCGCTGGCGACGAAGACGCCGGCCGACGTGCTGATCCTCGACGTGCGCAATCCCGACGAGGCCTCCGCCGGCATGATCAAGGGTGCGCTGCTGATTCCCGAAGAAGAACTGGTCGCGCGCATGGCCGAGGTGCCCAAGGACAAGCGCATCGTCACGCATTGCCTGACCGGCATCCGCGCCGAGATGGCCTACCACAAGCTCAAGGAGGCCGGCTACAAGGCGGCGTTCCTGAACAATGACATCGAGGTCGCCAAGGACGGCAGCTTCAAGATCACGCCGCGTTGACCATGAAAAACGGGGACGTCCTTCGCCTTCCCCGTTCGTCTTGAAGCGTCAACCGGTGTCAGCAGCCGCCTTTCTTTTCTTTCTTCTTCGCCGGGGCGGAAGCTGGCGTTGCGGCCGAAGCCGACTTGTCGCCGGCCTTCGAGGCGGCTGGCTTGGCCGGTTCGGCCTTCGCCGGGTCAGCCGCATAGGCCGACGTGCCCGACAGCGAGTACAGCGCGACACACAGAGCCAAGATCAGTTTCTTCATGAGTTCTCTCCAAAGGTTGAGCGACTTGACGCCGCGTGAAAGATGATTCGGGGGGGGGGATGCTCGACCGCTGGCCAGGGGCCCGCTCGAACAAACCGCGAACTCTGAGCTTGCGCGGGTTCGCGCAACCAGGGTCCTCGGAAACAGACGCATCAAATCGCCCGCCGCCAGACGCGCGAGTATACGATTACGGGTATAGGAGTTCATCGCACCATGAGCACATTGACGCAGCCACGCATCGGCGCCGCCGGGCAGGCCGCCACGCACGCGCCGAGTCCGTTCCTGAATCCGTACCTGGCCGGCTTTCTGCTCGGCCTGGTGCTGCTCGCCACCTACCTCGTCACCGGCCGCGGCCTGGGTGCGACCGCCGGCTTTGCCGCGCTGGCGACATGGCTCGCCGGTGTGGTCACGCCGTCCCACGTGTCATCGAGCGTCGTCCACCTCAAGTACTGGAACGAGGGCGCGCCACTGCTGAACTGGACCTTGTTTCTCCTCGTCGGCACGCTGATCGGGGCGGCCCTCTCGGGCTGGCAGGCGCATCGATTCAGCTTCACGGTTGAGCGCGGCCCGAGGGTGACCGACAGCCAGCGCCTCGCGCTCGCGTTCGTCGGCGGCTTCGTCGCCGCCTACGGCGCCAAGCTCGCCAAGGGCTGCACCAGCGGGCAGGCGCTCACCGGAAGTTCCATCCTCAATGTCGGCAGCCTGGTGTTCATGGGTGCGGTCTTCGCCGCCGCCTATGGCGTCGCGTACTTCGTTCGCAAGGAGTGGTTGTGATGTTGCCCTTATCGTCTGCCATCGAGTTCTCCGTCGGCGCCGAGCTGGCCATCGCAGTGGCTCTGGGCGCGGGCTTCGGCTTCGCGCTGGAGCGCGCCGGTTTCGGCAGCGCGCGCAAGCTGACCGCGGTGTTCTACTTCTACGACATGGCAGTCGTGAAGGTGATGTTCTCGGCCGTCGTGACGACAATGGTCGGGCTGTTCGTGCTGTCGGCCATCGGCACGCTCGACCTGTCGCAGCTCTATGTCGAGCCCACCAACGTGACGGCGCAGTTGCTGGGCGGCCTGCTGTTCGGCGCCGGCTTCGTCGTCGGGGGGTATTGCCCCGGCACCTCGATGGCGGCGATTGCCACCGGCCGCAAGGACGGCATGGTGTTCGCGCTCGGCATGCTCGGCGGCGTCTGGGCTTATGCCGAGTACACGCCCCAACTCGACGACTGGTACAAGGCCACGGCCATTGGCGAACGCACGCTGCCCGCGGTGACCGGCATCGGCATGGGCTGGTGGACGCTGTTGTTCGTCGCCATCCTGGGCCTCGGCGCGTGGGGGATGGCGGCGCTCGAGAGGCGCTTCGCAGCACTACGTCCGAAGGTCTGACGCCTTCGTCCGCGCGGCGCCATGGGCCGGCGCCAGCACTTTTCTCATAGCGGGTGGCCCGGCCCGACAGGAGATCTCCCGTGAGTCCTCAATTCCTTCGCCTGGCGGCCAGCGCTTTGATCGTGCTGTGCGCCCAGGTGTCCCATGCTGAATCGCTCATCGTCGACACCGCTGCGGTCGAGCAGGCCATGCAACGGGGCGCCATCGTCTGGGATGCCCGCGACGCGGACTCGTACGCAGAGGGCCATATCGCGGGTGCCGTCAACTTCGGCGCTGCGGGTGACCTCTTCCGCGACCCCAACCGCGAAGACCCGCCGTCTGCGGCCGTGGCGGCGCAACTCTTCGGCAACGCCGGCATCGACATCCTCAAGCGCGACGTGATCGTGTATTCGAGCAAGGGCGATCCCTTTGCCTACTACGGCGCGCGCATGCTCGAGTATTACGGCGGCAAGCACGCCAAGGTTTACCACGGCGGCATCGACGACTGGAAGGCTGCCGCGAAGCCGGTGAGCACCCAGCCGACGCGCCTGCCGCCGGTCACCTTGACCCTGAGCGATGCACGCGCAGGCTCGCTGTGGACGCCGGAGGTCGTGCAGCGTGTGCGCGCTGGCGGCGCACAGATCGTCGACGCGCGCACACCGAAGGAATTCTCGGGTGACGACATCCGCGCCATCCGCGGTGGTCACGTCGCGGGCGCGGTCAACATTCCCTACGAAAGCAATTGGATCGACCCGGCGACGCCGGCCAAACTGGCGGCCAAGCAGGTGACGAACAAGGACGGCATGGCGATCAAGCCCGCCGACCAGTTGAAGGCGCTCTATTCCAAGCTCGACCCGGCCAAGGAGACCGTCGTCTATTGCCAGAGTGGCGTGCGCGCTTCGGAGACTGCGACGGTGCTGCGCGACCTGGGGTTCAGCAATGTCAAGGTCTACGAGCCGTCTTGGCTGGGCTACGCGGGCGTGCTGTCCGCGCCGGCAGAGAACGAGGTCTTCGTCAACGTGGGTGCGCTCAACGGCAAGATCGCTTCGCTGCAAAGCCGCGTGAACAGCCTCGAGGGCGACGTGGAGAAACTGCAACAAGCGCCCGCCAAACGCTGAGGTAGGCCGCCGGTTGAGCGAACGCGAACCCAGCGCCCGTGAAATGTCGGCCAGCCGGCCCGCAGTGGCAAGGCCGCTCGGACTGGACTCGAACGGGTTGCGGGCTACTCAGGCTCACACTACGGTGCCGAAGGTCGCCGGCATCTGAACCGCCAGCCCGCGGCCGCGGGCGGTGGCGACACCAACGGCCAGCGCGGTCGTCTTGACGGCTCCCGCAAGGACTTCAATGCTTAGCTGCCCTGTACGACAGCATGTAGACGATCCGCGAAGTCTCTTCGACGCGTTTGCATCCATGCGAGCAGAAGAGCGGAACTCTCACCGAAAAAGTAGGAGGCGCTCCCATGCTGCTCGCCAGCCGCTTCTTCTCGCACGCCGTCGAGATAGCGTTCGATCCAGCGCGTGTAGTCGCGCCTGAGACGGACGGCGTCTGCTGTTGCCAAGTGGCACAGGGCCCACACGACGCCGGTGGCACCCCAGTAAAGGTTCACTGATCAGGCCCCAGGCTGCGCAGGCTCGTCCTCCGGGTGCAACAGCCAGCTTCCTTGCAATTCGTCGAATTCATCCTCGGCCGCCGCGCAGATGCGTTCGATCGCGCGATGTGCGAGGTCCGGACGCCAGGTCAGGACAGTGAGTGCCTCATGGCGCGCCGGGTCGAAGAGTTCCTGCATGCCGCCGAGCGTATACGAAACGGAGTCCTTCCCCCACGCCTCGCCGGGCAGGTCGTCGGTAACCTCGACTTCGGTCAGGGCAAGCAAAGCGCCGCACTTTGGAATGACGCCACCAGCGAAGCGATCGACCTGAACAGCTTCCTGGACGCCGCTGCCGTGAGTGCGGGCTGGCGTCTGTCAAACGCCCTGGACATCAACAACAACGGCTGGATCGTGGGCGACTTCGAGAACACCACCCCAGGACTAGGAGGGGGGGCGTTCTTGCTGACGCCCGTCCCCGAGCCGCAAAGCTACGCCCTGATGCTGGCCGGCTTGGGCGCGCTGGCGTTGGCCGCGCGCAGGCGCACTTTGGGCGTTCGCAAACAGGCGCCGCGGCGGTCGTAGCCGCGCGCCGCGCCCGCGGTTCGCGATCGGCAAATTACCCCGACCGGTCAAAGCAGCAACCGCCCACGCGCACCTTGGCGTCGCGGTCGGTCAGGCACTCGTCGGGTTGCATCCGCGGTGCGTTGCCCCGCCGATCAGCTTCGCTGCCGCGTCCGCCAACGGCATCGCAAAGCGCGTGATGCCTTGCTCGGCGAGGAAGCGCGCTTCCATGCGTGTCGGCTCAACCTCCAGCACGGCATAGTGCGGGCCCGCGCTGCGCTTGCTGATCTGGCGCGCCAACGCGCGCGGCAGCGGGTCGTTGAAGCGGAAGCCGGGGAACACGAAGCCACTCAGTGCACTGGTTCGGGTTGATGACGTAGGTGCCTGCCTTGTCGCGGATGGCGACGTTCGGGCACTCGGGCTCGCAGGCCGAACAGGCGGTGCAATTGTCGGCAATGATCTTGTGAGCCACGACGAACTCCTTGACGGGTCAACGAAGGCTTGATGCTGGCCGCCGACAATTCGTCGCGCGGGCAGGCGCCGATCTTCGCCACCAGCACCTTCAGATCGGCCTCGGCAGCGTCCTTGTTTGCCTGCGCGAGCGCGGCGTGCTTGGCGCTGGGCCTCGACCTGCCGCTGATGCCTCATCCCGGGTTGGGAGTTCGAGGCTCTCATTGCGAGACGCGTGCCGGCGCCTGCGGCTGTGTCGTTTGCGATCAACCGAACAGCGGGCCTGGACGGTTGGCGCGAGCCGCCCTCTTCGCCCCGAGGCCAAACGCGAACGCCGTCGCGCTGCGCGCGAAGCGGTCGATAATCGTTTCACGGCAGCCCCGCGCTGCCCAGTGAACGAAAGGCCTCATGGACAACGTTCTCCTGGCGCGGATGCAGTTCGCCGCCAACATGAGCTTTCACATCTTGTTCCCGGCGATCAGCATCGCGCTCGCCTGGGTGCTGCTGTTCTTTCGCATGCGCTGGCTAAAGACGCGCGACGCCGCATGGCTCACGGCCTACCGCTTCTGGACCAAAGTGTTCGCGCTCACCTTCGCGCTCGGCGTCGTCTCGGGCGTCGCGATGAGCTTCCAGTTCGGCACCAACTGGCCGGGTTTCATGATCGCCGTCGGCGACGTCGCCGGGCCGCTGCTCGCCTACGAGGTGCTGACCGCATTCTTCCTCGAGGCCGGGTTCCTGGGCATCATGCTGTTCGGCCACGACCGGGTCGGCGAGCGCGTGCATCTGCTGGCGACCTTTTGCGTCGCCTTCGGCACGACCTTGAGCGCATTCTGGATCCTGGCCCTCAATTCCTGGCTGCAAACGCCTGCCGGCTACAAGATCGAGGAAGGCCAGTTCCACGTCGTGAGCTGGTGGGGCGTGATTTTCAACCCCTCGTTTCCGTACCGCATGACGCACATGCTGCTGGCCTCGGCGCTGACCGTCGCCTTCCTGCTCGCGGGCCTGAGCGCCTGGCAGTTGCTGCGCCGACGCGCCAACGCATCGACGGGCAAGGTGCTGCGCGTCGGGCTGACGCTGGCCGCGCTGCTCGTGCCGTTGCAGATCGTTGTCGGCGACATGCACGGGCTGAACACGCTCAAGTACCAGCCGCAGAAGATCGCTGCCGTCGAAGCCGTTTGGAAGACCGAACGCGGCGTGCCGCTGCTGCTGTTTGCGCTGCCCGACGACAAGGAGCGCAGGAACCGGTTCGAGGTCGCGATTCCCAGGCTCGCCAGCCTGATCCTGACCCACGATGCCGACGGCGAAATCCAGGGCTTGGACGCCTTCCCCGACCGCCACCCGCCGGCACTGCCACTGTTCTTCGCCTTTCGCGCGATGGTCGGTGTGGGCGTGCTGATGCTGATGGCGGGCTGGTCCGGATGGTGGCTGTATTGGCGCGCGCGTTGGCGCCCCGAGCGGCTGCCGCGCTGGCTGCTTTGGGCGCTGTCGGGCATGACGTTCGCGGGCTGGGCGGCGACGCTGGCCGGCTGGTACGTCACCGAGATCGGGCGCCAGCCTTTTATCGTGCAGGACTTGCTGCGCACCGCCGACGTGGCCTCCGACGTCGCCGCGCCCTTGATCGGGCTCACGCTGGCGATGTACCTGACGCTGTACGCCGCACTCATCCTCGCCTATGTTGCGGTGCTGAGCCACATGGCGTGCAAGCCGGAGCAGTCGGGCGAGGGCGCCACCACCACCAGGTCCCCGAATCCCATCCCGAGGGGTCAGCCCGCATGAGTTTCGACGAATCCCTGCCAGTGATCTTCATGGGCTTGATGGGCATCGCGATGCTCGTCTATGTCGTCAGCGACGGCTACGACCTCGGCGTGGGCATATTGCTGCAGCTTGCAAAACCGGCCGAGAAAGACGTGATGATCGCCTCCATCGGCCCGTTCTGGGACGCCAACGAAACCTGGCTCGTGCTCGGCATCGGCATCTTGCTGGTCGCCTTCCCGAAGGCGCACGGCGTCGTGCTGACGGCACTGTACCTGCCGGTCGCGCTGATGCTCATTGGCTTGACGCTGCGCGGCGTGGCGTTCGACTTTCGGGTCAAGGCCCGCGCCGACCACAAGCCGCTGTGGGACGCTCTCTTCTTCGCCGGCTCGACGCTGGCCGCGGTGGCGCAAGGTTGGATGCTGGGCCGCTACGTCAGCGGCTTCGGCGAGGGCTGGAACTACCCGCTCTTCGCGGCCGCGATCGCCGCCGCGCTGCCGATGGCCTACGTGCTGATGGGCGCGTCCTGGCTCATCATGAAGACCGAGGACGCGCTGCAAGCCAAGGCCATCGAGTGGGCCAAAGCGGCCTGGTTGCCGATGGTCGGCGGGCTGGTGCTGATCTCGCTGGCCACGCCGTGGATCAGCGCCACGGTGCGCGAGCGCTGGTTCACGCTGCCGGCGCTGATCGCGCTCTCGGCCATCCCGCTGATGACGGCGCTGGCGCTGCTCGCATTGCGCGGTGTGCTCGCAACGCGCATCGTTCGCGGCCCGCTGTGCTGGCTGCCCCTCGCATTGATGGTCGGCGTCTTCTTGCTTGGCTTCCTGGGCCTCGCCTACAGCCTCTACCCCTACATCGTGATCGACCGCCTGACCGTCTGGCAGGCCGCGAGCAGCCCGGCGGCGCTGAAGGTGATCCTGATCGGCGTCGTCATCACACTGCCGGCGATCGTCGGCTACACGGTGTTCTCGTACCGGGTGTTTCGCGGCAAGGCGAGCGAGCTGAACTACGCCTGACCGCGCTCGATGCGCAACGCGTTGAGCAGCGCAACCGAATCGGTCCGGCTTGCTCGGCAGAAGATTTCAATCGCCGGACAGGTCGCGTTTGCCGCGTACGCGAAGCAGAAGGACGGCGAGCAAGCCGGCCGCCAGAAGGCCTGCGGAGCTCGGTTCCGGGACCGATGAGACCTCGATGCGAATCGCCCCGGCGGGGTTCAGATCGATCGTCCCGTAGGGATCCCATGTCGGCGAGATGCTCGAAAGGTGCAAGGTGGTGAGGCCACGATTGTTGAAGAACCAGATGCCGCCCCCCTCGAAGTCGTTGCCGCCGACGCCGACCCAGTACGTCGACCCCGACAACAGTTGATACGAGCCGTCGAAGTTGACGTCGACAATGCCGCTCCACTGTCGGCCGGAGCTTGGAAACGCGATGTTCGCCGAGGCCAGGGCCGCTCCCGGTGCCCCGGCATTGTCGGCAAAGATTTCGACGAAGGTCTGCGACAGCGCCGGGTGCGAAACGAGCAGCGACAACGAAATCCTGCTCAGTGCGCCGGTTTGCAACGCCGTGAACTGATTCGCGGCCATGGAATAGTGAAACGACGTTGTGCCGCCGATGGACCATCCACGGTTCGACACGCATGCGTTGTCCGACCCGAGCGTGTCGTACGTGACCAGCGCAAACGCGCTGCCGCCGATGAGGCAGAACCCGAGCGAAAGGAGGGCACGACGGATGACTTACATAGCGGGCCTGATTTGAACATCGCATCGGTCCGCTATCTCCGCAATGCAACCTATTGGCGCGGCAAGATCGTGCCGCATGCGATGACTTTGTCACGCTCCCGCGCTTGTGTCGATGCGATTGCCGGGCCCTGGTGTAGCCAGGAGGCTCGCGATGCACGCCTGCAACCCGTCGCCAAGCGGGTCTCACGAGTTTGCGGCCCAAGGCGGCAGACGCCAGCGATGAGATGCCCGCGTAGACGCTCTGGAGCGCAACCTACGCTTGTGGCGGCAGGATCTCCCCCAACTGCGCATACAGCGGCGCCAGCCGCTCGTACATGCGGCGGTAGACGCGGCTGTAGAGCGCGTCGTACATCGCCGCATTTGCGGCGTTAGGCTCGAAGCTCGGCCCGAGGCGCGTCATCGCTGCCACCGCGGTCTCGAAATCGCGATGCAGGCCGAGGCCCACGGCGCCGGTGATCGCCGCGCCCAGCGCCGACGTTTCATACGTGTGCGGGCGCGCGGCGGGCAGTTTGAAGACGTCGGCGGTGACCTGCATCGCGGCGTTGGACTGCGAGCCGCCGCCCGACACGCGCAAGCTCGTGATGCGCACCTTGCTGCGCGCCTCGATGCGCTCCTTGCCCTCGCGCAGTGCGTAGGCCAGGCCCTCGATGATGGCCCGGTACAGGTGGGCGCGGGTGTGCGCGTCGGTGAAGCCGATCACCGCGCCGCGCGCATCCGGGCCGGGGTTGCGGATGCCGGGCGTCCAGTACGGCTGCAGCATCAGCCCTTGCGAGCCGGGCGGCACGCTGGCGACCAGGCGGTCGAGCAGCGCTTCGGGCGAGACCCCCGCCGCCGCCGCCGCCGCGCGCTCGGGGTGGCCGAACTGCTCCTTGAACCAGTTCACCATCCAGTAGCCGCGAAAGATCTGCACTTCGGTGTTGTACTGGCCCGGCAGCACGGCGGGGTAGGGCGGCACGAAGGGCGTCGCCTCGACGTAGCGCAGCGTCGTGATGGCGATGGTGGCCGTGGTGCCGGACGAAAGCGCGCCGATCTCCGGCGTGATGGCGCCGGCGCCGACGATCTCGCACGCCTTGTCGGCCGCGGCGGCGATCACCGGCAGGCCTT
>CAIKUF010000326.1 GCA_903830565.1 uncultured bacterium | reverse complement strand
GGCATACGAGATATTGAGGAGTGACTGGAGTTCAGACGTGTGCTCTTCGATCTCAGCAAGGTCTACGAAAGCGGCGACTACATCCGCCTGTGCGAGGCCGCCGGCCTGAAGCTCGTCACCGCGCGCGACGGCATCGGCTATTGCCACTCGCTGTTGCGCTTTGCCCGCCGCTGAGCGACATGCCCGCTGCCCTGGCCCGCTGCGCACCCTGGCTTGCCGCCCTGCTGGTGGCCTGTGCCGCGCCGCCGGGCACCTCACCGCTGGACGCTAACCGCCAAACTCCGCTGCTGCGGCTGTCGCCGGCGGCGCTCGGACGCAGCCTGGCGCTGCAGCAGCAACTCGTCGTGACCGCGGCCGGCCAGACCCAGCGCGTGGAGGTGCTGCTCGAAGCCGAGCCCGACGCCGTGCGGCTGGCCGTGCTGAACCTCGGGCAGACCGCCGCCCGCCTGGAGTGGGATGGCCAGCGCCTGCAGGAGACGCGAGCCGCCTGGTGGCCCGCAGCCGTGCGCGGCGAGCTCATCCTGAGCGACGTGCAACTCGTCTGGTGGCCCGCCGACGCGGTGCGCGCGGCCTTGCCGTCGGGTTGGGCGCTGCGCGAGACGCCGGGCACGCGAGAGCTGGTCGAACGCGGCGAGGTCGCCGCCGTCGTGCGCTACCTGTCGCCCACAGAGGTCGAACTCGATAACCTGCGCGCGGGCTACCGCCTGGGCATCGAATCGATAGACCTCACCCGATGACGATCTTTCTAAATCAGCTCGGGCTCGTGTGCTCGCTCGGCCACGGGCAGCGCGCCGTGCGCGAAACCTTGTTCCGCGCCGACGCGCCGCAAGGCATGACGCGCACCGAGGCCTTCAGCCCCGGCCGCCCGCTCTACGTCGGCGAGGTGAACGCAGCCCTGCCCGACAGCAGCCCGTGGCCGCTGTGGCACCGCAGCCGCAACAACGCCTTGCTCGCCGCCGCGCTGCAGGAGATCCGCCCAGCGGTCGACGCCGCCGTCGCGCGCGTCGGGCCGGCGCGGGTGGCGATCGTTCTCGGCGGCAGCACTTCGGGCGTGCGCGAAGGCGAGGCCGCGGTGCGCGCCCGTCTCAGCACGGGCCGATGGCCGGACGACTACGACCACCGGCAAGAGGAGCTGGCCTCGGCGAGCACCTTTCTCGCCTGGCTGCTCGGCACGGCGGGCCCAGCGCACGTGATCTCGACCGCCTGCTCCTCGGGCGCCAAGGCGCTGGCGTCAGCGGCCCGGCTGCTCCAGGCTGACCTCGCCGACGTCGTCGTCGCCGGTGGCGCCGACAGTCTGTGCAGCTTCACGCTGGCCGGATTCATGGCGCTCGAGTCGGTGTCTGCGCAGCGCTGCAATCCGCTGTCGGTGAACCGCGACGGCATCAATCTCGGCGAGGGCGCGGCGCTGTTCCTCGTCAGCCGCGAGCCGGGGGCGGTGCGCCTGGCAGGCTGGGGCGAGACCTCCGACGCCCACCACATCTCCAGCCCTGACCCGACCGCGCGCGGCGCGATGGCGGCGATGAACCTGGCGCTGGCACGCGCCGGAGTGGCGGCGCCGCAGATCGACTACGTCAACCTGCACGGTTCCGCGACACCGCAGAACGACGCCATGGAGAGCCGTGCCATCGCGCAAACGCTGGGCCTGCACGTGCCGGTGAGTTCGACCAAGCCGCTAACCGGTCACGCGCTGGCCGCAGCCGGTGCCATCGAGGCCGCCTTCGGCTGGCTTGCGCTGGTGGACAATCCCCTGGGGCGATTGCCGCCTCATTGGTGGGACGGCGAGGCCGATCCTGCGCTGCCCAGGCTGCACGCGGTGTCGCCGGGCGATGCACTCGGAAGGCCCCTCCGTCATGTATTGAGCAATTCTTTCGCCTTCGGCGGCAGCAACGCGAGCCTGCTTCTGGGGACGGGGTGAACCCCATAGCCGTGGACGAGACGACGCCGATTGAGAGCCTGATCCCGCATCGCGCGCCGATGTGCCTGATCGAGCGCCTGATCGAGGCCGACGACGAGCACGTGCTGGTCGAGGCGGTCGTTCCGGCGCAGGGTCGCTTCGTTCGCGACGGCGCGATGCCAACCTGGGTCGGCATCGAGCTGATGGCGCAGGCGGTGGCCGCCTGGGCCGGCGCGCGCGCGCAGCGCCGCGGCCAGCCGGTGCGCCTGGGCCTGCTGCTCGGCACGCGCAAGTACGAAATGCGCCGTGCCGCCTTGCCGGCCGGGGCAAGGCTGCGCATCCACGCGCGCTGCGAACTGCTGGCGGGCAATGGCCTTGGCATGTTCGAGTGCCGCATCACTCTGGCCGACGAAGAGGTCGCAAGCGCGATGCTGTCGGTGTACGAGCCCGCCGATGCGACAAGTCTGATGGAAGCCGCTTCATGAAGAGGGCGCACACGGTCCTCGTCACCGGGTCGAGCCGCGGCATCGGGCGCGCGATCGCGCTGCGCCTGGCGCGCGACGGCTTCGACCTCGTCGTGCATTGCCGCCACGGCATCGAGCAGGCGCACGCCGTAGAGGCCGAGATTGCCGCGCTGGGCCGCGCGGCGCGCGTGCTGGTGTTCGACGTCGCCGACCGCGCCGCGGCCGCGCAGGCGCTGGAGGCCGACATCGCGGCCCATGGCGCGTACTACGGCGTCGTGTGCAACGCCGGCATCGTGCGCGACGCGGCCTTCCCGGCGATGACGGGCGAGGAGTGGGACAACGTCATCCATACCAACCTCGACGCCTTCTACAACGTGATCCATCCCGTCGTGATGCCGATGGTGCGGCGGCGCGCACCGGGGCGCATCGTGACGCTGGCCTCGGTGTCGGGCCTCATCGGCAACCGCGGCCAGACCAATTACAGCGCCGCCAAGGCCGGGCTGATGGGCGCCAGCAAGGCGCTCGCGGCCGAGCTGGCGAGCCGCGAGATCACCGTCAATTGCGTTGCCCCCGGGCTCATCGACACCGCGATGCTGGAGCAGCGCGTCGTCGACGAGGCGCTGAAGATGATCCCGGCCAAGCGCCTCGGGCGCCCGGACGAGGTGGCCGCTCTGGTAGCCTTCCTGATGTCTGCCGACGCGAGCTACATCACGCGGCAAGTCATTTCGGTCAACGGGGGGATGTTCGGGTGAATCGCGTCGTCATCACCGGGGCGGGGGCGATCAGCCCGCTGGGCCACGACTGGCCGAGCGTACAGCGCCGCCTGTGCGAAGGCCGCAATGCGGTTCGCTACATGACCGAGTGGGACGTCTACGAAGGCCTGAACACGCGCCTGGGCGCACCGGTGCAGCCGTTCGAGCTGCCCGCGCACTACAACCGCAAGTCCACGCGCAGCATGGGCCGCGTGGCCTTGATGGCCACCCGCGCGAGCGAACTCGCGTTGGCCGACGCCGGGCTCGCCGGACACCCGCTGGTGCAGAGCGGGAGCCTGGGCATCGCCTATGGCTCGTCGTCCGGCACGCCGACGGCGGTGGGCGACTTCGGCCGCATGTTCGCCGACAAGACGACCGAGGGCATCAACGCGACGACCTACATCAAGATGATGTCGCACACCGCGGCGGTGAACATCGGCGTGTTCTTCGGCATCACCGGCCGCATCGTCACGACCTCGAGCGCCTGCACCTCGGGCAGCCAGGGCATTGGCTATGCGTTCGAGGCGGTGCGCAGCGGTCGCCAGGTGGCGATGCTGGCCGGCGGCGCCGAGGAACTGGACGCGACCGAAGCCGCCGTCTTCGACACCTTGTTCGCGACCAGCGTGCGCAACGATCGCCCCGGGACCACACCGCGCCCTTTCGACGCCGAGCGCGACGGGCTGGTGCTCGGCGAAGGTGCGTGCACGCTGGTGCTCGAAGAGCTCGGCCATGCGCGCGCACGTGGCGCGCGCATCATGGCCGAAGTGGTCGGCTACGGCACCAACAGCGACGGCAGCCACATCACGCAGCCGAACGCGCGCACGATGGCCGTCGCCCTGCGCCTGGCGTTGCAGGACGCCGCGCTGGCACCAACCGCGATCGGCTACGTGAACGCCCACGGCACGGCCACCGACCATGGCGACATCGCCGAGGCCGCGGCCACGCTTGAAGTGCTCGGCCCTGCGGTGCCGATCAGTTCGCTCAAGAGCTACATGGGCCACACGCTGGGCGCCTGCGGCGCGCTCGAAGCCTGGATGACCATCGAGATGATGCGCAGCGGCTGGTTCGCGCCGACGATCAACCTCGACCGCGTCGACCCCAAGTGCGCCGCGCTCGACCACATCACTGGCGCCGGGCGCGAGATAGCGACCGACCACGTCATGAGCAACAATTTCGCCTTCGGCGGCATCAACACCTCGCTGGTCTTTCGCCGCTGGCGGGAGTGAGGCCTCGCCGACCACCGGACTCGACAAGGAGAGAGCGCATGAAGAGAGCCTGGGTCTTGGCAATGATCGCCACGGCATTGGCTGGGCCACCCGCGGCGGCCGAAAGC
>CAIKUF010000325.1 GCA_903830565.1 uncultured bacterium | reverse complement strand
GCGTCGTACCCGAGTTGCTGCAGGGCGAGGCGACGCCCGAGGCGCTGGCCGAGGCCACGCTTGCCTGGCTTGCCGAACCTGAGCGCGCCGCAAGCGTCAGCGAGCGCTTCAGCCGCCTTCACCTCGAGCTGCGCCGCAACACCGCGCAGGCCGCCACCGATGCCCTCGAAACGTTCCTGGATCGCTGACCAGCTCGCGTTCAGCTTCAACGTGCCCGGCCTCATCGCCGGCGTCGATGAGGCCGGCCGCGGCCCGCTGGCCGGGCCGGTCGTCGCGGCAGCGGTGATCCTCGACGACCTGCATCCGATCAAGGGCCTGAAGGACTCGAAGATGCTCGGGCCGCGCACCCGCGAGCGGCTGTTCGACGAGATCCGCGCGAAGGCGCTGTGCTGCAGCATCGCGCAGGCCAGCGTGCAAGAGATCGACGAGCTCAACATCCTGCAGGCCACGCTGCTCGCGATGCGCCGCGCCGTCGACGGCTTGCGCCTGCGCCCGCACAAGGTGCTGGTCGACGGCAACCGCCTGCCGGTGCTTCCGATGCCTGCCGAGGCGATCGTCAAGGGCGACTCGCGCGTCAAGGCGATCTCGGCGGCATCGATACTGGCCAAGGTGCAGCGCGACCGCCTGTGCCTTGCGTTGCACGCGGAGCATCCGCAGTACGGCTTCGACGGCCACAAGGGCTACCCGACGCCGGCCCACCTGGCGGCGTTGCGCGCGCATGGCGCCTGCCCGCAGCATCGGCGCTCGTTCGGCCCGGTGCGCGACGTGCTGGGGGAGTGAGATGACGCAGGTTCGCGCGATCGCGTCGAAGGACAACCCGCTGCTGGTTCGGCTGCGCAAGCTGGCGGCGGACCCGGCCGGCTACCGCAAGCTCGGCGAGGTGTGGCTGGAGGGCGATCATCTGTGCTCGGCATTCCTGCAACGCGGCGGCGTGGCAGCGCTGGCGGTGGTCACCGAAGCAGGCTGGCAGACGCCTGCACTGCGGCAACTGGCCGGCCAGGCCACCCGCGTTACCGTGGTGCCGGCCACTCTAATGGCTGGACTGAGTAGTCTCGAATCGCCTCCGCCATTGGGCTTCGTCGTGCCGTGGAGCGGATCGGCGAGCGTGCAGCCGCACGCGCCGAGCGTGGTGCTCGACCGGTTGCAGGATGCAGGCAATGTCGGCACGATCCTGCGCAGTGCAGCGGCGTTCGGTTTCACGCAGGTGCTGGCGATCAAGGGCACGGCGGCGCTGTGGTCGCCGAAGGTGCTGCGTGCAGGGATGGGCGCGCACTTCGGGCTCAACCTGATCGAAGGTGTCGACTCCGACGCCTTGGCCGCGCTCGACGTGCCGGTGTTCGCGACCAGTTCGCACGCGGCGCGCAACCTCGATGCGTCGCCCTTGCCCTGGCCATGCGCGTTTGCCTTCGGCAACGAAGGGCAGGGCCTGTCGCGCGAACTGCTGGCGCGTTGCGAAGCCGAACTGCGCATCGCGCAACCGGGCGGGGAAGAGTCGCTCAACGTGGCCGCCGCCGCCGCCGTGTGCCTCTACGAATCGGCGCGCCAGCGCGTAGCGGCGAAGCGCTAGCGCGCGGCGCGCCGATCAATACATCAGCCGATCCGGCCGCAGGTCGCGCAGGATCGTCGTCGCGATTTCCTCGATCGACTTGTGGGTCGAGCTCAGCGACGAAATGCCTTCGCGGCGCATCATCGATTCGGCGGCCTTGACCTCGTGGCGGCAGTTCTCCAGCGAGGCGTACTTGCTGCCCGGGCGGCGCTCGTTGCGGATTTGGCTCAAGCGCGCGGGATCGATCGTCAATCCGAAACACTTGCGCTTGAACGGCGCCAACGTCGTCGGCAGGTGATCGCGCTCGAAGTCCTCGGGGATCAGCGGGTAGTTGGCGGCCTTGATGCCGTGCTGCATCGC
>CAIKUF010000324.1 GCA_903830565.1 uncultured bacterium | reverse complement strand
CGTGACCGGCACCCAGTCCGGCGTGGCGCACTTCGCGCACCTGGGCGGCATGCTCGGCGGCTACCTGATGATCCGCTACTGGCGCGGCCAGCCGCCGTTCGGGCGCCGCCGCTGATGCAGCGCGTCGCGGGTTAGGGCCTGCTCACACTACGGAGACCCTAGGCGAGCAGCCCTTCTCGCACCGTCGGGTAGCGCAGCGCCAGGCGCAGTTCGCGCTTCAGGCGCCGGTTGTCGAGGCGGCGCGACTCGGTCATGAACGACAGCAGCGGCGGCGAGAGCTGCTGCCGCGCCTGTTCGAGCGAGATCCGCGCCGGGCGCGGCAGAGCGAACAAGTCGGCCGCGAGGTCGAAGTAGTCGCCCATCTTCAGCTCGCTGTCGTCGCAGACGTGAACCACGCGCTGCGGCAGGCCACGCACCAGGGCCGCGACGCAGGCGCGCGCCAGGTCGTCGGCGTGGATGTGATTCGTGTACGCGTCGTCGGCCGCGGCCAGCACCGGCATGCCGCGCGAGAGGCGCTCGCGCGGATGGCCGCCGGGGCGGTCGGTGGCGTAGATGCCCGGCAGGCGCAGCACGGTGACGCAGGCGCCGAAGGCGCGCCCGAACCAGCGCACACGTCGCTCTGCGTCGACGCGGCGCTGCGCGCGGTCGCTCGCCGGGCGCACGGCGCGCGTCTCGTCGAAGCGCGCGCCCTTGGCGTCGCCGTAGACGCCGCTCGTGCTGGCGTAGACGAGGCGGCGCACGAGGCCGCGCCGGGCCAGCGTCTGCAACAAGTGCGCGGTGCGCTCGTCCGTGTCGCCCGTGGCCGCGGGCGGCGCGAGGTGAAGCACCGCGTCGGCCAGGCCGGCCAGGCGCGTCAGCGTCGCGGGCTGGTCGAGATTGCCGAGCACGGGCACCACGCCCGCCGCCCTGAGTTCATCAAAGCGCGCGGCGTTCGACGACAGCGCCAGCACGCGGTAGCGCCCGCGCAGCAAGCGCGCAACGCGCATGCCGATGTCGCCGCAGCCGACGATCAGCAGCCGCGGGCGGCGCATGCGAGCAGTGATGGGCGGACTCATGGTTTGGGCAGGTGGACGCAGCGCGCAAAATCGCCTGCTAGCTTATGCCATTGCCAGGACGAACATGACTTTCACCGTAACTCTGCAGCCGAGCGGGCGCAGCTTCGAGGTCGAAGCGGACGAACCGGTGCTGCAAGCCGCGATCCGCCAGGGCGTGGGCCTGCCCTACGGCTGCAGGGACGGCGCCTGCGGCTCGTGCAAGAGCCGCCTGCTCGCAGGCCGCGTCGCGCTCGGCGAGCACCAGGCCAAGGCGCTCAGCGCCGACGAGGAAGCGGCAGGCCTCACGCTCACCTGCTGCGCGCGGCCCTTGACCGACCTCGCGATCGAAGCGCGCACCGTCGTCGGCGCCGGCGACTTCCCGCCGCGCAAGATGCCCAGCCGCGTGATGAGCATCGAGCGCCCGGCGCCGGACGTGGCGATCGTCAAGCTGCAGTTGCCTGCCAACGAGATCTTGCGTTATCGCGCCGGGCAGTACGTCGAGGTCATCCTGCGCGATGGCGGCCGGCGCAGCTACTCGCTCGCCAACGCGCCGCACACGCAAGACGCCGCGCCGGGCATCGAGCTGCACCTGCGCCACATGCCCGGTGGCAAGTTCACCGACCACGTGTTCGGCGCGATGCAGGTGAAGGAAATCCTGCGCATCGAAGGCCCGTTCGGCGGCTTCTTCCTGCGCGAGGACTCGCCCAAGCCCATCGTGCTGCTCGCCTCGGGCACCGGCATGGCGCCGGTGAAGGCCATCGTCGACCATCTCGAATACACGGCCAGCACGCGGGGCGTGGTGCTGTACTGGGGCTGCCGCAGCCGCGCCGACCTGTACCTGCACGAATGGGCCGAAGCGGCCGCCGCGCGCATGCCAAACCTGCGCTACCTGCCGGTGCTGTCGGAGCCGCGCGCCGACGACCACTGGGCCGGCCGCACCGGTCTCGTCCATCAGGCCGTGATGGCCGACCTGCCGGACCTCTCTAGCCACCAAGTCTATGCCTGCGGCGTGCCGATCATGGTCGATTCGGCGCGGCGCGATTTCGTCGCCCGATGCGGCCTGCCGGCCGACGAGTTCTACGCCGACGCGTTCACCTCGGAGGCAGACAAACACTGATCGGGCCGCAAGGGCACGATCCCTGTTTACCGAGAAGGCTACTTCTTCGATTGGGACGATGCCTTGGGTTTGGCGCCGGCCTGCTTGGCCGCGGGCGGCGATGCATCGGCCTGATCGCCGAGAACGGTCTTGAGTGGGCAGATGCGGAACGCCGGGCACTTCTTGCAGCCGGCAACGATGGCGATGGGGCAGAGCGTCATGGGGGTTCTCCTGCAAGTGGCAAGGCGAGGCTTGCGATGCCGCAGTAGAACACGCCGTTCACTTCGGCGCGTCAGCCGCCTCGCGCGGGTCGCCGGCAATCAGCCTGAACTGCTCCAGCGCCGCCTCCAGGTCGCCCACGGCGTCTCGCTGGCCGGCTTCTTGTCGAAGAACAGCACGTTGGCCTTCACGCCTTGGGCGTAGAAGAGGCCCGTGGGCAGGCGCAGCAGCGTGTGCAGCTCGCACTCGTGCAGCAGCTTCCTGCGGATGGTCTCGCCCGCGCCGCCCTCGAAGAGCACGTTGTCGGGCAGCACCACCGCGGCGCGGCCGTTCGTCTTCAGCAGCGTCTTGATGTGCTGCACAGAGCGACGCTCCGGCGCAGGCTAACAACTGCCCGAAGGGCTTGTTATGCCGAAGCCAAAGTTGAGCTGCTTGTTGCTCGTCGTGGCCCAGAAGTCGTCGCGCTCGATCACGTCCTTCTCGGTCGTGCGCTTGCCGTCGGCACCTTCGATCTGCGTGCTGCTCTTCTTGCCGAAGGGCGGGTTGGCGAGCACGATGTCGAAGTGCTTGTCGGGTTCGGCCACCAGCGCGTCCATCACCTTCACCGGCACGCTCTTCTCGCTGCCGATGCCGTGCAGCAGCAAGTTCATTGCGCACACGCGCGCCGTGGCCTGCACCAGCTCGACGCCCGTGAAGGCGCCCTCTTTCAGGTGGCGCTTCTGGTCTCGCGTGAGGTTGGGGCTGTGCCGGGCGATGTGGTTGTAGGCCGTGAACAGAAAGCCGCCGGTGCCGCAGGCCGGGTCGCACACCGTCTCGCCCGCCTTGGGCGCGATGCAATCGACCATTGCCTGGATCAGCGCGCGCGGCGTGAAGTACTGGCCGGCGCCGCTCTTGGTGTCTTGGGCGTTCTTCTCCAGCAGACCCTCGTAGGCGTCGCCCTTCACGTCGACGCCCAGGGCCGACCAGTTCTCGGCGCCGATCAGGTCCACCACCAGCCGGCGCAGCTTGGTCGGGTCCTGGAACTTGTTCTGCGCCTTGGCGAAGACGAGGCCCAGCGTGCCCTTGTGCTGCGCCAGCGCTTCGAGAAGGCGCCGATAGTGGTCGAACAGATCGTCGCCGTCGAGCGCGAGCAGCGAAGGCCAGTCCCACGGGGCCGGAACGATGCTCTTCTGGCTGTAGGGCGGCCGGCTGCGCTCGTCGGCCATCTTCAGGAACAGCAGGTAGGTGAGCTGCTCGACGTAGTCGCCATAGCTCATGCCGTCGCCACGCAGGACGTTGCAATAGTTCCAGAGCTTCTGGACGAGGGTGGAGGCGTTCATCCTAGAAACCGCAGTTGACCGCTTGTCTGCGCTGGCCACACCGCATGAATCCTGACGTTTGCGCCCACGATCGCCTTCACCACTTGGGTGACCGCGCTACGCACCCGATCGAACCGCGCTGCGCCGCCCTGGCCGCG
>CAIKUF010000323.1 GCA_903830565.1 uncultured bacterium | reverse complement strand
GCGTCCTGCAGCGCGATGCCCGCGCTTTGCAGCAGGAACACGAACGACGCCGCCGAGCCGTCGAGGATGGGCAATTCGTCGGCGGTGATGTCGACCGCGAGGTTGTCGATCCCGAGGCCCGAGCAGGCCGACATCAGGTGCTCGATGGTCTGCACGCGCGGCGCGCCGGGGTCGCCGCCGGCCGAGATCGTCGACGCCATGCGGGCGTCGCTCACCACCTCGGCCGAGACCGGAATCGAAACAGGCAGCGGCAGGTCGATGCGCCGGAACACGATGCCGCTGTCGGGCGGCGCCGGGCGCAGCGTCAACTCGACGCGCTGCCCGCTGTGCAAGCCGACGCCGACCGCGCGCGTCATCGCCTTCAGGGTGCGTTGCTTGAGCATCGCGTCATTGTATGAAGGGCTGCTGGAGGGCACGGCGGGCGCGGGCAGGCCCCGACCGCCGCTTCATCGTATTTCTCATCGCTTTGTGAACAGTGTGTTTTACAATGCGATTTCTCCAGCACACAAGCTTCCGCCATGACCCGAATCACCGCCAATGATCTGAAGACGCGCGGCATCGCCGCCATTGAGGCGTCGCTCGCCGGCGGCCATACCGAGGCCGTCGTGTCGGTGCGCGGCGCCGAGCGTTACGTGGTCATGGAACTGGCGCACTACCAGCACCTGCGCGAATGCGAACTCGAAGCCGCGCTGGCCGAAAGCCAGGCCGACATCGCCGCCGGGCGCTTCGTCGTCGAGTCGCCTGCCGCGCATGTGGCGCGCTTGAAGAAGATGATCGCTGCCGACTCGGCGGCGGCCGGCAAGCCGAAGCCCAGGCGCACTTCGACCGCGGCCGTGCGCGCGAAGCCCAAGCGCCTGGCCCGTTGAGTTGCGGCAACGCAGGCGCGCACCGTGCCCTACACCCTCATCTTCACCGAGCGCTACAACCGCATCGCGGCGCGCTTCCTGAGACGCCACCCGGACATGGCGCGCGCCTATGAGAAGACGCTCGCGCTGCTGCAAGTCAACCCGCAACACCCCTCGCTGCGCCTGCACGCGCTGGGCGGCCGGCTGCAGGGCGTGCACTCCGTCTCGATCAACCTGTCCTACCGCATCACCTTGCTCATGCGCGTGACCGAACGCGAAATCGTCCCGCTCGCCGTCGGCGATCACGATGCGGTGTATTGAACCGGGACCCCATCCCTCGCACTCGCTCCCGAAGGCCCGTCGATCAGCGTAAGATGACGTGAGCACAGACGTAGTCACGTCAACAAAGGGGCGGGCATGGGCGAAGCCAAGCGGCAGGAACAGTACGAAGGCACAGTAGTACAGGTCGGCAATTCGCGCGGCATGCGCCTGCCGGCCGGGTTCTTTCGCGCCCACCCCGAATTCAGCGGCAAGGTCCGCGTGACCATGGTTGCCGACGGCACAGCCTTGGTTTCGGCGAAGACGCCGCCCCGACGCACGGCCGCCGACGACGAAGACGACCCGGTGGTCGCGAGCCTGCTGCGCTTCATGGAGCGCCAGATGAGCGAGCACCCCGAGGACATCGTGGCGGCCGATGCAGGGCAGTTGCGCCGCATCGGCAAGCTCGTCAAGGGCGTCTCGCTGAAATAGAGCCCGCAATGATCGCGAACGGCTGGCGCCTGTACTACCACCGGGCATTCAAGGCCACGCTCGACGAACTCGAAGCCGTCGTCAGCAAGCTCGCGGCAGCCGACCCCACCGGCTACCGATCGCACCCTAAGACCCGGCTGCTGGCCTCGGTCTACCGCGCCGTGACGCAGCTTGTGCCCGCCAACCCCGACGCAGCCGACTTCCGGCTCGGCAAGACACTCGGCGCCGGCAACTCGCATTGGCGCCGGGTGAAGAAGGGCGTGCCCGATCGCTACCGGCTCTTCTTCCGCTTCGCGTCGAACCCGGTCAAGGTAATCGTCTACGTCTGGTTCAACGACGAAGACACGTTGCGCAAGGCGGGGGCCAAGACCGATGTCTATGAAGCCTTCAAACGCATGCTTTCGCGCGGCGTCGTGGCGAGCGACATAGCCGAATTGCTGCGCGAGGCGAGCGAGTAACGCCGTGGTCCGTTTGTTCGCGCGAAGCACTTTCGTCAAGCAACTCGCGCTCGATTGCCTTCGTGCGCGGGCACGGTCCGCCTAACTCGCGCGTTCGTCGACGCTCGCCTCCGCGGCGCCCAAGCGGCCCGCCTTGGGACCGAGAGCCTGCTTCGGAGAGGACCGGAAACGAAGAAGTGGCTTGATCCCCTGTACAGCGCGGCGCTACCAGGCGACTGCTTCAGGGTTGCCGGGCGAAGGTCTCCTCACGACCCGTTCCTGCCGCTGGCCGCGGGCAGCTTCCTGGCCTCCGCTCTCAAAGCAGCGGACAACCGCGCGGTCAGGTTGATCCAGCGCTTTGGCTCGGCCAGGCAAAGCGCACTCCTGCGCCGCGCTGCGCAAACTCGTCTCAGTCAGTCCGAGTGACAAGCGCCCGCCGCCGCTGAAGGTACTCTGGCTGCGGAGCCTCCTTCGCCGGCGCGCTCAACTTCTGCCCGTCGCACGGCTCAAGCTGGCTTCGGAGCGCCTGATCATCTCCGACTCGGCTCCAGTCGATGCGAATCGTGAGGTCGTCCTCGATCTGCAGGTAGCCCTTTTCAAACGCACGGTCAACGATCAGCGAAAGGCAGATGCCATTCGACGGATCGAGTCGGATGCTTTGATCTTCACTCCACGGAACGATGTGCGCCGCGACGAGAAAGTCCTTGGTCACGACGCCTGTAATCGCACACCGATATTCATAGTTGGCCTTGACCGACCCAGCAAACGCCTTCTGGGCGCTGCCTCTGGTCTTGATCGTAGCGGTCGAATCGGCGACCTCATAGCTCTTGTGCTCGATCTGTTCACGGAAGGCTTCGACCTCGTCAGGGTCAGCCTCCAGCGTCTCGGCGGCCGCGTCTCCTTGGGCGACTGCAGGGAAACGCGCTTCCAGCGCCTGCAAGAAATCATCGACAGACGCCGAGACCTGCCGGGGAAGGGGCGTGGGCTGTAGCCACGCGTCGTGATTCCGACTCGGGTCGAAGAACAGGCCGTGACCGGGACGCCGAAGGTAGTTGGTGAGTGCGCGACCCGTTGCCACATCAAGCGCGTCGATCACCGCCGTTCGATCTTTGGATGCAACGAGCTGCGATAGTGCATTCTCGACCCTCGAGCTCGGTACAGTTCCGCCGCTTTGAAAGAGCAACCATTCAAGCGCAGATCTCTGAGATGTCTTCGCGGCAAGGGTTTGGACTTCCTGCGGTACGAGCCCTAGGTCGGCCCACGCATAGCTTTCGCTCGGGTTCTTGAGATAGGCGCGTAGGTGCAATGTCCTGGGCTCATCCCGAAGCTTGATTGCCATTAGGTACGGCTGCCCAGCACCGCGGCGAGCGAGTAGCTCGAACTCGTTCTCGGCATCCGCGAATTCCGAATGAGACGGGTCGCCGGGGATCGTTTCCGGCGTGGCATCGCTCGGAGCGAGTGTCATCTTCCAGACCTGCGGTGCACCCGAGCTCGTTTCCCACTTGAGATGTGGCCGGTCTGCGGATTTGAAGACGAACGCGCCGGAAGTGGTTGCCGCTGGCCACTGGTAGGTGAGTGGTACCGAGGCTGTCGCACTCGCCGTGACCGAGAACAGATTCGCCACCTCGTCCAAGAATTTCTTCGTGCGAGAAAGTTGGATGTAGTCCTTCGAATACCCACCCCTTCCTACCTTACGACCGTAGGTAGCTTGGTGTGCCGCGGGACCGTAGTAAACGACCAACACCCATTCGACAGGCTGCGCGGCCATTCAAACCCTTCCGACAATGATTGCTTCGGGTGACATGTGTGCTTCAACTTCTCGACGACTCTGCGCAGCCAGCGAGCGATGCGTAGTAAACCGGATGATCTCAGCGCCTGGGAACAGATCGCTAACCGATGCGTTGTCGCGATTGGACATCACCCATCGCACGCCTCGCCGAGACAGATCAGCGCAGATCTCTGCGAGCTCAACGAGATCGGACATCTCAAAGGTCTTCGCCGTGTACTTGTTGAACTTCGCCGTGGGCTCTTTCTCCACGTCCGGGCTTGTGAAAACAGGCAAGTACGGTGGGTCGAGGTAGACGAAGTCTCCGCGCGTTGCGCTGTCGAGCATTTCGCGGAAGTCGGCGGCAACAATGTCTGCCCGGGTTAAGGCATCCCCGATGGCCTTCATGGTCGCTTCATCCATGACCTTGAATCGACGGTCTCCCCAAGGCACATTCATGGCTCCGGTTCGCGAGTTTTCCCGCCACAGGTGGTTCCATGAAACTCCGTTCAGGTAGAGGAAGCGTGCCGCCTTCTCAACGAGGCTAGGGGGAGTGGCCGAGCGAACTTCGTAGTAGAACTCTTTCGAGTCATTTGCCAGGTACCCGTCCAGCAGCGGACGAAGGTCCGATTGGTAGTCCCTCACCGCAACCCAAGCCGCGACAAGGTGCTCGTTGAGGTCTGCGAGGTGTGAGCGACCGGCTACGCGAGCAGCGCAGGCGAAGAACACTGCGCCTCCACCGAGAAAGGGCTCGTAGTAGTTCCCAATGCAGGTGGGCACGTGCGGAAGGATGCGCGAAAGCAGTCGCGACTTGCCGCCCGCCCACCGAATGAAGGGTTTGATCGGCGCCGAGTCGGGCCGAACAGCAGGCAGTACGCCGGGTGGCACATCCAGAACGGCAAGCGTCATTTTCCTTGTGTCTCCACCTTCTTCCTCGTTGGCTCATGATATCCTGTAAAAATACCCAGTATCGACACCCGTAGCCCACTCTCCTTCAGTCTCGAGGTTCCTATGTCTGACGTTCAACTCGTGTGGCCGAACAAGAACATGCCGCTACTTGCGTCGGGTGAGGCGGCCTACGAGTGGCTGCCGCAAACAGACCGCCGACTGCTAATGCCGCTCAAGTTTGAGCAGCTCACGGCGAGCCCTTTGAACGCCCGGGCGAATGTGCTCGCTATCGGCGATGGTCTGGACGTTATAGAAGCGCTGGCGTCACGAACGACCGCCCTAGACGGCGGGGTCCGACTCGTGTACATCGACCCGCCTTTCAACACTCAGGTGAACTTTCGTCAGTACAACGACACCATGCAACGGCCGATGTGGCTCAGCATGATGCGCGACCGTTTCGCGTCTCTGCGCCCGCATCTCGCAGAGGATGCAAGCGTTTGGGTGCATCTTGACGACTCAGAGGTGCATCGGGCTCGAGCAGTGATGGACGAGGTTTTCGGCGAGAACGCGTTTGTCGCCTCAGTCGTGTGGCAGAAGAAGACCACCCGTGACTCCCGCGCAGCCTTTTCTTCGAACCACGATACGGTCTTGGTATACGCCCCGAGCGGGCCAAAGAAGTGGAAGACCTCGCGGAATCTTTTGGTAAAGGAAGACGCACACTTGCAGAACCGCGACGATGACCCGCGTGGACCTTGGTCCGACGCTCCCTTCACGGCGCCCGGCTATCGCAAAGCACAGCAGTACGATATTGTCACGCCGACCGGGCAACTACAGCGGCCTCCACGTGGCCGTTCTTGGTACGCCACGGAGCAGACCTACATCGACTTGCTTGCGGACGGCCGGATCTGGTTTCCGAAGGGTGGCGACGGTTCGCCGCGACTGAAATTGTTCGCGCATCAGCTCAGAGGGCTCGTCCCGTTCACGGTGTGGGGCGCTACAGACACCGGAACAAACGACGACGCGAAGCGCCACCTGATGGCGATGTTCCCGGAAGTCGAGGTGTTCGACACTCCAAAGCCTGAGTCGCTTCTGGAGCGGATCATCCACATTGCGACCAATCCGGGCGACCTAGTGGTCGACATATTCGGCGGTAGCGGAACGACTGCCGCGGTCGCACACAAGATGCGTCGCCGATGGGTGGTCGCCGAGCGCAATACGCAAACCGTCCTTGACTTCCTGCTGCCGAGACTGCGGCGAGTGATCGACGGTACCGACCCGGGAGGCGTTACCGAGGCTACGTCCTGGGTCGGAGGTGGTAGCTTCGAGGTCGTCCATGTGTCGCCGCGGCTCGGGACGCTTACTGGTTCGTGTCGAGCTGAGGCTATCAAGCGGCGCCTAGCGGCGCAGGCGGAGCCTCGTAGCCTGTCGTTGATCCATGAGGTGGCAAGCTACGCTGCGGCCTGATTTGAGGGACGGCGGGATTGTGTAAGCTGCTGTGCTGGCCAGGCGGTTCTGATTCTGTAGACAGCGTGGCGCGAAGGGACTTCGCCCCAGGTGATGTCGCCGCTGGAGTTCATGCAACGGCTGAACGCGCCGGCACCAGAACCAGGTGTGCGGGCGCGTTCGTGCTGTTGTCGCGTAAGCGGCTAGCCATCCCACCTTGAACGGCCGATGGATAGCGGCCAGCATGGTGTCCACCTATGTCTGAGGTGGACACCATGCAAAACCAGAGCGCGCCGCGGCGGCGCCACGCTGCTGCACTCAAGTCCCAGGTGCGTGCTGCGTGCAACGACCCCGGTGCGTCCGTGGCCGCCATCGCGCTGGCCCATGGCCTGAACGCCAACCTCGTGCACAAGTGGCGCCGCGGAGTGGCGCCGCCGGTGCGTCCGCCGGCATCATTTGGCGCAGGCCACGGCGCGGGCGAGTTCATCGC
>CAIKUF010000322.1 GCA_903830565.1 uncultured bacterium | reverse complement strand
TTGTAGAGGTTGACCAGCGAATGGACCTCGGCCTCCGGCCAGCGGCGCTTGATGGCGTGCAAGAGCGGCGTCGTGCAGACGAGGTCGCCCAGGAAGTCGATTCGAATGACGAGGATTCGCTTCACCGGGTGCGCCAAAAGAAAGACTATTCCGCTTCGAACCCCTGGCTTGTGAACTTCAGTGTCCGGCTGTTTTCAGTCACGGTGCGCACGACGTTGTCCGGTGCGCCGCCTGGAATGGCAGCCTCGATCTCGATCGTGACCGTCACCTCGGCACCCACAAGGCCGCAAAGGTGCGCGATCACCTCATCGGCAATGCGACTCGCGTCGCGGCCGACGCGGGCGCTGTCGAGGGTCACCGTGCCGTGAAAGCGCCTGGGCCTCAAGGCCGCCGGGTGCGCGGGCGGCTGGCCCACCGGCGCCTGGCCCGAACCCGGCTCTGTCTTTCCAGCCCCTCCCGTGGTCGCACCGCCAGCCGCAAGGCCTGAGCCGTCCGCCGCCGTTGAAGCGGCCGCGTCGGCTTCAATCTGTGCCCGAGCAACGCTGGGCTTCACCAGCAGGCCGGACGATTGGGCGTCGGTAATCGACACCGTCTCGCCTGCTCGCAAGCCACGATAGCGCGCCGCAACTTCATCGTGGCTATCGGCGAACGCGAAGCCGTCCTGCTCCCACGTCATCAGCGACAGACCATCGCGGATCGAGCTGACCAGCACGGACGAGTCCGCCAGGCGCGGCAGATACAGGTAGCGCCCGAAGTCCTCCGCGAGCTGCTTGATCGCCACATGAGACTCGCCGCGCCACAGCGGCACGCGGTCCAGCTCCATGCGCAAGCGCGATGGCCCAAAGCCGGTGAGCAAGAGCTCGTCGCCTCGAAGCTTCTTGCTCGCCCGCACAGCCAGCGCATCCGGCCCTGACAGGCGCATGGCCTGCCACTCAATGGCCGACCGAGGCGTCGTCTGCCCTGGCACCAGCAGCCATTGGTAGGTTTCCGGCACGCGGGCCGTCACCGCGCCATCAGCCGCCTTCCATTGCGCTTCAGCCTGCTTCACCTGCTGCGGGTCGAGGTTGAGCGTCAGCTTTTCCTCGATGATCGATTGCCACGCCAGATACTTCCTTGCCGCTTCGTCCAGGTCCTGCAACCGGGCCTTGTCGGCCGCCAGAAACACGAGCGCGTTTCGGTACAGGCGCGGCGCGCTTCCACGCGACTCCAGCATCGCCTTGGCCGCCACTTCGGCCGCGTTGCCCGGATCCTTGCTATAGGCATGATCGACCGCCAAGACCACCAGTCGCGCATCCGGGTCGTCCGGCACGTCCTGGCTGGCCTGCGGCATCGGGTGGATGCGGCTGAAATCACCCGTGCGCCGCAGGTCGTCGCGCAGGCGCCGATCGAGTTCATGCACCACCTTGTCGGGCTCGCGCCGCAGTTGTTCGGCACGGTCCTCGGCCAGCTTGGTGACCGTCGGCTGCGTCGAGTACCAGTACCGCGGGCCATCCTGGTAGAGATAGGTCGCGGCACCGGCAAGCCGCCGCAGCGCGTCGCCGAACACAGCCGGCGATTCGCCCGGCATCACGCAGCCGAGCTTCACGCGCCGATCTTCAAGCCCACGGTGCGCAGCCTGCGTCAGCGGCGCCGACCCCAAGTAGATCGCTCGCGCCACGCGCCGGCAGGCCGAGAACTTGCCGAGGTTCGGTAACTCGCTGTCCAGCCGCAACGGCAGCGAGCTCGGCCCGTCCACGTCCTTCTCGATCACCGGCACCCAGTTGTCCGAGAGGTATCGCGTCAACTCCGACTGCACGCGAGGGTCGTCGACCGCGATGTTCGCCGGCAGGATGAGCGGGCTGCGGTCGCCCTTCTCCCAAAGGCTGTGAATCACTGCGGCCATCAGCCGCAGCACGCCGCGCGTGCGCTGGAACTTCACCAACGTGGACCAGTCGGTGTACAGCCGGTCGAAGATCTCGGGGTGGATCGGGTAGGCGGCCTTCAACCGCTTCTCGTAGTCGCTGTCGCTGCACTCCGGCGGAAACTCCGTCTTCTGCGTGCGGTAGAAGTCGGCGAAGGCCCGTGCCACCACGTCGCGGTCCTTGAACTGCGCCGGATCTGCAAGCGGCTCGAACAGCCGACGCCGCACGATCTCGAAGCCCTCTTCAGCGCTCGCCGGCCGCCACGACGATTCCACCCGCCCGACCACGTTACGCAGCCGGTCGAGCGCCTCGCGCCCGCGCGTGCCGCCCACCTCCACGTCATCCGAGTGCGTGTGCGGCGAGCCGTTCGTGTCCGACGCCGGCAGGCTGATCACGAGCAGGCAGTTGTTCGCCAACTTGGCCGACTCGGTCAGCACCTGGGCAAAGGTGAACTGTGTCTCGAAACCACCGGCCGGCAAGTCGCTCTGATCGTGGAGCTGACGCGCGTAGGCCACCCATTCGTCGATCAGGATCAGGCACGGGCCGTACTCGATGAACAGCTCGCGCAGCACATCGCCCGGGCTGGTCGCCTTCTCGTCGTCGGCCTTGATGCGCGCGAAGGCCTTCTTCCCGCCCAGTTGCCAGGCCAGCTCTCCCCACAGCGTGCGCACCACCGTTCCATCCGCCTTGGTCGTCGGATTGCCCGCTGAGATCTTGTTGCCCACCAACACCACGCGCCGCGTCGGGGCGAGTTGGGTCGCCTCAGCCTCCTTCATCACCGCGTCTATGCCGGCCAGTTCAGTCGGTGCCACGCCCGAGAACAGGTGGTACAGCGCCAGCATCGAGTGCGTCTTGCCGCCGCCGAAGTTGGTTTGCAGTTGCACCACCGGGTCGCCGCCCTTGCCTGCCAGCCGGCGCACCGCGCCGATCAGCATGCCCTTCAGGCTCTCCGTGAGGTAGGTGCGGCGGAAGAACTCGACCGGATCCTTGTACTCCGGGGTTCCGGCGCCCGTGTACACCTGGAACAGATCCGCGGCAAACTCGGCCTGCTGGTAGCGGCCGCTGGCCACGTCCTTGTGCGGCGTCACCACCTCGCGCCAGGGCTTGAGGCTGCCGGCGACGGCGCTCTCGATCGCCGTGCCGGCGGTCTTGCGTTTCTCGCTGCGTGCCTGTTCGTCGAAGCGAACCCGCAGCAACTCCATCTTCATCTTCTCCACCTCTTGCGCCTGCTCCGCAGAAATGGCCAGCAAGAGCCGATGCACCGAGTCCAGTGCGCGATAGGCGTCATCGCCGGTAAACGGATCCTGGTGCGCCCAGCGGTTGCGCACCTCGCGCAGCTCTTGCACCAGCGAGCGCTCGGCCCGGCCCAGCGTGCGGCCGAAGATCTCGTTCCAGCCGTCCCACATCACCTTGAGCAAAGCCGCGGCGTCCCACTGCGCGATCGGGCGCGTGCCGTTGATGCGGTCCTCGGCCGCCAGCATCCGCCTCGCTTCGGCCAGTGCCTGGTCCTTGTGCACGCTCGCGAATTCGCGCTCCACAAAAGGGGCAAGGCCCGCGCGCAGCAGTTCCACTGCCTTACCCACCCGCTCGGGGTTCGTGATTGCCATGCTCGTCCTAAGAAGTCAGCTCGGTACCTGGCCGACGATCTGTGCCGCCCACGCCTCGGTGCGGCGGGCCACGTCGTCGAGCCACTGCGGATCGATGGGCGGCGGCTCGTCGCCTGCCGCGCCCTCATAGCGGAAGAACACCGCGAACGGCACCAGCCGATCAAACTGATCGCTGTCGCCCGGCTTTGCATGCGGCGTTCCGTCCAGCAGCTCGGTCAGCATCACAAGGTTGTGCGTGCGCGGGTACTCGACCCCGGCATGGGTCAGCACGGCCTTGAGCAACTTCTCCACCGCCTGCTGCGCGTGAAAGCCCAGCACCCAGACGGGTGCGTCGCGCAAGCCGCGCAGGCTCCGCACCACGAACAGGTCGTCGCGCGCCCGCGCAAGCAGGCTGCGCGCGTGCTCAACGGGCGAGTTCATGCAACTGCCCCTCGCGCGCGGCGCGCCAGGCCAGCGTGTTGATGACCGTCTTCTGCTCCGCGAACTGCTGCGCGCTCATCACCACCACGTCCGCCGGGATGCGCTGCCGCCCGAGCACCGCGCTCAGGCGCGCCACCTCGCCGAAGCGGTCTGGTACGTCGGGCTCCACGACGAGCAAGTCGATGTCGCTGTCATCGCGTGCGTCGCCGCGCGCCTGCGAGCCGAAGACAATGATCTGCGAGCCCGCCGGCAGCGTCTGGCGCAGGCAGTCCAAGGTCTGGTCGATGCGGCTTGCGTTCATCGTCGGCCTCCATTTGTCTGACTCCGCACAGCTTGCCGCGCACTCATGCGGCGACATACTGCACCTGCGCAGTTCGTTCCACTTCGTCGCGGAAGTAGCGGCTCAATTCCGCCGGCGTACGCAAGTCCACCTTGCGGCCGTCGAGGAGCGCCGAAAGCTCGATCTCGATGTTGGCCAGATCGAAGTACGTCGGGCGGGCGCCCGGCAGGAACTCCACCAGCAGATCGACATCGCTGTCCGGCCGCGCGGTACCCTTCAGGCGCGACCCGAACAGCGACAACTTGCGGATCCGGTGGCGCCGGCAGATCGGTGCCAACTCAGCCTCTGAAACGTCGAGCAACCCCATGGCGTTCTCCTTGTCCCTTGCCGTCCGGCTCAAACCAGCAGGTCGGCGCGCGCGCCGACTTCGATCTCGATGCGACCCACGGCCACCCGGTGCACACCGTCCAGAAAGGCCCGTCCCGCTACCACGTTGTCGTCAACCCGTGTGCCGCGCGTGCTGCCCAGATCGTATAGCCAGACATCGTTCGGAAAGTTCGCGATAAGCGCATGGCGCCGGCTCACCGAAGCGTCGTCGAGCGCGATATTGTTCTTCGCCCATGCCCCGATGGATACCAGCGGCGCCGAAGTTTCCTTCTTGGCGCCGCCTGGCACGCGAATCGACATCGGGTTGGCCTTGCCAGCCACGTCAAAGCGGAACTCCTGAAAGACCAGCTTGTCCAGCAGCGCTGGCGTGCCCGTCTGGGCCCAACTTCGCGGTGTCTCGGTGGCCACAGCCAGGTTGTAGGCCAGAAAGGGGTTGCCACGGGCGCCTACCGACGCATCTTTCAGATCGACCGCTGAGCATTCGCCCGCCAGTTGGCGACAAATGAACCGATTGTTCTCGAAGCACGGGTTCAGGGGCCGATGCGCCATCACCTGCCGCGCCAAGCCTTCGGCCACGTCGTAGCGCGCACTGAGATAGAAGCACTTCAGCAGCAAGTTGCAGGCCTCGAAGTCGGCGCCGTGCCGGTCCAGGTGCTCGCTGAGCAGCGATATTGCGATGGGCAGGTGCCCTTCTTCCAACTGCAACCAGCCCAGCTCCTTCTGCACATGGATGCGCGGGTTCACATCCAGCGCGCGGCTGAAGAACTGCCTCGCGCTTTGGGTGCGGCGAATCAGCAACTGGCAGCGCCCGGCGGCCAGTAGCGCCGCCGTGCAATCGGGGCTGAGCACGAGCGCCTGGTTGGCGAGCTTTTCAGCCAGCTTCCATTGCTTGCGCGCCAGATGCCGTTCAGACTTTTCGGCCAGCGCGTGCGCCTCGATGTGGTTGCCGTTCAGCACGAAGGGCACGCGCTGGCTGGCGATGGCCTCGCCAAATTCGGCCATGCTCTGAAAGCGCAGCTCGGGCGTCGGGTGGGTGGCGCGCAGCAAGACCTCTTGCACCCACCGGGGCAGGCTGCCGGGCACCGTCTGGTGCGCCATCCTGGCCGCCAGCGCTTCCTCGGGCGCCAGCAACTCGAACGGATGCTCGCCAGTCAGCATCTCCACCAGCGTCAGGCCCAGCGCATAGACATCGACCCGGGGGTCGGTCTTGGCCGGGGCAGGGCCTAGCAGCATTTCGGGCGGCAGGTACATCCGGGTGCCGGTGTTGCGGTTGGCGACACCGAAGTCGCCGAGCTTGATGGCACCGTCGCGCGACAGCAGCACATTCGCAGGCTTGATGTCGTGGTGCACGATGCCCTTGCCGTGCACGGCGGCCAGCGTGTCGCACAACACCGCGGCCCAGCGAACAACCTCGTTCTCGCCCATCGCGCCGGTTGCGTTCAGCCGGTCTGCCAGGCTGCCGCCGGCGCAGTATTCCATCACCAGCACGCGCTGATTCGCATGGCTGAAGTGATGGTGGAAGCTCACCACGCCGGGGTGGTTGAACTGCGACAGCGCCAGCATCTCCCAGATCAGGTTGTCCTCGGCCGCAGCCGGGGGACCGGAGAGCGCCTTGAGCGCCACGTAGCGTCCGGGAATGGCCTCGTCCTCCGCCAGGAACACCTCGCCAAAGCCGCCGCTGCCCAGGCGCCCTTTCACGAGGTATTTGGCGTCGAGTCGATCGCCGATGGAGATCACGGCGCCACGCTACAGCAGTTCAGCCTGCGCCGGGCCGAGCGCAGCCGATGGCTCGCCCACGGCGGCCAAGCGGATGATCTCGGGCCAGCTTTGCACCAGGCCGTTGTACGACAGCGCCTCGGCCGCGCGCTTCTTGCGCTCGCACAGGGTGTAGAGGCGATAGCAGAGCTCGCGCGCGATCTCGGCCTTTGCGCCGAGCTTGGACACCAGCACCGCCGCTGCGCTTTCGCCGCCGGATTCGAGCGCGCGGATGAGTTGATGGACCATCTCCCAGGCCGTCAGGCGCAGGTCCGTGCTCGGGTCCCAGTCAGCCGGCAATTCGTCGGGCCTCAATAGGCGGACGCGACCCGCCTTCGACGCCACGATGCCCGCCTGCACCATGCCGTCGACGCTGGTGTTCTTGGACTTCGAGAGTTGTTCGGCCACGCCGTACTCGCCTTCGGCGAAGCCCAGTTGCTCGAACCAGGTCAGCGCCCAGCGGCTGTCGGCGTCGAAGTCGCCCTCCTGCTCGGCCAGCGCCTCGTCGAGCGTCTGGTTGATGAGCGCCAGCGCCTCGCGCACGCTGAGCGGCTTGCCCTCGGCGTCGAGCACCTTGGCGTAGCGCGTGTAGACCGCCATGCCGGGGCCGATGGCCGCCTGCGCCAGGTCCACCGGCGCGATGTTGCCGCGCTGGAGGTGGGCGAGCGCCGTCGGCAACTCGGCCTTGAGCGCGCTGACGAACTCGCGGCGAGTGGCCGTGGGCGCATCGGCGACGCGCTTTCGACAGACGAGGACGATGCTGGAGGCGAGCGCATTGGTGCCGGAGCCGATCATTCGATTGCTCAGTTCGGTGCGCATCGGCCAGGTGCCGCTGACGGCAAAGCCGGCTTCGATGACGGCGGCCAAGAACGTGTCCCAGCCGGTGTTCGTCGTGCCGTCGGCGCCATCGCTCTCGGCTTGCTTGAAGGCGTAGTAGATGGTGACCGGGAAGGCCGGATGCGACTGCTCGGCCAGGCGGTGCATCGCCTGCGTCATGCCGCCGAGAAAGAAGGTCTCCGCCTTCTCCTTGCTGCCGTGGCGGTAAGGCGTGGCGACAAGCTCCTCGGCCTTGGGCACCGCGAGCGTTGCGAACAGATCGGGGAAGACAGCGCGCAGCGAGCGGCGCAGCCAGACGTAGAAGAAGTCCGACAGGTCGGCGTAACCGATGTTGTCGTAATAGGGCGGATCGGTCGAGACGACCTTGTCGGTGCTGACTACTTGGGCAGCAGCATCGTCTTGGGCAGCGTGCCCATACACCGCAGTGAGCGAACCGACGAGCAGCGCCTTTGCGACCAGATCAACCGCGCCTCGATAGTTCCCCGAAGCACCACCTAGCGGATTTGACTCAGCGAAGTCCCAGGTCATCGGCAACGCCTGCCGGCTGAAGGCATTGATGATGCCGCTTTGGGTTGGCGTAGGGTCCCAACGGCCAAGGGACGAACCTCGGTCGGCAACCTTGTCTAGCGCGAACGCCAGATACACCCCCACCGCCTCGGCGTAGGCGGTGGCGCCGGTGCCGCCGTCGCGGAGCGGCTTGGGGTCGGCGGGTAAGCCCGCTTGGAGGGCGTCGCGCAGCACCCGCTCGCGCGCTTCCTGCACCAAATCGGAGAAGGTCGTCAGTGCCACGAGTTGGCGGGGGGTAAAGAGGTCGCCCCATGTCGTAAGGCCGTAGGGCGTGCAGTTGCCACCGGTCATTCGCTTGGCGATCTCGCCCTCCGGCTTCCAGGTCGGCTGCGCGGTCAGCGCGATGGCTTCCATCTCCGGTGTCGGCGCCAAGTAGACCCGCCCGCGATCACCCTCGGCCACGATCGCCATCAGCCTCGCGCCCATGCGCCCTGCCATACCTTCTGCCTTGATGTAGTCACCCGACACCGGGGTGCCCGACATCAGGCAGGCGAAGTTCGCGCGCGACAACTTCGTCCCGTTCTTCGCCCCCTCCAAGTCCTTCGGCGTCCCCACTTTCACGGTGAAGCGATACCCGCCGTTCTCGATCACCGGCTCGACATACGCCTCCTTGCCCGCCTTGGTGGAGAGCATGAAGGTCGAGGCCAGCGGCACGTCCACCTGCGCGAAGGCCGGGTTCGGGCTCTTGACCGTGCGTGCCCAGAGCCAGGCGATCACGGTGAGCTTGCGGCCCGCGTAGGGCTTGAGGTCCGGCCGCTCCTTCACCATCTCGGCGGTAACCTCGACCTTCGGGTAGAGATGGCCGATGCGCTTCTCGGCCTCGCCGCGCATCCACTGGCCGTAGTAGCGCACGTCCTCGGCCAGGCCCTGTGCGCCGCGCCATTCGTGCTTGAAAAGCGCCCCATCCTGCCCTCTCCCCCGCGCGCGGGAGAGGGCTTCATTGTCGGGGTGCACCGGCGGCTTGCCGGCGAACTTGGGCGGGATCTCGATCATCGCCTTGTTGATCAGCACGGCCACCGGGTTCAGATCGCTCGCATACGCTTCGAGCCCCAGCCGCTGCGCCTCCAGCGGCAGCGCGCCGCCGCCGGCGAAGGGGTCGTGAAAGGCAGGCAGCTTCTTGCGGTCGAACAACTCCCTGGCCCGCGGGTGGCCGGCGTTCTCGGCGCAGGCGCGCCGCCAGCTTTGCCAGATCTCGTCGCGCGCGGCTTGCAGCACGGTCTCGTTGGTCGTGTTCTCCCAAAGCACCAGGTCTTCGATGATGCGAAACAGGCGCTGCCGCTCCTGCTCGGCCAGCGTGTCGTCGAGGGTCGGCGGCGGGCCGGGCTCGGGGACGGAAAGGCTGGTCCCTCCGGCCTTCGCGGCAAGCGCGCACGCCTCTTCCCAAACCTTCAAGCGGGCCTTGAGTGCGGCCTGCGCCTTGCGGTGCAGCTTGGGGTCGGCCCGCAGCACGTCGACATAGGCCGACGGGTCGTCCACCATCTGCGAGAAGATCACCGCCCGCGCCGCCGCCAGCGGCCGCCGCGCCCACCACAGATGCAGCGTGCTCGGGTGGCCATGCCGGATCGACTTCTCGCGCGCGCTGGCCTTGTTGATGGCCTCGAGCGGGAGGGCAACTTCGATCAGCTTCTTTCTGGGGGTCATGGCGCCAGGTTCATCGTGAGCCGCCCAGCAACTCGGTCAGCCCGGCGCGGACCAGGGCGACGTCGGCGGGCGCAAGCTTGCCGATCGCGCCCCTCACCAGGCGATGGTCGAGGGTGAACAGCTTGAAGCGTACCCGCGACGGCGCGGGCAAGCCGGCGGCGGCAAGGTTGGTGAGCGTGCAGTCCAGAGGCCAGGGCGGGTTGGCCTGCGAGGTGATCATGGCCATCACCGAATGACCGGCAGGCGCGTTGAAAGCCACGGCGTCGGAGAGCACCACCGCAGGGCGATTCTTGGTCGCGTTGCGGTCGGTGAACGGGAACGGTACGCGCACGACCGTATACAGATCAAAGCCCACGGTAAGCCTCCTCGTCGGCGGGGCCTGCCCATTCGCCGAGCGTGCCTTCGATGGCGCGCAGGTACTCGATGTCGATCGGCTGCAGGCGGCGCACGGTCGCGGTGCCGTCGGCGCCGACTTCCCAGGCGATCAAGTCACCGGGCACGACTTTCAGTGCAGCGCGAACATCCCGCGGAATGGTGGTTTGACCTTTAGCCGTGATTTTGGCGACAGCAAGCATTGTTTGCTCCTTGTAATGCAGTCCTTACTTCCTTACTTTACTGCAAATCGCCCTGGAAATTCAGCAAGAAGGCCGCTGTCATCGCGGCGCCTCGGCC
>CAIKUF010000321.1 GCA_903830565.1 uncultured bacterium | reverse complement strand
GGGGGTCGCTGGGTTGACTCTGCACCCTCTCCCGCAAACTGAAGAGGGGGTCGCTGGGTTGACTCTGCACCCTCTCCCGAAAGCGGGAGAGGGAGTCGCTGGGTTGACTCTTCAGCCGCTCCCGAAAGCGGAAGAAGGAGTCGCTGGGTTGACTCTGCTCCCTCTCCCGCTTGCGGGAGAGGGTTGGGGTGAGGGCCAGCCGCATAGAGCAGGCAGCGCACGCTGCGCCCGCCCGGCTGCGCGATCAACGGTGGTTGAGTGTTAGCACAGGCACCGAAGGCGCGGTCGCAGCGCGGCTCGAAGCGGCAGCCATCGAACGTGAGCCACAGCGGCGGGACCGTGCCGCCGATCGCGGCCAGCGCCGCGCCGCGCCGCTCGGCGCCCGGCAACGCGCGCAGCAGCAGGCGCGCATAAGGGTGCCTGGGCGTGCGGAAGAACTCGTCGGCGGGCGCGACTTCGATGATCTGCCCGGCGTACATCAGCGCCACCTGGTGCGCCATGCCGGAGACGACGGCCAGGTCGTGCGTGATCAGCAGCAGGCCGAGGCCGCGTTCCTTCTGCAGCGCCTTCAGGAGGTCGAGGATCTGCGCCTGGATGGTCACGTCCAGCGCCGTCGTCGGCTCGTCGGCGACGAGGAAGTCAGGCTCGGCGGCAAGCGTCATCGCGATCATCACGCGCTGCTTCTGGCCGCCGCTCATGCGAAACGGGTAGTCGTCGATGCGCCGCTCGGGCTCCGGGATGCCGACCTTGCCCAGCCACTCGATGGCCCGCGCGCGCGCCGCGGCTCCGCGCAGCGGCGTGTGCGTCTCGATCGCCTCGACGATCTGGTCGCCGACGCGCATGACCGGGTTCAGGCTCGTCCCTGGCTCCTGGAAGATCATGCCGATCCTGCCGCCGCGGATGGCGCGCATGCTGGCCTCGGGCAGCACGACCATGTCCTGGTCTTCGAGCCGGATCTGGCCCTCGGTGATGCGCCCGTTCTCGGGCAGCAGGCGCATCAGCGCCAGCGCGGTCATGCTTTTGCCGCAACCCGACTCGCCGACGAGCGCGAAGGTCTCGCCCCGGCGCAGCGTCATGCGCATGCCGTCGATGGCCTTGACGAGGCCGACGTCGGAATCCAGTGCGACCTTGAGGTCTTCGATTTCAACCATCGTCGCCTAACCCCAGGTCGGCAGCTTGCGCATCATGCGCGGCCGGAAGGCGCGTGCACGCGGGTCGAAGGCGTCGCGCACGCCGTCGGCGAACAGGTTGGCAGCCAGCACCAGCGTAACCATGAAGCCGAACGCGGCCGCGAAGCTCCACCAGACGACGGGGTCGCGGCTCATTTCATTGCGGGCGAGGTTGATCATGCCGCCGAAGCTGTTCATCGACGGGTCGACGCCGACGCCCACGTACGAAAGCACCGCCTCGTACAGGATCAGCGACGAGAACTCGAGCACGGTGACGATCAGCATCAGGTGGGCGACGTTCGGGAACACGTGGCGCTGCATGATGCGGCCGTGGCCGACGCCAAAGGCATTTGCGGCCTGCACGTACTCGAGTTCGCGCAGCTTCAGCGTCTCGGCGCGCAGCAGCCGGCACAGCCCAGGCCAGCCGGTCATGCCGAGCACGGCGCAGAGCAGGAAGAGTTTGAGGTCGGCGCGCTCGGCGCCGGTCTCGAACAACTCCGGGTGCGTGTCGAGGAAGACTTGCACCATCAGCACGCAGGCCGCGATCAGCAGCACATTCGGTATCGACGACAGCACCGTGTAGAAGTACTGGATCGCCTCGTCGACCCAGCCCCTGAAGTAGCCCGCCATGATGCCGAGCACGACCGCCAGCGGCAGCGTCGCCACGGTAGCGAGCATGCCGATCACGAACGCCGTGCGTATGCTCTTGAGCGCTTGGTAGAGCACGTCGTTGCCGGTCAGGTCGGTACCGAGCACGTGGTAGCCGCCGGCAAGCAGGGCGGCTGGGCCGGCAAGCAAGGCGAGCACGATCACCATCGCCCCCGCCGCGCGCCACGGCACGCCGCCTTCGCCGCGCCACACTTCGCCGGCCGTGCGTCGCCACGACAAGCCGCGCAGGCGGGCCACGAAGGCGACCAGCGCGGCACCGGCCAGGCCCGCCGCCAGCGCCCCGAGCAGCAACCCGGCAGCGGCGCGCAGCGCCAGGTCGGGCAGCCATTCGGTCTCGGGGTGCTCCAGATGCGCGCCGCCGAACTTCAGGCGCGGCGCGACGCGTCGAACCTCGCCGCCAACCTGTACCGAATCCTTGGTGAAGCCCACGAACGCGAGCGGCCTCGAATAGGTCGCCTCGCGCGTCTCGACCAGCCGCGCGAGCGCGACGTCGAGCAACGAGCGCGTGCGCGTGTCGTAGGCTGCCGCCGCGCCCGGTGCACCGGCTGCCGGCGGCAGCAGCGAGCGAAAGTGAATGCTGTCGAGCAGTGTGATCGCGGCGCAGACGATCAGGATGACCGCCGAGGCAAGCGCCGCCGGGTCGTGGAACACCTTGCGCCAGTTGGCCGCCAGCGCGGGCCGGCGGATCACCGTCGCGGCGTAGACCAGCAGCGACGCGAACATCAGCCAGACGGCCGCGTCGGTCCAGAGCAGAACGAACTTGGGCATGGTGCGCGCCTAACTGAGCCGGACCCGCGGGTCGACCCAGGTGTACGCGACGTCGATCAACACGAAGGTCGCGATGTAGAGCAGCGAACCGACGAAGACCATGGTGCGCACGATGGCGAAGTCTTGCTTGCCGATCGCCTCGATCACGAACGCGCCCAAGCCGGGCAAGCCAAAGAAGCTCTCGAACACCAGGCTGCCGAGGAACACATAGGGCAGGTAGCTGCCGGCGCTGGTGATGATCGGGATCAGCGCGTTGCGCAGCACGTGGCGGTACATCACCACGACCTCGGCCAGGCCCTTGGCGCGGGCGGTGCGCACGTAGTCCTTGCCGATCTCCTCGAGGAACATCGCGCGGTACAGGCGCGCCTCGCCGCCCAGACGCGCGAGCAGCGCCAGACAGATCGGCAAGACCAGAAAGCGCAGCGCGTCGATGCCCCCCGAGTAGCCCGATATCGGCGCCAGCTTGAAGACGCGCGAGAACAGGTACTGGCCGACGATGATGTAGAACAGGCTCGATATCGACAGCATCAAAACGCAGGCGACGACGCCCCAGAAGTCGAACCGCGTATGGCGGAACATCACCAACCCCAAGGCGAACGCCGTGCTGGCGATGACCTGCAAGACGAAGAGCGGCAGCGCAAGCTGCAGGCTCACCCACATGCGCGAGCCAATCTCGGCGCCGATGTCGCCCGCGCTCTCTGAATCGGCGCGCCCGAAGCGCAGCGCGAACAGCGACACCGAGCGCTCCCAGAAGATCGTCTCGGTCAGCTTCTCGCTGCCGTGTTGCTTGTCGTTCCAGTACAGCGGCTTGTCGTAGCCGCGCTCGGCCTTCCATTTCTCGATCGCCTGTTGGTTG
>CAIKUF010000320.1 GCA_903830565.1 uncultured bacterium | reverse complement strand
GCTTCTACCCGATGACGGCGTTCAATTCAGTGCTCGGCCTGGCTATAGACGCCCTGCCACCAACCTACGAGCAGTTGTATTCCGGGATGTGGGTTCATCCGCGCGTGTGACGGTTTGGCAAGCAACCGGATAGGCATGGTTGAATCGATCGACGGTGCCGGTGCTGTGATAGGCTAAGGGTAAATACCTACGGAGTTGGTATGCAGCCTTGCTCTAGCTCGATGCTCATCCCGTTCCTGACCGTCCGATCGACCTGGCCGCTCGAATGGGCGTGCAGTCTGCTCCGGCATCAGGGATTCGCCCAGCGCCGGGTGCTCGCGCTGACGGAACGGCCTTCGGCCACCGCAGCAGCGGGTCTGATCGATGCCGTTTCGCTGTGGCAAGCCAGCGGCGCCTCGGCACCGTTCGACTTGGCCCGTGCCCAGTACGCTGCCGGCGTGCAAGCAGGCCTGATCGAGCGCTCGCTGCTCGCCTCCGGCGCCTTCGAGCGCAGCCTGGATGCGCTGGAGCGCCTGACTCTCGGACCCTGGGCCCGAACCGTCTGATCAGCCTTTCGGTCAGCCCCGCAACCCGGCGCGCACGAGCGTCGCCTGCAGGCGGGCGATCTCGTCCATCAGGTCCAGCATCACGGCAACGCTCTGCAAGTTGGACTCGAAGTCGCGTTGCAAGCGGCGAATGCGGCGCACCCTCGCCAGTTCGTCACCGCCGAAACGCCATGACGGCGCCTCGACGGGCGGCTGCACCAGCCCCTCGTCGACGAGCGTGACCACGAACTCCGCTTCGACGCCACAGGCGCGCGCGAACTCGTTCAACTCGAGCCAGGCCTGCTCGCCCAGGCAGACGCCACTGGTGACGCGTACTTCACTCATCGCACGACCTCCGTTTCCTGGCGCGGGTCAAATGCCAGTTCTTGCGCCATCTGCCGGTACAAGGCTTTGGCCTTGTCGTCCGCCGCTGGCGGCAGCACGACTTCGAGCACGACGTAGAAGTCGCCTGACGTACTGCCGGGAATGCCCCGTCCCTTGAGGCGCAGCTTGCGGCCGGTCTGCGATCCAGCCGGCACATCCATCTCGACCTTGCCGTCCGGCGTTTGCACCGGCACCGCGGCACCGAGCGCAGCTTCCCACGGCGCCACCGGCAGCGTCAGGTAGACATCTCGGCCGTCGACGCGGTAGCGTGCGTGCGGCTCGAATTCGATCTCGAGGTACAGGTCGCCCGCCGGCTCGCCGCCCAGGCCCGGGTCGCCCTGGCCGGCCAGGCGGATTTGCTGGCCGGCGCGAATGCCCTTCGGGATATTCACGCTCAATTGCCGTTCGCGCACGGCCAGGTGCCCACTCGCGTCGAGCTGCGGGCTGTGAAGCGTCAGCGTTCGCGTCGAGCCGCGGAAGGCGTCTTCGAGCGGGATGATGATCTTCGCGTGGTGGTCCTGGCCGCGCGCGCGCAGACCGGCATCGCCACGCTGTCGGCTGCCGCCGCGTCGCGTAGCGCCGAACAGCGCCTCGAAGAAGTCGCTGTGGTCGGAAAATTCGCCGCCGCCCTGCGGCGCGCCGCTGAACTCGAAGCCGGCATCCCAGCCCGGCGGCGGACGGAATCCCTGCCCGCCCTGCACGCCCTGGCCGACCTGGTCGTAGGCGGCGCGCTTCTGCGGATCGCGCAACACGTCGTAGGCCTCGTTGAGATCCTGCATGCGCGCCGGGGCGTCGCTGGCCTTGCTCACGTCCGGGTGGTGCTTTCGCGCCAGCTTGCGGAACGCCTTCTTGATCTCGTCCTCGCTCGCCGTGCGCTCGACACCGAGCACCTTGTAGTAGTCCTTGAACTCCATGGCGGCTTCTTTCACTCAGCACCCTGTCCACGCCCCTGCATGCCTGCACCCGCGCGGATCGCGGCACATGCACCCGAGGCCGAGCTGACATGGGTCAACGTTCATCGGCTCGCAGCTTCGCTCCACGCTTTCTCCCCACACTCGGTCACCCTCATGCAGTTGCGCTTTGCTTCGTTCGCTGTGATCAACTTACGCCGGGACTTGCACCCACGGGAATGCGCCCTTGCCGGGCGCGCACAAAAAGGCCGCCGGGAAATCCCGGCGGCCTTGCTTCATGACGACTTCAACGTGACTCAGTGCGCCGCTGCCATCTCGGCGCCCAGGCCGGTTTCGGAGCGCACCTTCTGCGCCGCGAACAGCGCGCGTTCCTTCTTCGCGCTTTCGCTGCCATCCGTCACCGACACCACGTAGGTGACGATCAGCACGACCGGCAGCAGGAAGAACGTCGGGAAGTCGTACGGGAAGATCGCCGGACCCATCTCGAGCACCTTCGTCCACACGGTCGGACCGAGGGTCAACAGCACGATGACACCGATAATTCCGGTATAGCCGCCGACCACTGCGCCGCGCGTGGTCAGCCCTTGCCAGAAGACCGACAGGACCAGGATCGGGAAGTTGGTGCAGGCGGCGACCGAGAAGGTCAGTGCAACGATGTAGGCGACGTTCTGCTTCTCGAAAGCGATGCCGAGGAGGACGGCGATGATGCCCAGGCCGATCACCGACAGTTTCGACACCCAGACTTCCTGCTTCTCCGTCGCCTTGCCCTTCATGATGACGTTGGCATAGATGTCATGCGACAGCGCGGAGGCGCCAGCGAGCGTCAGCCCCGACACCACCGCCAGGATGGTCGCGAATGCAACCGCGGCGATGAAGCCGAAGAACAAATCGCCGCCGATCGCATGCGAGAGGTAGACCGCCGGCATGTTGCCGCCACCCCTGAGTGCGAGGACGCTCTTGGTCATGTTGGCCACGTACTCAGGATTGTTCGCCACCAAGACAATGGCACCGAAACCGATGATGAAGGTCAGGATGTAGAAGTAGCCGATGAAGCAGGTGCCGTAGAGCACGGACTTGCGCGCCGCCTTGGCGTCGGTGACGGTGAAGAAGCGCATCAGGATGTGCGGCAGGCCCGCGGTTCCGAACATCAGTGTCAGCCCGAGCGAAATCGACTCGATCGGGTTGGGCTTGGCGCCGATCGGCACCACCGACTTCATGATTTCCAGGCCCTTCGGATGAGCGTTGACGGCATCGGAGAAAAGCTTTTCAAAGCTGAAGCCCACGTGCGCCATGACGCCGAATGCCATCAGGGTCGCGCCGCCGAGCAGCAGGCAGGCCTTGATGATCTGCACCCAGGTGGTGGCCTTCATGCCGCCGAAGGTGACGTAAATGATGATCAGCCCGCCGACGATCACGATCGACAAGCGGTAGGACATTTCCGGGACCAGCGTATGCAGCAGTTGTCCGGCCCCCACCGCCTGGCCGATCAGGTACCAGATCACGACGATCAACGAGCCGATCGCCGCCATGGTGCGCACGGGACCCTGTTTCAGACGGAACGCGGCGACGTCGGCATAGGTGTACTTGCCGAGGTTGCGCAGCCGCTCCGCGATCAGGAACAGGATGACCGGCCAGCCGACCAGCCAACCCACCGAGTAGATCAGGCCGTAGAAACCGTTGAAGTAGACCAGCGAGGCGATGCCCAGGAACGACGCCGCCGACATGTAGTCGCCGGCGATCGCGAGGCCGTTCTGAAACCCGGTGATGCCGCGCCCGGCGGCGTAGAAGTCGGTCGCCGTCTTGGTATGGGTCGCCGCCCAATAGGTGATGCCGAGCGTGATGGCGACGAAAACAAGGAACATGACGATGGCCGACCAGTTGGTCGGCGGCGCCGCTGCCGGCGTATCGGCAGCGCAGGCAAGATCGGCGGCGAGCAATGCCGCCGAAGCCAGAAGCGATAGCAGGGTTATCTTGAGCGCTTTCATTTGGAGGCCCCCCTGACGATTTCTTCGAACAACGGGTCGTAGACCTGGTTCGACTGGTACACGTAGATTCCTGTCAGCACGCAGCACACCAAGATAATTGCCACGCCGAGGGGCAATCCCAGCGGGATGACACTGGTGGCCGAAATCGGGGCGGTGATGATGTCCGGCGTGAATGCGACCATGAGAATGAAGCCGTAGAAGATCACGCAGACGAGCACCGACAGGGTCCACGCCAGCCTGCCGCGCCGGCTGGCCAATTGGAGGTACCTCGGATCTTGCTGTATCTTGTTGCTGATCAGTTCAGACATGATTTCCTCCATCTTCTTTGCGTGCCGCGTACCTTGGCCCAATGGCGTCAATCGCCGACGGGTTGATGCCTTTGTCGTCCATCCAGGTCTCCTTCAGTGGTTTAAAAGAATTTGATAGTCAAGCGATCTTGGAAATTTGCGATGCACACAAGGGATCAGTGGCTTGTGTTCGGTGGATTGGCAAGTCAGGTGTCCTCCGCGCAAGCCTTGACACTTGGCGTACGCGCCGCATCGGGCGCTCTGGGCGCCACAGCCGACTTCATATGCCACGCGCCGATTGGCATGGTTGAAACCGCGGGGGCAAGGCACGTCTGAGTCATCGTTGCAGCCTGATCATAGTTGCAGATGTCTGTCGACTCTAGCGAGCGCAACGGCGATTTCGCGAGAGGAAACCCTTAGTTTTCGCGATAGATCGAACTTCATCGACGAGGTCCGCAAGCAGCGCAGGCCTTGCCAAGGCGTCTTCAGATCAAGCGTCTTGCAAGGCGCGTTGTGCAGCACCCACTGGTCGGCCAGGCCAGACGGTTGATGTAGCGGCGCAGTTGAGCCAGCGCTCAGACAACCCTTCGGGCCGGTGCCGGATTGGGCACAGGCGCAGGGCCGTCCTATTGGCAGAGAGGTTCTAAGCGCCCAATGCCTCCAGCCTGAAATGCAATTGCAAGTTCAGCCGAAACTGTTCGACGATGGCGAGCGAACCCTGCAGCAAGTCGCGGTCGAGTGTGCTCAAGCCTGTCAGCTGCATCAGGTTGCTCACCGGCTGCCCGGCTGCGATCTGGCGCAGGTTCTCGCGCAATTTGAACGTCATCATCAAGTGCAGCGTCTCCGTCAGATCACGCGCGAGCGCTGGCGACAAGACATTCCGGCGGGCCAGCTCGCGCAAGCGCTCGGCGGTGTTGAGTGCGTTCAGCCGGTGCTCCAGCGCCAGTGCACGTACACCATGAACGATCGGGAACGTGCCCAGCTTCTTGAGGTCGAAGGTCTGCGCCGCGCTGCCACACAGTTCGGTCAGGCGCGCCCGCCAGCGGCTTGGCGCCTTGAACTGATTGACCGCGCTGGCGAGCCGGGCGATGAAGATGTCGCTTTGGGTCGCCAGGCTCAAGGCGTGCTCGCGCGCCGCGACCAGCAGCGTGGCGTCGCCCGAAACCGCGTGGGCGTCGATGAAGATCGCGAGATTCATGGCACCTTCGGGGTCCTTGCCCGACTGCCAGCGCCCAATGGTCTCCTTGAAGCCGGACAGCGGCTGGCACCACAGTGGATTGGTCAGCATGATGTTGCCCGGGCAAGGTGGGTAGCCAAAGCTAAGCAACGCGGTACTGAAGCGCCGCACGATCTCGGACAGGCCCTCGCAGTGGTAGCCGTCGCGCAGCAGCAGGGCGTTGTCCTGGTCGGTCTTGAGGATCTGCTCGCCGCGGCCTTCGCTGCCCATCACCAGCAGACAACTGTTTTGCACCAGTTCGGGCGGCGCCACCAGCGACCATAGGCGGGCAAATATTTGCGCGTTCAAGCCACTGACGAGGCGCGACACGATGTCGATGCGCACACCGCCGCGCACGAGCAGCGCTATTGAGTCGTCGACCTGCCGCGCCGCCAGCTCCAGACCCTCGGCGCTGTCGGCGTGGTCGACCTGCAAGGCAATCAGGTGCGAGTGGTTGGAAACAAACCCCATCAGGTCGAGCTGACTCAGAATGCCCAGGATCTTGTCGCCCTGCTTGACCACGATCCGATGCACGCGGCTTCGCAACATGGTGAGCAGGGCGTCGAACAACTCAGCCTCTGGCGGCAGCGTGATCAGCGCGAAGTGCGCCACCTCGCGGACCGCCAACGGCTGCGGGCGCAGCATGGCATCGCGCAGGTCCGTCGTGGTGAAGAAGCCCAAGCGCGGCACCCCTGCCTCGACGTCGCGCACCAGTGCACTGGTGCGTTTGTGATCTGACATGATCTTGCAGACCGCCGCCATGTCGAGCGCGCCTTCGACGTAGAACGGTGGATGCAGGGGAATATCGCCTACGCGCACCAGCATCAACGAGAGCAATTCGCGATTCTGGTTGACGTCCTCCCCTTCGGCGAGTTGGCGCGACATGCCGGCAAAAACCCTTGCACCAAAGCGTGCGTTGGCGGCCAGCAAAGCCAGCACCGTGACCCTGGGCAACTGCCACGCCCGCACCGCGTCCAGTGCCGTTGCCGTTGCCTGGCAATGCTCGGTCAACAAGGCGCGCCAGCCCAGCGTTTCACCGGCGCCAAGCACCAGCGAGAGCGAATCTTCTTCATGCTCAACGTGGCCGGCGGTTAACAGCCACAGGTGTTGCGGCGCTGCCTCTGGCGTGAGCAGCACGTCGCCTGCGCTCAAGTGAACGTGAACGGCGCTTTCACGTACCAGTGCCTGTTCAGTGGCGCTGAGCTCGTCAAAGGGAGCCGTGGCAAAGCAAAAATCGTCTGGCACGCGTGAAGCCGTAAGGGACGGAAAGGCTGCAAGCTTACCGCCGGTTCGAGCAGAAGGAGAAGGGCCCGATCGGCCACACTCGGGCCGGAAGGCACAGTCTGAAGAAGCTGCGGCGCCGAGCCCGCACTCGCAGCGCGGGTGGGCGTGCCATGGCGCGGTGCTTCGCTGCCGACGGCACGCGCGTCGACCATGGCCGCTCTGGCGATAATCGCGGGCCGCGAGATCAAGCCCGCCCACCATCACCTGAATGATCCTACAAACCGCAGTTGACCGCTTTCCTTCGCTGGCGACACCGCATGAACACTGACATTTGTGCCCACGCACACCCTCACCGTCTGGGTGAGAGCGCTACGCACCCGATTGAGCCGCGCTGCGACGCGC
>CAIKUF010000319.1 GCA_903830565.1 uncultured bacterium | reverse complement strand
ACGTTCAGGATCTGCTCGCGTCCGCGCACGTCGGGCAAGGTGACGTAGACCTGACGGTCAAAACGGCCCGGGCGCAGCAGCGCGGGGTCGAGGATGTCGGGCCGGTTGGTCGCCGCCATCACGATCACGCCGACGTTGGTTTCGAAGCCGTCCATCTCGACCAGCATCTGGTTCAGCGTCTGCTCGCGCTCGTCGTTGCCACCGCCCAGGCCGGCGCCGCGGTGGCGCCCGACGGCGTCGATTTCGTCGATGAAGATGATACAGGGCGCGCTCTTCTTGGCCTGCTCGAACATGTCGCGCACGCGCGCCGCGCCGACGCCGACGAACATCTCGACGAAGTCGGAACCCGAAATCGAGAAGAAGGGCACCTTGGCTTCGCCGGCGATCGCCTTCGCGAGCAGGGTCTTGCCGGTGCCCGGCGGGCCGACCAGCAGCACGCCGCGCGGGATGCGCCCGCCGAGCTTCTGGAACTTCTGCGGATCCTTCAGGAAGTCGACGAGTTCCTTGACCTCTTCCTTGGCCTCGTCGCAACCGGCGACGTCGGCGAAGGTCGTCGTGTTGTTGGCCTCGTCCAGCATGCGCGCCTTGGACTTGCCAAAGCTGAATGCACCGCCCTTGCCGCCGCCCTGCATCTGGCGCATGAAGTAGACCCAGACGCCGATCAGCAGCAGCATCGGCCCCCAAGAGATCAGGATGCTCATCAGCACCGATGGCTCTTCGCGCGGCTTGACGTCGAACTTGACGCTGTTGTTGATGAGGTCGCCGACCAGCCCGCGGTCGAGGTAGGTGGCGGTGCTGCGCAGGCGCTTGTCGTCGTTGGTGGTGGCGATGATTTCGGTGCCGTTCGGCCCTTCCTGCAGCGTCACGCTCTTGATGTGCTTGGCGCGCACTTCCTCGAGGAAGTCGGAGTAGCCGATCTGTGTGCCTAACGTGGCGCTGCGGTCGAACTGCTTGAAGACGGTGAACAGCACGAGGGCAATCACCATCCAGACAGCGACCTTAGAGAACCATTGATTGTTCAACGCGGCTCCTTCTTGCGATCAATATGCGTGCTCGCGCAGTCCGACGCTCCGCATTCGCAATACTTGGGGGCGATTCTATTCCAGACAAGGCTTGCACCGCTGTGAAGTACCCCACGCGGCAGCAGACCGAAAGCGGTCCGGGTATCGTGTGCGATCAAGTCGCAGCATCGGTTCGTGCCGCTGGCTGTTTGAGACCGATTCCAACCAGGAAAGTTTCTGCCGAACGGTCGCGCGAGGCCTTGGGTTTGATCGGCTTGACGACGCGGAAGGTGCGCTTGAAAAGCTCGACGAGTTGGCTGTGCCCGCTGCCATGGAATACCTTGCACACCAGCGCCCCGTTCGCAACCAGATGCGCCTGAGCGAACTCCACCGCCAGTTCGACGAGGTGCGCGACCCGCGCCGAGTCCGAACTGGCGATGCCCGACAGGTTGGGCGCCATGTCGGAGACGACCACGTCGACCGGCCTTCCGGCCAGCACTTCGTCGAGCCGGCGGACGACGGCCTCGTCGTGGAAGTCGCCCTGCACGAAGACCACGTCCTCGATCGGTTCCATCGTCAGCAGGTCGAGCGCAATGATGCTGCCGTGCAGTTCGCCGGTTGCTGCGCCGCCGCTGCCGGCGCCGCGCGGAGCGAACTTGCGCCGCACGTACTGGCTCCATGCGCCAGGCGCCGAGCCGAGGTCGACCACCGTCTGCCCGGGCCTCAGCAGATGCAATTCCTCGTCGATTTCCTTCAGCTTGTACGCCGCCCGCGCCCGATAGCCTTCCTTCTGCGCCAGCTTCACATAGGTGTCGTTGAGGTGGTCGTGCAGCCACGCCTTGTTGAGCTTCTTGCTCTTGGACTTGATTTTCACGGCGCCTCCAGCGGCGGTAGCCATAATAGGCCGATGCCCGCCATCCACCTGACCCCCTCCGAGCGCAAGGAGCAGCGCGCCATCGCCCACCACCTCGATCCGGTGGTGTTCGTCGGCGGCGACGGCCTCACGCCCGCGGTGGTGCGCGAAATCGACCACGCGCTCGATGCCCATGGGCTGATCAAAATCCGCGTGTTCTCCGACGACCGCGCCGCGCGCGAGGCGATGCTGGTCACGCTCAGCGAGGAGTTGCGTGCGGCGCCCATCCAGCACATCGGCAAGTTGCTCGTGCTGTGGCGGCCGATGCCGACTAAGGAGAAAGCCGAACGCGAAGGCCGCGGCGCGGGCCCTAAGGTGGTCAAGGTGCTGAAGTTCTCGAAGAGCGGCAACCACCGGCCGCAGGTGAAGAAGATCAAGGTGCTGGGCAACCAGCGCATTGCCGCCGGAGGCGAACTCAAGCGTGCGCGCAAGCGCGCGGTGAGCCCGAAGAAGGCCGCCCAGTCCTGAGGGACGGTCGGCGTCAAGGCACGCCGAGGCGCCAGGCCAGCGTCAGCACCAGCAAGGCCTTGAGCGCGAAGAACGCCATCGAGGCGCCGTGCAGCGCACCGAACGAGAACGCACCCTGCCCTGCACGCGCAGCGTCGAGCATCGGCTGCAACGCGAAGTAGCCGGCCACGGTGCAGAACACGGTGCCGAGCACGAGCAACACGTTGGTGCTCAGCACTGACCCTTTCCCCGCCTCCGCGTCTGTCCGCGCGAGCCGGCGAACGATCAGGAACAGCACCACGGCGAGCGCCAGGCTGAGGTAAGCCTCGTGGGCGAAGATGCGGCCGACCACGCGGCCGGCATCGGCCTTGGCAAGCACCACGAACGGCGCCGGCGTCGCGATGAAGGCAATGCACAGCAGCAGGCCCGCCCAGAGCCCGGCCAGGAAGGCGCCGATTCGCTTGGACAACATGTGCGGTCAGTGGTGCAGCCCGTACGGCGCGGCTTCAGACATAGCGCACGTTCATGATTTCGTAGTGCTTCACTCCGCTGGGCGCCTGCACGTCGGCCACGTCGCCGGCCGAGCGACCGATCAGCGCGCGTGCGATCGGCGAGCTGATCGAGATCAGGCCGAGCTTGAGGTCCGCCTCGTCGTCGCCGACGATCTGGTAGGTCACCGCGGCACCGGTGGACTCGTCCTCGAGGTCGACCGTGGCCCCGAACACGACCCGCCCTTCGGCATGCAGCGCCGCGGGGTCGATGATCTGCGCCCCGGCGAGCTTGCTCTCGATTTCGGCGATGCGGCCCTCGATGAAGCCCTGCTTGTCCTTGGCCGCCTCGTACTCGGCGTTCTCGGACAGATCGCCGTGCGAGCGCGCCTCGGCGATCGCACGGATGACGGCGTGGCGCTCGACGGACTTCAGGCGCAGGAGCTCGTCCTTGAGCTTGTCGGCGCCGCGGCGGGTGAGGGGAACAGTGGCCATTTCAAACCTGCATCCAGAGTGGACAAGCGCCTGATCGCGAGGCGCAAAAAAAACCACCGCCCACTCCCAGACGGGAGCACCGGCGGCGGTACGGTGCGCAGTTTAGTGCAACTCGGCGTGCAGTTCCTGCAGCGAGGTCACGACGAGGTCCGCCTGGTGCTTCATGCCTTCGACCGCGGCCTCGCAGCCGGCCATGCTCGTGTAGTAGGTGACACGGTGGGCGAGCGCGGCCTGGCGGATGTGGCGCGAGTCGGCAATCGCGGTGCGTGTCTCGTCGACAGTCGTGAAGACGAGATGGATCTCGCCGCCCTTGACCATGTCGACGATGTGCGGGCGGCCGTCCTTGACCTTGTTCACCGTCCGCACCGGAACGCCGCCGGCAGCGATGGCCGCCGCCGTGCCGCGGGTGGCAACGATCTGGAACCCGAGGCCGTGCAGTTCGCGCGCCAGATCGACAGCGCGCGCCTTGTCGCTGTTCTTGACGGTGATGCAGACCCTGCCTTCGCTCGGCAGGCGCGAGCCGGCACCGAGCTGGCTCTTGAGCATCGCTTCGCCAAAGCTTCGGCCGGCGCCCATCACCTCGCCGGTGGAGCGCATCTCCGGCCCGAGGATGGGGTCGACGCCTGGGAACTTGTTGAACGGGAACACCGCTTCCTTGACTGCGAAGTAAGGCGGTATGACCTCGTGCGGCGCCTCGCCATTCAGCGCGCGCTGCTCGCGCAGTGGTTGGCCAACCATGCAGCGGGCGGCGATCTTGGCCAGCGGCTGGCCGGTGGCCTTGGAGACGAACGGCACCGTGCGCGATGCGCGTGGATTGACTTCGAGCACGTAGACGACGACATCGTGGCCGCCCCCGGCCACGTCGCCCTGGATCGCGAACTGCACGTTCATCAGGCCGCGAACCTTGAGCGCGCGCGCCATCAGCGCCGTCTGCCGGCGCAACTCGTCCTGCAGCGCCTGCGGCAGCGTGTACGGCGGCAGCGAACAGGCCGAGTCGCCGGAGTGGATGCCGGCCTGCTCGACGTGTTCCATGATGCCGCCGATCATCACTTGCTCGCCATCGCTGATGCAGTCGACGTCGACCTCGATCGCGTCATCGAGGAAGCGGTCGAGCAGCACCGGCGACTTCTCGGACACCTTGACCGCCTCGCGCATGTAGCGCTCGAGGTCCTTCTCGCCGTGCACGATCTCCATCGCGCGGCCACCCAGCACATAGCTCGGCCGCACGACGAGCGGATAGCCGATTTCGGCGGCGAGTGCCTTCGCGGCTTCCTCGGTGCGCGCAGTGCGATTCGGCGGCTGCCGCAGGCCAATCGCGTGCAGCAGCTTCTGGAAGCGCTCGCGGTCCTCGGCGATGTCGATGCTGTCGGGCGAGGTGCCGATGATGGGCACGCCGGCGCGTTCGAGGTCGAGCGCGAGCTTGAGCGGCGTTTGCCCGCCGTACTGCACGATCACGCCGAGCGGCTTCTCCTTCTCGACGATCTCGAGCACGTCTTCCAGCGTCACCGGCTCGAAGTACAGGCGGTCCGAGGTGTCGTAGTCCGTCGACACGGTCTCGGGGTTGCAGTTGACCATGATGGTCTCGTAGCCGTCTTCGCGCATCGCAAGCGCGGCGTGGACGCAGCAGTAGTCGAACTCGATGCCCTGCCCGATGCGGTTCGGCCCACCGCCGAGGACCATGATCTTGCGGCGATCGGTCGGCTCGGCCTCGCACTCTTCGTCGTAGGTCGAGTACATGTAGGCGGTCTGCGTCGCGAACTCGGCGGCGCAGGTGTCGACGCGCTTGAAGACCGGGCGCACGCCCTGCGCGTGGCGCGTCTCGCGCACTGCGTGCTGATGGGTTCCCAGCAGCTTGGCGAGGCGCCGATCCGAGAAGCCTTTCTGCTTTAGGAAGCGCATCTCGGCTGCCGACAGGTCGTCCAGCGAACGCCCGGCAAGCGCAGCTTCGGTCGCGACGAGCTGCTCGATCTGGGCCAGGAACCACGGGTCGATCGCGGTCTCTTCGAAGATCTCTGAGAGGCTCATGCCGATGCGAAACGCGTCGGCCACGTAGAGCACGCGCTCGGGCCCGGCTTCGCCGATCTCCTGGATGATCTCCTCGCGGTCGCTGCTGCGCTCGGAGAGGCCGTCGATGCCGGTCTCCAGACCGCGCAGCGCCTTCTGGAAGCTCTCCTGGAAGGTACGGCCGATGGCCATCACCTCGCCGACCGACTTCATCTGCGTCGTCAGCCGCGAGCCGGCGGCCGGGAACTTCTCGAACGCAAAGCGCGGAATCTTCGTCACCACGTAGTCGATGCTCGGCTCGAAACTTGCCGGCGTCGCGCCGCCCGTGATGTCGTTGCGCAACTCGTCGAGCGTGTAGCCGACTGCCAGCTTGGCGGCGACCTTGGCGATCGGAAAGCCGGTCGCCTTCGACGCCAGCGCCGACGAGCGCGAGACGCGCGGGTTCATCTCGATGACGACCATGCGCCCCGTTTTCGGGTCGATCGCGAACTGCACGTTCGAGCCGCCGGTGTCGACGCCGATCTCGCGCAGGATCGCGATGCTCGCGTTGCGCAGCAACTGGTATTCCTTGTCGGTCAGCGTCTGCGCCGGGGCGACGGTGATCGAGTCGCCGGTGTGGATGCCCATCGGGTCGAGGTTCTCGATCGAGCAAACGATGATGCAGTTGTCCGCGCGGTCGCGAACGACCTCCATCTCGAACTCTTTCCAGCCGATCAGCGACTCCTCGATCAGCAATTCCTTGGTCGGCGACAGGTCCAGCCCGCGCTTGCAGATTTCCTCGAACTCGTCCGGGTTGTAGGCGATGCCGCCTCCGGTTCCGCCGAGCGTGAAGCTGGGCCGGATCACCATCGGATACTCGTTGCCACCGATGTCGTGCGCAATGCGCCGCTGAACCGCGAGCGCCTCGTCCATCGAATGCGCAATCCCGCTGCGCGCGGAGTGCAGGCCGATGCCGGTCATCGCGTCCTTGAACTTGAGGCGGTCTTCGGCCTTCTCGATCGCGTGCTCGTTGGCACCGATCATCTCGACGCCGTACTTCGCGAGCACGCCGTGCTGGTGCAGATCGAGCGCGCAGTTGAGCGCCGTCTGCCCGCCCATCGTCGGCAGCACGGCGTCGGGCCGCTCCTTGGCGATGATGCGTTCGACGACCTGCCAGGTGATGGGCTCGATGTAGGTCGCGTCCGCCATCTCCGGGTCGGTCATGATCGTCGCCGGATTGCTGTTGACGAGGATGACGCGGTAGCCCTCTTCGCGCAGTGCCTT
>CAIKUF010000318.1 GCA_903830565.1 uncultured bacterium | reverse complement strand
TGCTCCAGAGTCGCCGGCCTGACCGGCATGGCTCGCTCGGCGGGGCTGGATGCGTTGTCACCACTGTGCACACGCACAGTATCCAATTCGGATCAACAACTTACAAGCGAAAGTTCACGCGACACTCGCGCATCGCTTGGCATCGCGGTGTCCGCCGAGCGCTCGGGGGGAGGCTGAATACGTACCACGCGAGGCTCCTTGGGCTGCTTGGTGTCTTTGCGTGGTTGCGTGGCGGCTCGCTCGCCCACCGGTTCAGGGGTCGGGGCCGCCTGCGCTGGAGCCGGCGCGTCTTGCGCCGTGTCGGCGTGGGTGCTGGCGCTGTGGTGCTTCTTGCTCTTGCCCGACAGGCTCTTGTCGATCGCGTCCATCGCCTTGAGGGCCTGCTCGATGCGTTGTTCGCGCTCAGTGGCCGCACGCTGGCGCGCCGCACGCACGCGGCGAGTGCCGGCACCCGGGTCGTCGGCCACCTCGAGCTTGAGCGCTTGCACCTGGGCCTGCGCGTCTCGCATCAGTTGCTGCAAGGTCTCGCGGCGCCTGAAGCTGGCCGCGCCTGCATGGGCGCGCACGCGCATGCCGTCATGGGCAACCCGATTCATGCTGACCAGGCCCTGCGACAGCAACGATGCCACGTTGCGGCTCAGTTGCTCGTCCAGCCACTTCGCGTGCTCGACCCGAAAGTCGCCCAGCGTGTGGTGGTTCACGCCCACCCCGCCGCACAGCCAGCGGTAGGCATCCTCGCTCTGGCACAGCCGGTCGAGTTCGCGTGCCGAACCCACACCGTCCAGCGTCGCGTACAACCACAGGCTCATCAGAATGGCCGGATCGATCGGCGCGCGCCCGACACCGCCCTGGACGGCACGGATCAGCGCGTACAACTCTTGAAGGTCGAGCGACTGCACGAAGGCCCAAACGGCCCGCGCCTGGTGATCGGCGGGCAGGCAAGCGTCAAGATCGCAGGCCCGCAGCTCGACTTGGTTGCGTACCGCACTCTGCACCCGCGGCGCACCCTTGGGTGTCCCGCGCTTGAGCACAGCAGCGCTGTCCGCAGGAACAGTCAGGCCCTCGAACAGGGCCCCGGTGTGCCCATTCGGGCTCGCTTCGATTGTGATGCTGGTCATGCGAAAACACATGCAGTATTCGTGCCGTCAAATGTTCACAGGCTCTGACGCGATCTCAAGGTCGGGCAATCTGCGACGCCGCACTACACAAAAGTAGTGCCATACGCGCCGCCAAACCCACCTAAGTCATTGATTCCATTGGGGGTCGTAGTGCCAAATGACAAACTTGGGCTAGGCCTCGGGCAAGACGACCAGCTTGCCCATGCCCTGCCGGCTCGCCAGGCGCTTGATCGCGGCGCCGGCTTCGGCGAGCGGGATGCGCTCGCTGATCACCGGCCGCACCTTGCCCTTGGCGAACCAGGCGGCGAGCTGCTTCATGTTGACGAAGTGCGAGGCCGGGTCGCGGCGCACCGAGTCGCCCCAGAACACGCCGAGGATGGCGCGTTCCTTGAGCAGTGCGAGGTTGAGCGGGATCTTCGGGATATCGCCCGCCGCGAACCCGATCACCAGGTAGCGTCCGCGCCAGGCCGTCGCGCGCAGCGCGGCCTCGGCGTAGGCGCCGCCTACCGGGTCGTAGACCATGTCGGCGCCCTTGCCGCCGGTCAGCGCATCGACGCGCTTGCGCAAGTCTTCCTCGGCGTAGTTGATCGTCTCGTCGGCGCCGACCTGGCGGCACAGCGCGAGCTTCTCGGCGCTCGACGCGGCGGCGATCACGCGCGCGCCCATCGCCTTTGCGATCTCGATCGCCGCAATGCCGACGCCGCCCGCCGCGCCGAGGACGAGCAGCGTCTCGCCGGTTTGCAGCTTGCCGATGGTCTGCAGCGCGTGCAGCGAGGTGCCGTAGGTCAGCACGAAGGCCGCGCCGAGGTCGAAGTCCATGCCCGGCAGCAGCGGCATCACCTGCGCCGCATCGGCCACGCACTCCTCGGCGAAGGCGCCGCAGGGCACCGAGGCGATCACGCGGTCGCCGGCCTTGACGCGGGTGACGCCTTCGCCGACCGCGAGCACCACGCCGGCCAGCTCGGAGCCGGGCGAGAACGGCAGTTCGGGCTTGGCCTGGTACAGCCCCTGCACGACGAGCGCGTCGGGGAAGTTGATGGCCGCCGCCTTCACGTCGATCAGCACCTTGCCCGCGCCGGGAACGGGCGAGGGCACTTCTTCGACGCGCAGCGTCTCGATCGGGCCGAATGCCCGGCACAGCAAAGCCTTCATGGGAATCTCCGTGGATTGTCTAACGCTGAGGTTTAGAACCTATCCGCAAATAGGACGGCCCTGCGCCGGTGCCGGATTGGGCACAGGCGTAGGAGCGAGGCGCGCCGTGGTGCCGCCCACCACAAGCGGCTCGCGACACCCGCCTGTGCCCGATCCGGCGCCGGCCCGAGGGGTTGCGACGACAAAGCGCGTCTGCGGCGTTGCAAGCCTTGCCCAGGGGCCGACCCTGGGCGGCGGCTTGCGCCTTGCATCCATCGCTTTGTCGTCACAACGCAGGGCCATCCTATTTGCGGATAGGTTCTTAGTCGATCGGCCATGGCATGGTCTTGGGCAGCGTCAACGGCGGCGCTTCCGCTGCCGCTTCGCGGCCCACCGGACGAGCATCGGCCGCGCGCCACCACGGAATGACGCGCGCGTCATGCGTGGGTTCGACCGGCTCGCCGAGCATGGGCATCACAAGTTGCGTTGGCCCGCTCGCCGAGCGCGAACAGCGTCTCGGCGGGCTCGTCCCAGGCGTGCATGGCCAGGCTGAACGTGCCCCAGTGCACCGGCAGGAACGCGCCGCCGCCGAGCAGGCCGTGCGCCTTGAGCGCGTTCTCCGGGCCGAGGTGGATGTCGCCCCACGAGGGCTGGAAAGCACCGACTTCGAGCATCACCAGATCGAACGGCCCGAGCCGCTCGCGGATCGTCCGGTACTCGGTCGTGAGGCCGGTGTCTCCGCTGAAGAACACCGCGTGCCGTTCCGTGCGCACGACGAGCGAAGACCACAGCGTCGCGTTGCGGTCGCGCAGGCCACGGCCCGAGAAGTGCTGCGAAGGCGCGGCGGTCACCGTCAACGCTTTCTTGCCGTTATGCAGTGTGTGCGATTCCCACCAGTCGAGCTCGGTGATGCGCTCCGGCGCCACGCCCCAGGCTTGCAGGTGCGCGCCGACGCCGAGCGAGGTGACGAAGGGCACTTGCTGCTTCGCGAGTTCGCGGATGCTCGGGTAGTCGAGATGGTCGTAGTGGTCGTGCGAGATCAGCACGGCGTCGATGGGCGGCAGCGCGCGCAGCGCGACCGGCACCGGCTGGAAGCGCTTGGGGCCGGCCACGCTAGACGGTGACGCGCGAGGCCCCCACACGGGGTCGGTCAGGACGCGCATGCCGTCGATCTTGATCAGCACCGTCGAATGGCCGAGCCAGGTGGCGCGCAGGCCGCTCGTCGGCGGGCGGCGCCAACCCTCGAGCGGGCTCACAGCCGGCAGCGGCCCAAGCGGCACGCGGCGGTTGCCGCCGCACAGGAACTCGGTCAGAGTCGGCCGCGGCGCGCCAAGGTCGCGCAGGCCCGGCAGCACCGGATGGATGTTGCGGAACGACTCGCCGGCCCACAGCTGCGAGGCCTTGATGCGTTCGAGCCGCAACCCGTCGGGCTTCTTGCCGAGTGACTTCATTTGGGCCTCTTCGTTGCGTCTTCAGCGACATACTCTGCCACGCGATGCCCGATGGCGCCCGGCCGTGGGCTTAAAGTCCCGCCTTGATCCATGCCGATGAAAGCGCACTGATGGTCGTCGACGCCCACTCACCGCCCGGCGGGGCGCGCGAAGCCCTGCCGATCACGCTGCCGGCCGACGCCGACGGCATGCTCGCGCTCGCCGCGCGCAGCATGTTCGACAGCTTTGCGCGCTCGGCGATGGGCATGATGGTCGTCGACCGCGAGCACCGCGTGGTCTGGATCAGCGACGGCTACAAGCGCTTCCTGCCGGCGCTCGGCCGTGCCGAGAGCGAGTTCGTCGGCCGCCGCGTCGAAGAGGTGGTGCCGAACTCGCTGATGGCGCAGGTGATCGACAGCGGGCAGGCCATCCTCGTCGATCTGCTGACCAATCAGGCTGGCACCTTCCTCGTCAGCCGGCTACCGCTGCGCGATGCTGCGGGCGAGGTCATCGGCGCCCTCGGCCTCGTGTTGCTGGACCATCCGGAGACGACGATGCAGCCGCTGATCGGCAAGTTCGGCCGCCTGCAGCGCGAGCTCGACGCGGCGCGTTCGCAACTCGCCGCGCACCGGCGGCCGAAGCACACGATCGCAAGCTTCATCGGCGCCAGCCCAGCGGCGATCGAGGTCAAGCGCCAGGCGCGCCGCGCCGCGTCGACCGACGCCGCGGTGCTGCTGCTGGGCGAGACCGGCACCGGCAAGGAGTTGCTCGCGCACGGCATCCACGCCGCGAGCGCGCGCGCCGCGCGGACGTTCGTCGGCGTCAACATCGCAGCCGTGCCAGACACACTGCTCGAGGCCGAGTTCTTCGGCGTCGCCCCCGGCGCCTACACCGGTGCCGAGCGCAAGGGGCGTGATGGCAAGTTCAAGCTGGCCGATGGCGGCACGCTGTTTCTCGACGAGATCGGCGACATGCCGCTCGCCCTGCAGGCCAAGCTGCTGCGCGTGCTGCAGGAGCAGGAGGTCGAGCCGCTGGGCAGCAATCAGGTGCAGCACATCGACGTGCGCATCGTCGCCGCGACCAGCCGCGATCTGCAGGCCATGGTCGCCGCGGGCAGCTTTCGCGCCGACCTCTACTACCGCCTGAGCGTGCTGCCGATCCGCCTGCCCACGCTGCGCGAACGCCTGGCCGACCTGGAGGCATTGGTCGAGGCGCTCGCCGACGACATCTCGCGCCGCAGCGGCCTCGCGCACAAGAGCCTGGCCGCCGATGCGCTGGACTACCTTGCCGCTCAGCCCTGGCCGGGCAACATCCGCGAGCTTCGCAATGCGCTCGAACAGGCGACGCTGATGACCGACGACCTCGTGTTGACGGCGGCGCATTTCACGTCCGCGCCGGTCGCTCGCAGGTCGCCGATGGAGGCGGCTTCGCCGGCTGCGACTCCGAGCAGTGAACCCGCGTTGCCCGCGACTCCGTTGGCCGCCTTGCAGTCCGAGGAGGCCAGCGTCATCAAGCCGCTGCCGCAGGCAATCGCCGAACTCGAGGCCAGCAGCATCCGCGAAGCGCTGGCCTTCACGCGCGGCAACAAGCTCGCCGCGTCGCGCTTGCTGGGCATCTCGCGCGCCACGCTGTATGAGAAACTCGGGCACCTTGGATAGGGTCAGGTCTTGACTTTAAACCCCCGCCCGCTATCCTCACCCCATGGCCCGCCCGCTACGCATCGAATTCCCCGGCGCCGTCTACCACGTCACGTCGCGCGGCGACCGTCGCGAGGCCATCTTCGAGGACGACGCGGATCGCCAGGGCTTCCTGGACGTGCTGGCCCTGGGCTTGGCGCGCTTCGATGCCCAGATGCTCGCTTACTGCCTGATGGGAAACCACTATCACTTGGTCGTCTATACCCGCCAGGCCAACTTGTCGCTGTTGATGCGCCACGCGAACGGCGTCTACACGCAGGACTACAACCGCAGGCACGGCAAGGTCGGTCACCTGTTCCAGGGCCGTTTCAAGGCGATCCTGGTCGACCGCGAGACCTATTTGCTCGAGGTCTGCCGCTACGTCGAACTCAACCCAGTGCGCGCCGGGATGGTTGGCTCCGTGGGAGCTTGGCCGTGGTCGAGCTATCGCGCGCATGTCGGCGAGGCCGAATCCCCCGCGTGGCTGGACACGGCCGGGCTGCACGCCTTCTTGCTTGGCCGCACGGCAGACTCAGTGGCCGACCGTCGGCAGGCCGCCCGGCGCTACGCCGAACTCGTGACCAGCGCTCCCGAGGAGTCTCCTTGGGAGCACGGCCTGAACCGGCAGATCTATCTGGGCGACGAACGCTTCGTCGCCCAGATGCAGGCGCTGGGCGACCACCGACGCGCGGCCAGCCGGGAAGTGCCGAAGGTACAGCGAAGCGCGTCACGCGATCTGCGCCACTGGTTGGCTAGCCAGCCGACTCGCGAAGCGGCGCTGCTGCACGCGCACCGAGACGGCGGCCTGACCATGACCGCGATAGCGCGCGAGCTTGGGCTGTCGGTGGCGCGCGTGAGCCAACTGATCGCGAGGGCGGAGAGAGATTCGTAGTCAGGTTTTGGGGGTTTATATTCAAGACCTGACCCTGTCACCCTCCCGGCAGCCGCACCGGCGTGGCCGGCGACCCACAGGCCCAGTGCGCCGTGCTGGTGGAGTGCATCACCCATGCGATCCTGGCGGCCAACCTGGGCCCTACCGTGCCAGCGAGTGGTCGGTATGCGAGCCACTGCTGGCCCATCTGCGGCCGGGCATGCCCTCCGGGGCATTTTCCCCCCGAGCGGCCGAGGTTGCGAGCGCGCCGCTTCAAGCTGGTGCCCGACAAAAGCGGTCGCTTGCGAGCCACCCAGACACACGGCCGTCGTCGTCCACGAATGGTCAAACGCCGGAACTCACTCTACGCATCGCACGACCCGGCGGCCCCGACGCGGGCAACGATCGACTGCGCGCCCAAGACCGTGCCTGCGAGCCCACCGGTTGCGGCAACGCCGCTGGTCAAGGGCGAAGCCAAGATGCCGTGGTCATGCGATCATCCGGAAGGTGGATTTGTCGTCTAAACCATGCCTATCCGGTTGCTTGCCAAACCGTCACACGCGCGGATGAACCCACATCCCGGAATACAACTGCTCGTAGGTTGGTGGCAGGGCGTCTATAGCCAGGCCGAGCACTGAATTGAACGCCGTCATCGGGTAGAAGC
>CAIKUF010000317.1 GCA_903830565.1 uncultured bacterium | reverse complement strand
CGCATCGACGACGCCGAGCCGAGCGTGATCGTCAGCGCCGACGCCGGCAGCCGCAGCGGCAAGGTCGTGCCCTACAAGGGCCTGCTCGACGAGGCGATCCGCCTCGCGCGCAGCAAGCCGGCCAAGGTGCTGATGATCGACCGCGGCCTCGCGGCGTTCGAGCGCGTCGCGGGCCGGGACGTCGATTACGCGGCGCTGCGCGAGCAGCACAAGGACACGGTCGTGCCCTGCGTGTGGGTCGAGTCCACGCACCCGAGTTCCACGCTCTCCACCAGCGGCACGACCGGCAAGCCCAAGGGCGTGCAGCGCGACACCGGCGGCTACACGGTGGCGCTGGCGGCGAGCATGAAGCACATCTTCTGCGGCAACGCCGGCGAGACCTACTTCTCCACCAGCGACATCGGCTGGGTCGTCGGCCACAGCTACATCGTCTACGGGCCGCTCATCGCCGGTATGGCGACCATCCTCTACGAAGGCCTGCCGACGCGGCCCGACGCCGGCATCTGGTGGAGCCTGGTCGAGAAGTACAAGGTCACCGCGATGTTCAGCGCGCCGACGGCCGTGCGCGTGCTCAAGAAGCAGGACCCGGCGCAACTCACGCGCTACAAGCTCGATTCGCTGCGTGCACTGTTCCTCGCCGGCGAGCCGCTGGACGAGCCGACGGCGCAGTGGATTGCGGGCGCGCTCGGGCGGCCGATCATCGACAACTACTGGCAGACCGAATCGGGCTGGCCCATCCTCGCCCTCGCCAATGGCGTGCAGAAGCTGCCGAGCAAGTTCGGCAGCCCCGGCCTGCCGATGTACGGCTACGACATCCGGCTGCTCGACGAGACCACCGGCGAAGAGATGAAGGGCGCGCATCAGAAGGGCGTCGTCGCCATCCAGGGCCCGCTGCCGCCGGGCTGCATGCAGACCGTGTGGCGCGACGACGCACGCTTCGTCGACACGTATTGGAAGACCGTTCCCGGGCGGCAGGTCTACTCCACCTTCGACTGGGCGGTGCGCGACGAGGACGGCTACTTCTTCATCCTCGGCCGCACCGACGACGTGATCAACGTCGCCGGGCATCGCCTGGGCACGCGCGAGATCGAGGAGAGCATCTCGGGCCACGCCAACGTTGCCGAGGTGGCGGTGGTCGGCGTCGCCGACCCGCTCAAGGGCCAGGTCGCGATGGCCTTCGTCATTGCCAAGGACACGAGCGCGCTCGCCGAAGAGGCCGGGCGCATGAAGCTCGAAGGCGAGATCATGAAGCTCGTCGACCAGACGCTGGGCGCGGTGGCGCGGCCGTCGCGGGTGCGCTTCGTCTCGGTGTTGCCGAAGACGCGCTCGGGCAAGCTGTTGCGGCGCGCCATCCAGGCCGTCTGCGAAGGCCGCGACCCGGGCGACCTGACGACCATCGAAGACCCGTCGGCGCTGCGTCAGATCAGCGACATGTTCCCGGCGCGCTGAGTCCGCGCTGCGCGGCGTTCGCGGATCAGACCGGCGTGGCCGGTCTCTCTACGACGCCTTGGCGCGCGCCATCCTGCGCGCCAGCAGTACGGTCACGACTGCGTGCAGAACGACCGCAGGCCACAGCAGCACTCCGCTCGAGCCGCCCGCCAGGCCGATGTAGGCAAGATACAGAGCGACTGCCGCGCTGTAGGTCAACATGCCGAGCAGCGGCGTGCCCGGCCAGCAGGCGACACCCAGACCGATCAGCGCGATCCCGGCGACGCGCGCAATGGTCACGGCGACGCCGGTCAGCTCTGCCCCGAGCAGCCACTGCCCGACCAGCGACGGCGCCAGCAGCAGCGCAACGCCGGTCGCTGTTTCGCCGACCGCAGCGAGTACAAGCGCGCCTCTCCTGGCAACCATCACGGCCTAGTGGCCTATAACAGTGAAATCGGAAGTGGCCGTCCGCGCGATACGGCGCACGCTGCAGCGTTGCGAATGCTCGCGATGCCTACGGGCATCGCTGCGCGTCGCGCCTTGCATCGCACCCCGTCTCGCACGTTCTTCCACTCCCATTTCACTGTTACAGGCCACTAGTCCCGCGCCCGGGCGACGGTCTTCTTCATCTGCTCGCGTTCCTCGGCCGTCACCCGTTCCGGCCCGAGGTCGAAGGTGAGCTTGGCGATCGTGCCGGTAAACTTGAATGGAACTTCGTAGCGATACTCGACCATCGCGACTCCCGTGCGCGTGTCGCTGCCGATGTCGAAGGTCTCGTCCTCCGGAAACGTGATCGGCGTGCTGTGTTCCATCGAGTTCGTGGCCACTGCCTTGCCGTCGACGTAGAGCACGCCCGTCCCGCCCTTGCCCAGGCCGGGGGCGCCCGGCTTGTAGTCGAAGACGATGCTGTGCTTGCCGGCGCCCAGCTCGGGCCCCGCCCACACCGTGCGCTTGAGATTGAGCAGGTTGTAGAGAAACACGGGCTTGCCGCGACCCACGCCCCCGACACCCTTGCTCAGGAAGAGCCCGTAGCCGCCGAAGCGCCCGCCATCGGTGACGATCATGCCTTGCGCGCCCCCTTTGGGGATCGTGACCTCAGCGGTGATCGTGTACGCCTTGTTCAGAATGCTCGGCGCACCACTGTTGGGGATTCCGGTCAGCGGCCCTGAGTAGGTGAAGACCGTTCTTCCGCCGGTGAGGTTGGGCTTCGGCGCGTTCCAGCGCGACAGCGAGGTGTTGTCCAGCGGCAGCACGTCGTGCTTTGCCGCCTCGGCATAGAACAGTTCCTGCATCTGCTTGAGCTTGTCCGGCATCGTCGCCGCAAGATCGTTCGACTCGGTGGGGTCCGCCGTTTGAAGGGAACCCACGTTGTAGAGCTCCCACTGGTAGCCGGTGATCACGTCGGGCGCCGGTTTGGTGCTCAGCTCCCACGGTAGCGTCGCCGGGCTCGTTGCCGCGATCCAGCCGTCGCGGTAGATCGCGCGATTACCGAGCATCTCGAAATACTGCGTCGTGTGCCGGCTCGGCGCGTTGCCGCTCGCTTTGTCCCAGGTGTAGGCCATGCTCACGCCATCCATGGCGCGCTGCTTGACGCCGTTGATCGTCTCCGGCGCCGGGATGCCGGTTGCTTCCAAGATGGTCGGCACGATGTCGATCAGGTGGTGGAACTGACGCCGGATCCCGCCCGCGTCGTTGATGTGACCCGGCCACGACATCGCCACGCCCTGCGCCGTGCCGCCGTAGTGCGACGCGACCTGCTTGGTCCACTTGAACGGCGTGTCCATGGCCCAGGCCCAGGGCGCCGCGAAGTGCGGGAAAGTCTTGTCCGAGCCCCAGAACGGATACCAGAGCATCTGCGCATCGACCGGCACCGGAACACCGTTGAAGGTCGTGAACTCGTTCGGCGTTCCGCTCAGCATGCCTTCCGGGCTCGCGCCGTTGTCGCCGGCGATGTAGATGATCAGCGTGTTGTCGAGCTGGCCCATGTCCTCGACCGCCTGGATGACGCGGCCGATCTCGTGGTCGGTGTACGCGAGGTAGGCGCCGAAGACGTCGGCCTGCTTGATGAACAGCTTCTTCTCGACGAACCCGAGCGAATCCCATTGCGGCAATTCTTTCGGCCAGGGGGTCAGTTGCGCGTTCGCGGGCATGATGCCCAGCCGCTTCTGGTTGGCGAAGATGGTTTTCCGGATCTTGTTCCAGCCCTGGTCGAACAGGTGCATGTCGCCGATCTTCTTGATCCACTCCGGCGTCGGGTGGTGCGGCGAATGCGTGCCGCCGGGAACGTAATAGACCAGGAACGGTTTTTCGGGCGCGACCGCCTTGATCTGCTTCATGTACTGGATCGCTTCGTCGGCCATCGCCGTGGTCAGGTTCCAGCCCGGCTTGCCTTCGAAGGGGTAGATCGCGGTGGTGTTGCGGTACAGGTTGGGCTGCCACTGGCTGGCGTCGCCGCCGACGAAGCCGTAGAAGTATTCGAAGCCCATGCCGGTGGGCCATTGATCGAACGGGCCGGCCTGCGTCGCCTGATAAAAGGGCGTGTTGTGGTTCTTGCCGAACCATGAGGTCGCGTAGCCGTTGTCGCGCAAGATGGCGCCGATGGTGCCGTTCTCCTTGCGGATGACCGAGTCGTAGCCGGGGAACCCGGTCGCGATCTCGCCCACCACACCGAAGCCGGCCACGTGGTGGTTGCGCCCGGTGATCAGCGCGGCGCGCGAGGGCGAGCACAGCGACGTGGAGTGAAAATTCGTGTAGCGCACACCGCTCTTCGCGATGCGATCCATGGCAGGTGTCGGCACGACGCCGCCGAAGGTGCCGGGTGCGCCGAAACCGCTGTCGTCGGTCATGATCAAGAGCACGTTGGGCGCGCCCTTGGGTGGCGCGACGCGAGGCGGCCACCAGGCTTTGGACTCCGAGGACTTTTCCTTGATCTCGCCGCCGAACTTCGGATCGGGCAGCGGAAGCTGCTTTCCTCCCGTGGTCGTGGTGGCGGTGGGTGACCCCAGCGTACCGTTGACCTGTTGCGCAAAGGCCGATCCCAGGCACGAGACGACAGCCATCGCGGAAGTCAATGATTTGATGGCGTTGCGCGCTTTCATAGTGACTCTCCTGAAGGGTTACCGTCAGAGCGATGTCTTGATGAGGGACCGTTCGGCGAACGGAGGTCCGACCAGCCCAATGATCGCAGAGGCTGCGTCATCCAATCGAATGACCGCAGTTCGCTATCAGGATCCCACCTTCGCCGGCTGGATGTCGGTGACCATCAAGGCGCCGGCCGCCGACATCTCGGCGGCGAAGCGAACCTTGTCGCCGACTTTGAACTTGTCCAGCAGCGCAACTTTCTTGGCCTTGAAGACCATCGTCATCGGCGGCATGCCGAGGTTCTTGATCTCGCCGTGCTGAATGGTGATCGTGCCTGCCGCCTTGTCGATCTTGCGGACCTCGCCATCGGTCATGCTCGCCGCCGCCGGCGCGCTGGCCGCCGGGTGGTGCATCGCGTGATCGTCGGCCTTCTGCTGGGCCATGGCCGGCAAGGCGAGGGCGATCGCGATCAGCGGGGCGCAGTGAAGCGTGTTCATGTCGTGCCTTCCTTGGGTGACAGTTCGGGAGCGTCGTGACGTGATTCGCCGTGCGCTTCGGCGGCAGCGGAGGCGCGGGCTTGCGCTGCGCCGTCCGCGTCCATCGCGCGGCGCAATTGCCACTGTTTGATGAGCGCATAGAGCGCCGGGATCACGCACAGCGTCAGCACGGTTGACGAGATCATCCCGCCGACCATCGGCGCGGCGATGCGGCTCATCACCTCCGAGCCGGTGCCGGTGCCCCACATGATCGGCAGCAGGCCGGCCATGATCGCGACGACGGTCATCATCTTCGGCCGCACGCGCTCGACCGCGCCTTCCATCACCGCGCCGTACAGATCGGCGGCGCCGGGTGCGCGGCCTTCGCTACGGCAACGCTGCTGCGCCTCGGCCCACGCGTGATCGAGGTAGATCAGCATCACGACGCCGGTCTCGGCGGCGACGCCGGCAAGCGCGATGAAGCCGACCGCGACCGCGACCGACAGGTTGTAGCCCAGCCACCACATCAGCCACACGCCGCCGACGAGCGCGAACGGCACCGACAGCATGACGATGAAGGTCTCGGTCAGGCGCCTGAAGTTGAGGTACAGCAGCAGGAAGATCGTCAGCAGCGTGACCGGGAGCACGACCTTCATCTTCTGCACCGCGCGCTCCATGTACTCGAACTGGCCGCTCCAGGTGATGTAGTAGCCGGGCGGGAACTTGACCTGATCGGCCACCGCCTTGCGCGCGTCGGCGACGTAGCCGCCGATGTCTCTGTCGCGGATGTCGACGAAGATGTAGGCCGAGAGCAGCGCGTTCTCGGTCCGTATGCCCGGCGTACCGCGGGCGACGACGACCTTGGCCACCTGGCCGAGCGGGACCATCGCGCCGTTCATCGTCGGCACCAGCACCTCGCGCTCGATCTGCTCGGGGTAGCTGCGCAGCTCGCGCGGGTAGCGCACCGTCACCGCGAAGCGCTCGCGGCCTTCGACGGTGGTCGTCACCATCTCGCCGCCGAGCGCGGTGCCGACGACGTCCAGCAACTCGCCGATCGACAGCCCGTAGCGCGCAAGCTGCTCGCGGTCGGGTTCGATGTTGAGGTAGCTGCCGCCGGTCAGGCGTTCGGCGAACGCCGAGGTGGTGCCCGGCACCCTCTTGACGACGGACTCGATCTCCTTTGCCAGCCTCTCCATCTCGCCGAGGTCCTTGCCGAAGACCTTGATGCCGATCGGCGTGCGGATGCCCGTCGAGAGCATGTCGATGCGCGCCTTGATCGGCATCGTCCAGGCGTTCGAGATGCCCGGGAACTGCAGCGCCTTGTCCATCTCGGCAATCAGCTTGTCGGTCGTCATTCCGGGCCGCCATTCGGTTTGCGGCTTGAGGTTGATGACGGTCTCGAACATCTCGGTCGGTGCCGGGTCGGTTGCGGTGTTGGCGCGGCCGGCCTTGCCGTAGACCGAGCTCACCTCGGGGAAGCTCTTGATGATCTTGTCCTGCGTCTGCAAGACCTCGGCGGCCTTGGTGATCGACATGCCGGGCAGCGACGCCGGCATGTAGAGCAGCGTGCCTTCGTTCAGCGTCGGCATGAATTCGCTGCCGAGCTGCGAAGCCGGGTAGTACGTCGCCGCCATCACGATGAGCGCAAGCACGATGGTCAGCTTCTTCCAGCGCATCACCGCGGCGATGATCGGCCGATAGACCCAGATCAGAAAGCGGTTCAGCGGGTTCTTCGCCTCCGGCATGATGCGGCCGCGGATGAACAGCATCATCAGCACCGGCACCAGCGTCACCGACAGCAGCGCCGCCCCCGCCATCGCGAAGGTCTTGGTGTAGGCCAGCGGCGAGAACAGCCGCCCTTCCTGCGATTCGAGCGTGAACACCGGCAGGAACGAGACGGTGATGATCAGCAGCGAGAAGAAGAGGGCAGGCCCGACTTCCTTGCACGCGGCCAGCATCGCGTCGGCGCGCTGCTTCGCCGTGTGCCCGGGCACTTCGCGGTCCAGCCGTTCGAGGTGCTTGTGCGCGTTCTCGATCATCACGATCGCCGCGTCCACCATCGCCCCGACCGCGATCGCGATGCCGCCGAGGCTCATCAGATTCGAGTTCATGCCGAGCAGGTGCATCGCGATGAACGCAATCAGAATGCCCACCGGCAGCATCACGATTGCGACCAGCGCCGAGCGCACGTGCATCAGGAAGACGACGCAGACGATGGCGACGATCAGGCTCTCCTCGGTAAGCGTACGTTCGAGGTTAGCAATGGCGCGGTGGATCAGGTCCGAGCGGTCGTAGACGGCCTCGATGCTGACGCCTTCGGGCAGGCCGGCCGAGATCTCGGCGACCTTGTCCTTCAGGTTGCCGATCACTTCGAGCGCGTTCTGGCCGAAGCGTGCCATCGCGATGCCCGACACGACCTCGCCCTCGCCGTTCAGCTCGGAGAGCCCGCGCCGCTCGTCGGGCGCCAGCTCGACGCGCGCGATGTCGCGGATCAGCACCGGCGTTCCGCCCTCGCTCTTGACGACCAGCATCTCGATGTCGCCCTTGCCGCGCAGATAGCCCATGCCGCGCACCATGTACTCGGTCTCGGCCATCTCGACGACACGCCCGCCGACGTCGCGGTTCGAATCGCGGATCACCTGCGACACCTTGGCGAGCGGGATGCCGTAGCTGCGCAGCTTGAGCGGGTCGACCGTGACCTGGTAGGTCTGCACGAAGCCGCCGAGCGACGCCACTTCGGCAACGCCCGGTGCCTTGGTCAACTGGTAGCGCACGTACCAGTCCTGGATCGTGCGCAGCTCGGCGAGCGTCTTGTTCTTCGCCAGCAAGGCGTACTGGTAGACCCAGCCGACGCCCGTGGCATCCGGCCCGAGGGACGGCGAGACGCCCTTGGGCAAACGGCTGGATGCGAAGTTCAGGTACTCCAGCACGCGGCTGCGCGCCCAGTAGATGTCGGTGCCGTCCTCGAAGATGATGTAGACGAAGGACGCGCCGAAGAACGAGAAGCCGCGCACGACCTTGGACTTCGGGACCGCGAGCATTGCCGTCGTCAGCGGGTAGGTCACCTGGTCCTCGACAACCTGCGGCGCCTGGCCGGGGTATTCGGTGTAGACGATGACCTGCACGTCCGACAGATCGGGCAATGCGTCTAGCGGCGTCCGCGCGACGGCGACGACGCCGCCGATGACGACGAACAGCGTCGCGAGCAGGACGAGGAACGGGTTCTTGCCCGACCATTGGATGATTCTTGCGAGCATGGCGTCCTCGCTCTCAGCGTGTGCTCTGCGAGCCGGCGCCGGCTGGCGACGACGCGGCGATCGCGGTCACGACGTACTCGCCCGGCTGGCGCTCGACGAACTCGAAGCGCACCGTCTGGCCCGCCTTCAGGCCAGCGAGCAAGCCCGCGTTGGCGGTCTTGAACTCCATCGTCATCGGCGGCCACTTGAGGCTCGCGATAGCGCCGTGGTGGATGGTGAGGCTGCCGTCCTTGGCATCGATGCTCTCGACGCTTCCCTCGGCCTTGTGACCGACCGCGGCCGGCGCGCCACCCTGTGCACTGCTGGCCGCGCCCGCACTCGCGCCGAGGCCGCCCAGCACCGCCTTCAGGTTGCTCTCGGCGTCGATCAGGAAGTTGGCCGAAACGACGACGGGTTCACCCTCGCGAATGCCCTTGACGATCTCGACGAAATTCTCGCCGCGCGCGCCGAGCTCGACCTCGCGCGGCTCGAAACGGCCTTCCTTGAGCTGCACGAGAACGATGTTGCGCGTGCCGGTGGCGATCACCGCCGAATCCGGCACCGTCAGCACGGGCGCCTTGGCGCCGACCGGCAGCTCGATCTGCGCGAACATCCCTGGCTTGAGCAACTGACCCGGGTTGGGAAGCTCCGCCCGCACGGCCACCGTGCGCGTCTCGGCCTTGAGCGTCGGGTAGACATAGCTGATGCGGCCCTCGAAGACCTGCTGCGGGTAGGCGTTGATCGTGACCTTGGCGAGGGCGCCGAGCTTGATCTGTGCGATGTCCTGCTCGAACACGTCGGCGACGACCCAGACCGAGGACAGGTCGGTCACCTGGTACAGCGCGTCGCCGGGCATGAAGCGCATGCCCTGCAGCGCCTTCTTCTCGGTGACGATGCCCGACATCGGCGAGCGAAAGGTGATCGTGCGCGTCGCCTGGGCGCTTCTCACGAGTGCGTTCACCTGCTCGGGCGAGAGGTCCCAGTTGCGCAGGCGCGCCAGGCTCGCCTCGGCGAGCTGCTTCATCCCGGCTTGCGCATCGGCGCCGGCGCCTTGCATCGCCTGCACGCCCTGCAGCGCGATCAGGTACTCGCGCTGCGCCGAGACGAGCTCGGGGCTGTAGACCTCGAACAGCGCCTGGCCCTTGCTCACCGGCTGCCCGGTCGCGTTGACGAACAGGCGCTCGACATAACCCTCGAACTTGGGCGAGATGGCGAACATGCGCCGCTCGTCGGGCTCGATGCGCCCGGCCGCGCGCACGGCCTTGCCGAGCGGGCGCAGGCTGGCCGCCTCGGTGCGCACGCCGAGCTTCTGGACCTTCTCGGTGCTGATGCGGATCTGGTTCGCCGCGCCCGGCGCGGCGCTGCTGTCCTCGCCTTCGTAGACGGCGATGTAGTCCATCCCCATCGAGTCCTTCTTCGGCGTCGGCGAGGTGTCCGCCAGGCCCATCGGGTTGCGGTAGTAGAGGAGCTTGCTCTGCGCACTCGCCGCTGCCGCGGGCGCGGCGACCGTGGCGGTTGCCGAGCCCGGCGTCGGCGCGCGCGTACCGAGCCAGTAGCCGCCTGCGCCGACGGCCCCGAGGAGGGCGATGACGAGCAATGTCGATGCGGTCTTCACAGGTCTTCTCCCAGAATGCGTTCGATTTCGGCGAGGCGCATCTGCGCGTCGGTCTGTGCCCTCAGGCGGTCCAGGCGCGCCTTGCGGATCTGCCGCTGGGCGTCGAGCACGGTCGCGAAATCGACCTTTCCGTTCTCGTACGCTGCAAGTGCCGAGCGCAGGCTGAGCTCGGACTGCGGCAGCAATTGCGTCTCGACCAGGGTCTCGGTGCGGCGCGCGCCGTCGAAGGCGGCGAGGTTGGCCGCGAGGTCGCCGAGCAACTGGCTCGCCAGCGCCTCGGTGCGCGACTGCGCGGCGCCGACCATCGCCTCGGCCTCGCGCTCCTGCGCGCGGCGCGACTCCTGCTGCAGCGGCAGGTTCACTTCCAGCATCAGGCCGTACGAGGTCAGGCGCGAGCCGACCTGTGTCGATTGCACGCCCAAGAGCCAATCCGGATAGCGATTCGCGAAGGTCAGCTCTCGGTTCTTCTGCGCACCGGCCAGGCGTGCCTGTTCGGCCTGCAAGAGCGGGTTGCGCGAGCGCGCGCGGTCGGCGAGCTGCGCCGCGTCGGAGGCGGCGAGATCGGGCAGCGGGCGCAGCACCTGCGGCTCGGCGAGCGGCGCTGCCCAATCGCGCGCCAGCAAGGCATTCAGCCGGGCGCGCAACTGGCGCTTGTCGTTTTCGAGCCCGATCAGCTCGGAGCGCATCGCGGTCTGCTCGAGCTGCGCGCGGATCGCATCCTGTTGCGCCGCGAGGCCGCCGGCGTAGCGCACCTGCGCGATCTTCTCCAGCCGCGACATCAGGTCGATCACCTCGCGCGTCAGGCGTTCGCTTCCCACCGTGCGGTAGTAGTCGGCGTAGGTCACCTTGATGCGCGCGGCGATCTCGGCCCAGGTCGCCCCGGTGCGCGCGCTCGCCTGCGCGGCATCGGCGGCGGCGACGCCCTGACGCAGGTCGCGCTTGCCCCAGCCGGGAAGCGCCTGCATCAGCCGGTACTGCGTTTCGCCGACCTGCCATGGCAGCACGCTCGCCGGCGCGTCGCTGCCGTAGTTGTTGATGTTCATCAGCTCGACGCGCAGCACGGGGTCGGCCAGCGCGCCGGCCGAGACCTGGCGCTGCGCCGCGGCGTCGGCTTCCTGCCGCATGGCTGCGACATCCGCGCTCTGCGTGCGCGCGTAATCGAGCAGGCCTTGCGCGCTGGCGCCGAGGGCTCCGTCCTGCGCTTGAAGCGGGCCAGCCAGTGAGGCGCCGATCGCGGCGGCGAGCAGCAGCCTGCGTGCACCTCGGGCCGTGGGGATGCGGGCGACGCCCGTGCTGCAGCGCAGGGCGGCGGCTTGGAGATCGATGCGGTTCATGGGTTCTTTCGGGCAATCGTTGCGTGGGTCGCGCGCCGGGGTCGACGCGGCGCGGCTTGCGCGTGTCATCGAGCGGGCCGCTCGCCGGTGTGCAGCGGGATCAGGCTCTCGTGCAGGGCGGCCAGCCATCTACCGATGGCAGCGCGGGCCGTGCAGGGGAGGCACTGGTCAGGGCCGGCGGGCGCCGTCTGCCAGTGTCAGGCGCTATAGCGCGAGGCGCAGAAACGCAATCGCGATCGGTGGTGCGAGACCGCCATCGGGGCGGGGCACCCAGCGCTCCGCCGGTTCGGCCACAGCAGCAGTGAAGAGCACCGCGACCATGGGGAACGACACCGCGCCGGCATCGGCATGGTCGAGCGCGAGTTTCAGAGGCGGAATCGAGATCGTCGACTTCTCGCAGAAGTCCTGGCAGTTCGTCTTTGCAGGCGCGCTTTCGTGTTCCGAATGCTGAACGCCTTGCGCCGCGTGCACCGCATCGCAATGGCCCTGCGCCTCTGCGGCACCGGCCGCGAAGCAGGCATTCGCCAGCCCGGCACCGATGCCGAACAGCCACAGCAGCAGCACTTGCGCTGCCCAGCGGCGGAGTTGACTGCGATGGCGGAACATGGCGCGAAGTCTAGACCTTTCGGGGGTGGAGGGCTTGCCGAGGCACGCCCGACCACTTTGATCTGCATCAGGCAGAGACGACACGCTCGCAGTTCGTGGTCGGGGTTTGCACGACTGGTCACCGACCTGCATGCACTTACAGTGATCGCCATGGTCACGCCGCCCGCCGCGCTCCACGTCACAGCCGTTGCCGGGTCGCGCGCGGGGGCACGTTCGGACTCGGCGTGCTGCGGCATCACTTGAGCGACAACTCCACCGATCGACGTTCAGGCCGCGAGCGCTGCCATGGCGGTGCAAGGGGCGGGGCCATGGTCATCGCCTGTAGCGCCGGTGGCATCGCGGCCGCGCGTCCCGTCCCGCTCGCCATGGCCCGCCAGGCCAGTTGCGCATCCCCAAGACCAAGGAGACCTTTCTCATGAAACGCCGCACCGTTCTCTCGGGCATCGCCGCCGCCACCGGCGCCATCGCGCTTCCGGCCTGGAGCCAGACGACCAAGATCGTGTTCGGCTTCACGGCGGTCACCGACTTTGCGTCGGTCTTCGTTGCCGCCGAAGAGGGCTACTTCAAGAAGCGCAACCTGGACGTCGAGCTCAAGTTCATACCGCTCAACTCGACGATACCGGCAGCGCTGCAGTCCGACTCGCTGCAGATCGGCGGCCCGACGCCATCGGTGTTCCTGCAGGCGGTGGACGGCGGGCTGGATCTCGTCGTCGTGGCCGGTGGCGGCGTGACGTCCAAATCGATCACCGGCTTCGGCCTCGTCGCGCGGGCTGGCTCGGGCATCAAGTCGGCCAAGGACTGCGTCGGCAAGAAGATCGGCGTGCCCGGCCTCGGCGCCTTCCTGCACGTCACCTTCCGCGCCTGGCTGAAGGCGAACGGCGTCGACTACAAGCAGGTCAACTTCGTCGAAGCCTCGTTCCCGCAGCACGGCGACCTGCTGCGCGGCGGCTCGCTCGACGCCGTCGTCACGGCGGACCCGTTCATGAGCCGCATCACCGACAGCGGCGCCGGCTACGTGGCGTCGTTCTACTCGACCTTCCTGCCCGAGGGCAACCACACCATCCTCTATGCCGCCAAGCGCGACTGGGCGCGTGCCAACCCGGCAGCGACCAAGGCCTTCCGCGACGCGGTGATCGAAGCGGCCGCGTTCATCGTGCAACCGAAGAACGACGCCGCCGTTCGCGCGAGCATCGGCAAGTACATCAAGCTGCCACCCGAAGTGCTGGCCAAGACGCAGATCTCGCCGCCGGGGCCGACTGTTTCCGAGAAGCAGCTCGCCTACTGGGTGACGCTGATGAAGGAGCAGGAGATGCTCAAGACCGATCTCAAGCTGGCGCAGCTCATCGCCAAGTGAGCTGGCATTGCCACACCCTCACTTGCAGTGCGCGTCCCGGCCTGCAAGCCGGGACCGCTCGGCGGGCTCGCCGCGTGCGGCTCGAAAGCCCCGCCGAGCCCCCAACCCTCTCCCGCGAGCGGGAGAGGGAGAACCCGCGACTCCCTCTCCCACGTACTCGGGGGAGAGGGCGGGGGTGAGGGGGTCAATGCTGAGATCCCTGGGTCGTCGGTACGGATGACGCCACCCGGGTTGCTCAGCTTCGACCGCGTCGCGATCCACCTCGGCGGGCGCGAGATTCTGTCGCCGACCACGTTCGAGGTTGCGCGCGGCGAGTTCGTCTGCATCGTCGGCGCCAGCGGCTGCGGCAAGACGACCTTGCTGCGCGCGGCAACCGGCTTGGTCCACGCCAGCTCCGGTGCCGTGCTGCGCAACGGCCAGCCGGTCACGCAGCCGTCGCGAGAAGTTGCTTTCGTGTTCCAGGACTATGGGCGCGCGCTGCTGCCGTGGCGCACCGTGCAGGGCAACGTGAGCCTCGCGCTGGAGGCGGCGGGCGTTGCCGCCGATCGGCGGGGCGCGCGCATCGCCGAGGTGCTGACCAAGGTCGGGCTCGCGAGCCACGCCGGCCACTTCCCGGCCCAGCTTTCCGGCGGCATGCAGCAGCGCGTGCAGATCGCGCGCTGCCTGGCGCACAAGCCCGAGATCTTGATGATGGACGAGCCCTTCGGCGCGCTCGACGCGCTGACGCGCCAGAGCCTGCAGGACGAAGTCGCGCGCCTCGTGCGCGACGACGGCCTGACCGTGCTCTTCGTGACCCACGACCTCGAAGAGGCGATCTACCTCGGCGACCGCGTGATCGCGCTGCAGGCCAACCCCGGCCCCGGCCGGCCCAGCCTGGCGCGCATGATCGCGGTCGACATTCCGCGCCCGCGCGACCAGCTCTCGACCCGCGAGCAGCCCGAGTTCCTGCGCCTGCGGCGCGAGCTGTTCGCGTTCATCGAGCACGGCCATGTCTAGGCTCGCTCAATGGATGCGCCCGTGGTGGTTCCCGCTCGCCATGCTTGCGCTGTTCGAGTTCTATGCGCGCTCTATCGCCCCGGGCAGCGATTCGCTCGCGCCGCCGACGACCGCGCTGCGCGCCTTTGCCGGCGCGTTGCTGGATGGCTCGCTGGTGCAGGCGACGGCGTTCACGCTGGCCGCTGCGGCCTCGGGCCTGGCGCTCGGGGCGCTGCTGGGCATCCCGCTCGGCATGGCGCTCGGCCTCTCGCGACGCGCCGCGCAGATGAGCATGCTAACGGTCGAACTGGTCAGGCCGGTGCCTTCGGTCGCGCTGATCCCGCTCGCGATGCTGGTGTTCGGCTTCGGCCTGCGCCTGGAGAGCTCGGTGGTCGCCTTCGCGTCGTTCTGGCCGATGCTGATATTGACCCAATCGGCGGTGGCGCAGGTCGAGCCGCGCCTGCTGGAACTGAGCCACGTGCTCGGCCTCACGCCGTGGCAGCGCGGCGTGAAGATCGTCCTGCCGGCCATCGTGCCTCGCCTCTTCGTCGCGCTGCGCATGGGCGTTGCCGTGTCGCTGGTGGTCGCGGTCACGGTCGAGATCGCCGCCAACCCGAACGGCATGGGTTACGCGATGATGATCGCGCAGCAAAGCCTGGACCCGGCGCTGATGCTGGCCTGGCTGGCCTGGATCGGCGTCGTCGGCTATGCGATCAACTTCGCTACGCTCAAGCTGCAGCGCTGGGTTGCGAGGAAGATGGGCGCGGTTTCTCAAGGAAGCGCCGGGCCGCCCCAAGCTTCCTTGCTCCCCCTCGGGGGGGCGGACACCGCAAGGAGGCGGCCTTGGGGGCGCCAATGAGCAACGCACGCATGTCTGCGAGCGGCTGGTTCGGCTCTGTGGCCGTGGCGCTGGCCTTCGTGGCGCTGTGGTGGGCGGCAAGCCACGGCGGCTGGATCAGCCGCGTCTTCCTGCCGACGCCCGAGGCGACCGCGGCCAGCCTCGAAGAAGGCCTGGCCGGCGGCGAGCTGTGGGCATTCACGCTGGCGACGACGCTTCGCATGGCCAAGGGCTGGGTCCTGGCCTCGGCCGTCGGTGTCGGCCTCGGCGCTTTGATCGGCGTCTCGGCGGCGGCGCGCGCCTATCTGCAGCCGACGCTCGAATTCGTGCGCCCGCTGCCGGCATCGGCGCTGTTACCGCTGGCGATCGCGGTCTTCGGCCTCAACCCGGCGATGGTGCTGTCGGTCGTCGTCTTCGGCGCGGTGTGGCCGGTGCTGCTGGCGACGATCCACGGCTTCGCGGCCGTCGAGCCGCGCCTTGACGAAGTCTCGCGCTGCCTGCAGCTCGGCCGCTGGGCTTTCGTCTTCAAGATCGGCCTGCCCAATGCGCTGCCCGACATCCTGGCCGGAATGCGGCTGTCGCTGACGGTCTCATTGATCGTCAGCGTGGTCGGCGAGATGATCGCCTCGCAGCCGGGCCTCGGGCAGGCGATCCTGCTCGCCGCGCGCGCCTTTCGCGCGAGCGAACTGTTCGCCGGTATCGTTCTGCTCGGCCTCATTGGCCTGGCCAGCAACGCCTTGCTGAGCCTGGCCGAACGCCGATTGTTGAAGTGGCAAGCCAACTGAACTTTCGGAGACTTGCGACAGAACCCAAGACCCATTCGGGCGGAGGTATCGAAGCCCAGCATGACCGTCAGCGCGGCCCTTCGATACTTTGCGCGGCGAAGTATCCAGTCCTGAGCTTGTCAAGAAAGAAAGAATCTGAACGAGGTGCCACTGCTGGTAGTCTCGGCGCAGGGCGCCGAACTTCTCGGCATCGTGACCGCGTTTGACTTGCTCTAAGTTGCCAGAAGGACTCGACTACGCAAGATCTCGTGCACAGAGACATTAAGGACGCCATGCAGCCAGGTGACAAGGTTCGACTGATCGCCAATCCCGGTCGTGTAGGCATTCTGGGAAGTGAGACGGACGGCCCGCCGCATCGCCTTCGGCTGCTGGTCAACTTCCTGGACGGTGATGAGCAGTTCGTTCTTGCAGGGGCGCTGGAGAAGGTCGAGAAGGAGGCCCTCGGACCCTACGACCTAATGCTGCGTGGGAGATACGGCCGAGCATCCGATCTTCGAGGCGCCATCACCTACTACCGGCTCAGCGGCAAGTTGGCCAACCTGATCTACAGCCTGAACACGACGAATACCCAGTTCCTCGCCTACCAGTTCAAGCCGGTATTGCAGTTCCTGGAGTCCCCGAGCAATGGCATCTTGATTGCTGACGAAGTCGGCCTGGGCAAGACGATCGAGGCGGGGCTGATCTGGACTGAACTGCGGGCGCGGCAGGACGCGCGACGCCTGCTAGTCATCTGTCCAGCCATGTTGCGCGAGAAGTGGAAGCGAGAGCTGTCGGATCGCTTCGGTGTTCAAGCGGAAATCGTCGACGCCCAGGATCTACTGACCAAGCTGGAGGCAGCACGCCAGCGACCCCAGGACGCCTTTGCCCTTATCGCCAGTCTGCAAGGGACGCGGCCTCCGAAGGGCTGGAACGACAAAGACGAGCCTTCGCAGTCGGCGACAGCCAAGCTGGCGCGCTTCTTGGAGGATGCCGAACTGGACGAACCACTGATCGATCTGGTGGTGATCGATGAGGCGCATTACCTCCGAAACCAGGAGACCCAAACGCACCGCTTCGGCACGCTTCTGAGGCCCGTGACGCAGAGCATGGTCATGCTGTCGGCCACGCCGATTCAGCTTCGCAACCGGGACCTGTTCAACCTTCTGCATCTTCTGGACGAAGACGCCTTTCCGTTCGAGTATTCCTTCGACCAATCCCTCCGTGCCAATGCGCCCATCGTTTTGCTTCGTGACCGGGTTTTGAACAGCACGGTTACCCAGGCAGAGTTCATCGAGGCACTGGACGACGCTTTGGGCGAGCGCTTCTTCGATGACAACGAGCAGCTCGAGTTCTTGCGCACCAATCCACCCACCGACGAAGCCCTGGCGAGCCCGCGAGGACGCTCCGAGATTGCTGATCAACTCGACCGGATCAACCCACTGACGAAGGTTGTGACCCGGACGCTCAAACGGGACGTCCAGGAGAACCGAGTCGAGCGGCTCCCAAAAGTCATCAAGGCAACCATGTCAGGTGTGGAGGCCAATTTCTACACCCAGGTCACAGAGCGCGTTCGGGAGTTCTGCGAAGAGCTGGAGATCAGTGAAGGCTTCATGCTGACCATTCCGCAGCGACAGATGGCCAGCTGCATGGCTGCCGCGTGCCAGGGCTGGATCGACAAGGTCGGCAAGGGTGCAAACGACGAGATGGCCGAGACCGTGTAAGAGGTGGCTCCGCTTGTCTGAACACCGAACCGGCTTCGATAAGTGGATCCCTGCGGGTTTGGCCTCGGTGAAGAGTTGTCCACGGCGGCGGGCGGGCGTCGCTTGCGACGAACGCACGACCGACGCGGTGGGCAACTCG
>CAIKUF010000316.1 GCA_903830565.1 uncultured bacterium | reverse complement strand
GTACGCACACAAGAAATCGCGCCTTTCGGGCCATGGCGGCGTTGCAAATCCTCGCGATACCGCTTGGTATCGCTGCGGTTTGCGCCTTGCCCTGTCCCGAAACGCATCGATTTCATTGCGTGCGCGCATTTACGAAACGGGGTACCAAGCCGACGAGGCCACATCATGAAACTGCTGTTCATCGCCGATCCGCTCGATCACTTCAAGATCGTCAAGGACACGACCTTCGCGATGATGCGCGAGGCGGCGTCGCGCGGCCACGCCATCCTCGCCTGCGAGCCGCAGGACCTGACCTGGCAGCGCGGCGGGCGCGTCACCGCGCACGTGCGCGAGATCACGCTCACTGGCGACGCGCGGGACTGGTACGTCGCCGGCGCGTCGCAGGCGGCGGCCCTGGCCGACCTGGGCGCCGTCGTGATGCGCAAGGACCCGCCGTTCGACAGCGAGTACTTCTACGCGACGCACCTGCTGGAGCAGGCCGAGTGCGAAGGCGCGCGCGTCTTCAACAAGCCGCGCGCGCTGCGCGACCACCCGGAGAAGCTTGCGATCCTCGAGTTCCCGCAGTTCATCTCGCCGACGCTGGTCACGCGCGACGAGGCCGACATCAAGCGCTTTCACGCCGAGCACGGCGACATCATCTTGAAGCCCCTGGACGGCATGGGCGGCATGGGCATCTTCCGCGTCGGCCCCGACGGCTTGAACCTGGGCAGCATCACCGAGACGCTCAACCGCGGCGGCGCGCAGACGGTGATGGTGCAGCGCTACCTCAGCGAGATCGCGCAGGGCGACAAGCGCATCCTCGTCATCGGCGGCGTGCCGGTGCCGTATTCACTGGCGCGCATTCCGCAAGGCAGCGAGATCCGCGGCAACCTGGCCGCCGGCGGCAAGGGCGTCGCGCAGCCGCTCAGCGCGCGCGACCGCGAGATTGCCGAAGCGCTGGGCCCGGTGCTCGCCGCGCGCGGCCTGCTGCTCGTCGGCCTCGACGTGATCGGCGACTGCCTGACCGAGATCAACGTCACCAGCCCGACCTGCTTTCAGGAAATCACGCAGCAGACCGGGTTCGACGTGGCGAAGGCGTTCGTCGATGCGCTCGAAGTCGCTCTTGCAAGGGTCGCTGCCTGACCGTTGAGCGCCCGAACTGCGACGCTACTTCGGCGGAAGACTGCTCGATGAAGCGAGTGCTCATTCGGCTTGGCGCAGGCGCCTTGGCCTTGGTCGTGCTGGGATTCGGCGTCCGCTATCTGGGCGGCGAGTGGTATCTGTGGACGGAGAACAGGAACTTCGCCAGGCTTCGCGAGAAGTCGACGCTGGACTGCGCGACCATGCCGTTTCACTGCGCCGTTCGCGACGGTGACTTGGCGAGTCTGGAAGTGCGGGTTGCGAGGCTCAAGGCCGCGGGGCTGGACATCAACGGGCGCGACAGGTGGCGGGCCACCGCCTTGCTCTACGCGGTCGCAAACAAGCCCGAGGCCACGGGTGTCTTGCTGCAGTTGGGAGTTGATCCAAATCTGGCTGACGAGAACGGTCTGGCCCCGCTCAGTACGGCGCTGCTGCTCAAGCGCTACGATCTTGCGCGAGATCTGATCGACGCAGGTGCCAGCCCCGACCTTCTGATCGGTTCCACGGCAAAGCGGATGACGCTCTTGACCGAAGCGGTGACTTCAAGAAATGCCGAAGCTGCGGACTTTCTCTGGCGGCATGGCGCCGATCTGAAGCGAAAGGATGAATACGGGTATGACGCCTGCCAACGGGCGGAGATGTACGAGACCAAAGATCTGTTTGTGTTTTGCGCCGAAGTTCCAAAGTAGCGCTGCAGAGCTCAACCTTCCACCCCTGCTCGCGCTTGCCTGCCCCCAAAGATGGCCGTCCTCTCCCTCTCCAACGCGCAGCTCGCCTACGGCCACGTTGCCCTGCTCGACGGCGCCGCGTTCGCGCTCGAGAACGGCGAGCGGCTCGGGCTGATCGGGCGCAACGGCGCGGGCAAGTCGTCGCTGCTCAAGATCGTTGCGGGTCTCGAAAAGCCCGACGACGGGTTGTTGCAGCTAACGCAGGGTCTGCGCATACGCTACGTCGCGCAGGAGCCCTTGTTCGCTGCCGACGCCAGCGTCTTCGACGTCGTCGCCGAGGGCGTGGCCGAGGCGCGCGCCGTGCGCCAGCAGTACGAAGAGCACGCCGAAGGCGTCGATCTCGACGCCTTGCAGACGCGCATCGAGGCGTTGGACGCCTGGAACTGGGAGCAGCGCGTGCAGACCACGCTGGCCCAGTTGCACCTGGACGGCGAGCGCGCGATCGGCGCGCTCTCGGGCGGCATGAAGAAGCGCGTCGCCCTCGCGCAGGCGCTGGTCGCGGTGCCCGATGTGTTGCTGCTCGACGAGCCGACCAACCATCTCGACCTCGACTCGATCGCCTGGCTGGAAGAGCTGTTGCGCGGCTTCAAGGGTGCGCTGATGCTGATCACCCACGACCGCGCGTTCCTCGACGCGGTGGCCACGCGCATTCTCGAGCTCGACCGCGGCGTGCTGCGCAGCTACCCGGGCAACTTCAGCGCCTATGAGCGCATGAAGGACGAGCAGCTCGCCTCCGATGCGCTGGCCAACGCACGTGCCGACAAGCTGCTGGCGCAGGAAGAGGCGTGGATACGCAAGGGCGTCGAGGCGCGGCGCACGCGCAGCGTGGCGCGCATCGAACGCCTGCAGGTGCTGCGCGCGCAGCGCCAGAAACGGCGCGACGCGCTCGGTCAGGTCAGGCTCGAAGTCGACAGCGGCGTCGCCAGCGGCAAGATCGTCGCCGAACTGCGTGATGTGGCCATGAGCTTTCATGACCGCGGAAGCGAGAAGCTTATCGTCAAGGGGTTTTCCGCGACCATCCTGCGCGGCGACCGCGTCGGCCTGATCGGGCCCAATGGCGCCGGCAAGACCACCCTGCTCAAGCTCATCCTCGGCGAGCTCGAGCCCACGCTGGGTACGGTGCGCCGCGGGACTCGGCTCGAAGTGGCGTACTTCGACCAGATGCGCAGCGCACTCGACCTCGATGCGACGCTGGCCGAGACGATCAGCCCGGGCAGCGAATGGATCGAGATCGGCGGCGCGCGCAAGCACGTGATGAGCTACCTGAACGACTTCCTGTTCTCGCCCGAGCGCGCCAACTCGCCGGTGCGCACGCTGAGCGGCGGCGAGCGCAACCGGGTCTTGCTGGCACGCCTGTTCGCGTTGCCGGCGAACGTGCTCGTGCTCGACGAGCCGACCAACGACCTGGATATCGACACGCTGGAACTGCTGGAAGAACTGCTGCAGAAGTACGCCGGGACGGTGTTCCTCGTCAGCCACGACCGGCGCTTCCTCGACAACGTGGTCACGAGCACGATCGCCTGGGAGGGCGAGAGCACGCCCGGCCTGTGGCGCGAATACGAAGGCGGCTACGAGGACTGGGTGCAGCAGAAGGCGCGTTCGCAAGCCTTGCAGCGCGAGGCGGCCAAGCCGGCGGCGACGGCCAAGCCGAAGACCGCGCCGGCCGCTGCACCGCCGGCCAAGCCTCGCAAGCTCAGTTACAAGGACCAGCGCGAGCTCGACGCGCTGCCGGCGCGCATCGAAGCGCTGGAAGCCGAGCAGCGGCATCTGACCGAGCAGCTTTCGGGGAGCGAGGTCTACGCCAGCGACGCCGCCCGCCTGATCGAAATCCAGGATCGCTTCGCGCAGATCGAGGACGAGTTGATGGTGGCGCTGGAACGCTGGGAGGCGCTCAGCGCCCCCTGAGAGGCTGAGAGTCTTTCGATCGTGCCCGCTCATCACGCCATAAGCCACCCGCTCGTCCTTGCAAATGCTCGCCATAGCGGAGGCTATGGCTGTGCTTTGCGCCTCGATCGGGCGCCTTCTGGCGCGCTGCTCGGGCACGCCCGAAAAACTCTCTGCCTCTGACGCTTGCGCGCGCGGCGGCGGGCATCACATGCCGCCGAACCACGAATCGCCCAGCGCGGCCGGGTGCGAGCGGCTGATGATCAGCCCGACCTGCAGGTAAACGGCATTGAGCAGGCGCATCGCCAGTTCGTGGTTCATGCCCGGCCAGCTTTCGATCTGGCGCAGGCTCGCGACTTCGCGCCGAAGCTGCATCACGGCCGAGCGCAGCGGCCCCGCGCGGCCGGCCAGCTTGCGGTCGAACTCAGGCGAGACGCGGTAGACCGCAGTGCCCGCGATCTCCGGAAGCAACTCGGCGCGAGCACCGTACATGGCCAGCGCCCACAGCAGCGGCGACAGCGGGTAGTACGTCGCCGCATTGCCGACCAGTGCCCTGTCAGGATCGCCCGGCGGGCGCAACACCGCGGGCTCGACCTGCAACACGGTCAGCGGGTCGTCGACCCGCTGCTCGACAAGCACCCGCGGGTCGATCGGGCAATGGGCCAGCCGCTCCTTCGCAAACAGGGTCAGCGGCAACACCTTGTCGCCGTAGCGAAGGTGCACGGTGATGCTGCGCGCATGGCGCACGCCGGCAGCCAGCACCTCGATCAGGTCAGTCGCCCGGCCCTCCTGCTCGAAGCGCATCAGGTCTTGCGTCAACGACGCGCCGAGCGAAGACAGCCGGGTCGACGGCACGCGGTCGCGCGGGTCGCGGGCCAATTCCTCCATATAGCGCTGGAAGCTGCTGGCGCGCATCAACTGCGGCTGGCCGGCCGGGATGGTGGGCTCGAAGTCAGGCATTCGGCGAAGGTGATCGCGAAGGCGTCATTGTCCCGCGCTTGACGGTGTCAGCGCAACGCGCCGCGCGCATTTGTGAGGGCATGCCAGAACGATGGCTCTTGCGTGGTCGCGAAGTTGATACGCATTAGCGTCGTCGCTCGGGGCGTGGCGTGGAACAACGTGCCCGGTGCGAGCAGCCAGCCGTCGCCCAGCATGGCCTGCGCCAGCCGTTCGGTGTCGACCCCGGCATCGACCCAGCCGAAGAGGCCGCGCGGCGGGGCGGCGAAGCGGCAGCCCGCGGCCTCGGCCAAGCCGACGGCACGCCCGCGGGCCGCGTCCAGGCGCACGGCCACGCGTTCGGCGTGCCGACGAAGCAGACCCAGCTCCAGGCAATGCGCCAGGGTCTGCTCGGTCAAGCCCGGGGTGGTCAGCGTGCCGAGCAACTTGGTGTCGACGAAGCGATCGACGAGCGCGGTCGGCGCGGCGATGTAGCCGACGCGCAGCGCCGGTGCCAGGATCTTCGAGAAGCCCGAGACGTAGATCGTGCGCTCCAGCGCGTCCAAAGCCGACAGCCGCGGCAGATGTGCCGGCGCGAGTTGCGAGTAGCTGTCGTCCTCGAGGATCGCGAGGTCGTGCTCCTGCGCCAGCTTGAGCAGGCGGTGCGCGACCGGCAACGAGAGCGACGCGCCGGTCGGGTTGTGCAGCACCGAGACGGTGACGTACAGGCGCGGCCTGTGCTCGTGCAGCAGTTGCGCCATCACGGCCAGGTCAGGGCCGTCTTCGCCGCGCGGCACCGGCAGCATGCGCAGGCCGAGCGCGGCCAAGCGCGCGTACTCGACCGGCCAGCCCGGCTCGTCGACCAGCACCGCGTCGCCCGCACGCAGCAGGCTGCGGGTGACGATGTCCAGCCCCTGGGTCGCGCCGATGGTCGTCACGATCTGCGCTGGCGTCGCTTTCACGCCATGCTCGGCCAGCTGCGCGGCCAGCGCCCGGCGCAGGCGACTGTCGCCGGCCGGCTCGCCGTATTGCAGCGCCAGCGGCCCGAGCCGCGCGCCGCTGCTCACCTGGCGCAGCGCGCTGGCGAGCATGGGCAGATCAAGCCACTCGATGGGCAGCGTGCCCAGCCCCGGCATCGGCTGCACGCCGGGCGGCTGGAACATGCCGCGCATCAGCGCGGTCGCGCTGAGCGGAGCCTGGCGCCTGGTCTCGCCGGCTGTCGCGGGCGGCGGCGTCGCGCCGACGGCCGAGGTCGCGGCCGCATGGCGCACGAAGAAGCCGCGCTGTTTGCGGGCGTCCACGAGGCCCTGAGCGAGCAACTGCTCGTACGCCGAAACCACCGTGCTCGGGCTGACGCCGAAGCGCCGCGCACACTCGCGCACCGAGGGCAGGCGGGCGCCGGGTGCGAGCTGGCGCTGCCGGATGCGGTCGGTGAAGCGCGCCGCGAGCTGCTCGGTCAGCGTGGTCTCGGCGTTGCGGGAAAGTGGGGCGGTGGTCGTCATGTGTATGGTCCATGGCATCCATACAGATCGTCGTGTGTGTCGCAAAAGTGTACTGCCGCTGTGCTGTTTGCCGTGCCTACACTCGCCGCCATGAGTTCTGCTGCAGCGGCCTTGCGGCCTGTCACGATGAACAATGAAGCCAAAGGGCTGTGGCTCGGGCTGCTCGGCGTCACGATCTTCGCGCTCACGCTGCCGATGACGCGCCTGGCCGTCGGGCCGGCGGTCGACCCGCAGCTGCCGCCGCTGTTCGTCACCGCCGGGCGGGCGGGGCTGGCCGGCTTGCTCAGCGTCGCCTACCTCGCCCTGACCTCGGCGCCACGCCCGCGGCGCAGCCAGTGGGCGTCGTTCGCGGTCTGCGCCGCCGGCACGGTGGTCGGCTTTCCGCTCTTCCTCGGCTTGGCGCTGCGGCACGTCGATGCGATGCACGCTGCCGTCGTCACCGGGGTGCTGCCGCTCGCCACCGCGCTGGCCGCGGCCGTGTCGTTGCGCCAACGGCCGTCCAAGGGCTTCTGGCTGTGCGCCATCGCCGGCTGCGCGCTGGTGCTCGCGTTCGCGGTCCGTCAGGGCGGCGGCAGCCTGGGCAGCGCCGATGCGCTGCTGCTGCTCGCGGTGGCGAGCGCTTCGATGGGCTACGTCGCGGGCGCGCGCCTGTCGACGCAGATGCGCGCCGAGCACGTCATCTGCTGGGTGCTCGTGCTCAGCCTGCCGCTGACGCTGCCGGTGATGCTCGCGGCTTGGCCGGGGCACGCGGTGCGGCCTTCGGCCTGGGGCGGCTTCGCGTATGTCACCTTGTTCTCGATGTGGCTGGGCTTTTTCGCCTGGTACCGCGGCCTGGCCCTCGGCGGCACCGTGCGCGTGAGCCAGGTGCAGCTCGTGCAGCCCTTCCTCGCCCTCTTGTTCGCGGTGCCGCTGCTCGGCGAAACGCTGGATGCAACAACCGTCGTCTTCTCGCTCGCGGTGATCGCCACCGTATTCCTGGGCAAGCGAATGCCCGTCGATCGCAAGATTGCATGATGACCGGCCCTCACTTCAAGCTGGCCCGTCGCGCGGCGACGATGAAGCCGTCCGCGATCCGCGAGATCCTCAAACTGACCGAGCAGCCGGGCGTGATCTCGTTCTCCGGCGGCTTGCCGTCGCCCGCCACCTTTCCCGCCGAGGCCGTGCGCGAAGCCTGCGACCGCGTCTTGCGCGACCACCCGCGCGAAGCGCTGCAGTACGCAGCGAGCGAAGGCTTCGCGCCGCTGCGTGAGTGGGTTGCGGCGGATCTGGCGAAGCAAGGCATGCGCGTCGGTGCCGCGCAGGTGCTGCTGACCACCGGCTCGCAGCAGGGGCTGGACCTGCTGGCCAAAGTGCTGATCGACGAAGGCAGCACGGTGCTCGTCGAGGCGCCGACCTACCTCGGCGCGCTGCAGGCGTTCGCGGTCATGGAGCCACGCTTTGCCGGCGTGGCCGGCGACGACGACGGGCCGAGCGTCGATGCGATGACCGAGGCGGCGAACGCCGATGGTGCCGACGCGCGCTTCTTCTACCTGCTGCCGAACTTCCAGAACCCCACCGGCCGCATGATCGCCGAAGCGCGGCGCGTGGCGCTGTGCGAGCGCGCCGCGGCGATCGGGCTGCCGCTGGTCGAGGACAACCCCTACGGCGACCTGTGGTTCGACGAGCCGCCGCCGCCGAGCCTGGCCGGCCGCCATCCCGAGGGCACGGTGTATCTCGGCTCGTTCTCGAAAGTGCTGGCGCCGGGGCTGCGCCTGGGCTACGTGGTCGCCCCGCCGGCGCTGCTTGCGAAGCTGGTGCAGGCCAAGCAGGCGGCCGATCTGCACTCGTCAGGCTTCAACCAGCGCGTCGTCTATGAAGTGATCCAGGGCGGCTTTCTGGACCGCCATGTGCCGGGCATCCGCGCGCTCTACAAGTCGCAGCGCGACGCCATGCTCGCCGCGCTGGAGCGTCACACGCCACCCGGCGTGCTGTGGAACCGCCCGGCCGGCGGCATGTTCCTGTGGCTGCGCCTGCCCGCCGACTTGAATGCGGTCGAGCTGCTGCCGCTGGCCGTCGCGCGCGGCGTCGCCTTCGTGCCGGGTGCGCCGTTCTTTGCCGACACAGCGCCCAAGGAAACGCCGGGCCGCCCCAAGTTTCCTTGCGTCCCCTTGGGGGGACAGACGCCGCAAGGCGGCGGCTTTGGGGGCTGTCCATCGAGCACGTTGCGGCTCTCATTCGTCACCGCGAACGCAGAGCAGATCGAGACCGGCATCGGCGCGCTGGGCGATGCCATCCGCGCTGCGTCGGAGCATGCGCGATGAAAAACCGTCCATTCGTTCAAGTCGATGTTTTCACGAGCGAGCCGTATCGCGGCAATCCGCTGGCTGTGGTGCTCGACGGCGCGGGCCTTGGCGACGAACAGATGCAGCAGTTCGCGCGCTGGACGAATCTGTCCGAGACGACCTTCCTCTTGCCGCCGACGGACCCCGCGGCGGATTACCGCGTGCGCATCTTCACCCCCGGCGGCGAGCTGCCGTTTGCCGGCCACCCGACGCTCGGCAGTTGCCACGCCTGGCTCGCCGCGGGCGGGCGGCCGCGCGGTGAGACGGTGGTTCAGCAATGCGGCCTCGGCCTCGTGCGCGTGCGGCGGGGCGGCGAGAGCCTGGCGTTCGCTGCGCCGCCCTTGCGCCGCTCGGCGGTGGAACCGTCGCTGCTGGCACAGGTGCGGGCGGCGCTCGGCTTGGACGCATCGCAGGTGCTTGCCACGCAGTGGCTGGACAATGGCCCCAAGTGGCTCGCCTTGCTGCTGGGCAGTGCAGCCAGCGTGCTCGCGCTCGAACCCGACCACGCCGCGCTCAAACCGCTGGCGAAGGTCGGCGTGATCGGCGCCCACCCGGCAGGCAGCGAGTGCGACTTCGAAGTGCGTGCCTTCGCCGCACCGATCGGCGTCGCCGAGGATCCGGTGACGGGCAGTCTGAACGCCGGCCTCGCCCAGTGGCTGATCGAGGCTGGACTGGCGCCCGCGCGCTACCTCGCAGCTCAGGGCGCGCGGATGGAGCGTGCGGGGCGGGTCCACATCGAGCGGCAGGGCGAAGAAGTCTGGGTCGGCGGTGCGAGCGTTGTCTGCATCGAAGGCAGCGTTCTGCTGTGAGACAAACGGTCACGCTGAGGGAGAACGCATGAAGCTGCCGGGTTCCGAAGAGATTGCCAGCGCGCGCGCCATCGTCGCCGCGGTGCAGCCGGCCACGCCGACGCTGCGCTGGCCGCTGCTCGACGCGCGCCTCGGCGCGCGGGTTTGGGTCAAGCACGAGAACCACTCCCGCGTGGGCGCCTTCAAGTTGCGCGGCGGCGCGGTCTATCTGCATGAACTGATGCGACGGGAACCTGACCTGCAGGGTGTGATCGCGGCGACGCGCGGCAACCACGGGCAGTCGATCGCGCTCGCGGCCGCGAGCCACGGCGTGCAGGCGACGATCGTCGTCCCGCACGGCAACTCGGTCGAGAAGAACGCCGCGATGCGCGCGCTCGGCGCGACACTCATCGAGTTCGGCGACGACTTCCAGCAGTCGCGCGAACACGCGGCCGAGCTGGCCTCCGAGCGCGGCCTGCACTTCGTGCCGAGCTTTCACGCCGACCTCGTGCGCGGTGTGGCGAGCTACTGGATGGAGTTCTTCGAGGCTAGCGCCGGCGACGCGCCCGAGGTTGTGTACGTGCCGATAGGACAGGGTTCGGGAATCGTCGCCTGCGCCTGCGCGCGCGCCGTGCAAGGCGCGAAGACGCGCATCGTCGGCATCGTCTCGGCGCACGCCACGGCGTATCTCGACAGCGTACGCGCCGGCAGGGTTACCGAGGCGCCGGTCACGACTCAACTGGCCGACGGCATGGCCTGCCGCGTTCCCGATGAAGAAGCGCTCGGCGTGATCCTGCGCGAGGTCGACGACGTGATCGCCGTCACCGACGACGAGGTGGCAGCGGCGATGCGCGCGCTGTTCGCCGACACGCACAACGTGACCGAAGGCGCGGGCGCCGCATCGCTGGCCGGCGCGCTACAACAGCGCGAGCGCTGGGCCGGTCGCAGCGTGGGTATCACGCTTTCCGGCGCCAATGTCGACAGCGAGGTCTTCGCGCGCGTGCTGGCCGGCGCGCACGCCTGAGTCAGGGTGCGGGC
>CAIKUF010000315.1 GCA_903830565.1 uncultured bacterium | reverse complement strand
TCCGCATCGATGTGTAGCATCGGCGCCCATGTCAGCCAACCGATGTCTGAACTGCGACGGCGCGATCCCTGCCGCCGCCAGGTTCTGCCCGCAATGCAGCCAGCGCACGGATACCGCCCGCCTGTCGCTGGCCGACATGACGCGCGACCTGCTGCACGCATTCGTGAACATCGAACGCGGGCCGCTCGTCTTCGCCTGGGCGCTGCTGACGCGGCCCGGCGGCATCGCGCGCGAATACGTGGAGGGCAAGCGGCGGCGCTACTACGGACCCTTCGCGACCTTGGCAGTGCTGGTCGGGCTGACGGCCCTGGCACTCCAGCTCTCCGGCTTCCAGCTCCTCACGCAAGAGGTATCGACCGGCCCGGCTGCGGTGCTGCAACGGTATTTCAACCTGGTGCTGCTGGTGCAACTGCCACTGCTGGGCGCGGTCTGCGCGCTGGTGTTTCGCAAGGCGCGTCTGACGCTGCCGGAACACATGGTGCTGGTGGCCTACACACTGAGCATGCGCGCGGTCGTGTTGACCGCTCTCATGCCGATTGCGGTCCTCGGGTCTGGCGCCGAGCCGACGCCGGGGCAGACCTTCATGTTCTGGGCTGCCTGGTACGTCTACTTCGGCTGGGCGGCTTCGCAGTTCTATGACGGTATCCGCTGGGTCTCGTGGTTGCGCGGTGCGCTCGTGGCCGCGATCGGGCACGCACTGATCCTCGGCATCCTCGCTGCCTTCAGCGCCGTCTACGAGTGGAAGGGCGCTGCGTAGGCAGCCACCGCGTCGATCGGTGGGCGCACTGGGTCGACACGAAGCCCACATCGCCGCTGCCCCGCGCGTCAGACGGTCTCATTGGACCTTGGCGCTGGGGCGCTCGGCAATCCTGTCACGCCAGGCCTGCAGGTTCGCCAGTCCTTCTTCGCCGGGGCGGAACTTCATCAGCCCGCGCGCGAATTCGAGCGCGCAGAAGGCAGTGATGTCGGCGATCGTGAAGCGCTCTCCGGCGACGTAGGGCTGGCGCGCCAGTTCGGCGTCGAGCCAGCGCGCCGTCTCGCGCCCCTTCTCGCCCTGCGAGCGGCCGAACTCGGGGAACTGTGGCTGCTCCAGTACCGCCAGCCCCGGGTGCGTGTGGCGGATGAAGTTCGCGAGCGCGTAGAACAGGTACAGCTCGACGCGCCGGTCGGCCATCTCGATGAAGGCATGCTCGTCGAAACCCTCGCCCATCAGATTGGGCTCGGGCGCCAGGCCTTCGAGGTAGCTGCAGATCGCGCGCGACTCGCTGAGCACGCGGCCATCATCGAGTTCGAGCGCGGGCACCTTGGCGAGTGCGCTCTTGGCGCGAAACGCCGCGCCCTTGTGTTCGTTCGCGTTGAGGTCGATGTCGACGAGTTCGATGCCGGCCTGCCCTTTTTCAGCTATGAACATCAGCACCCGGCGCGGGTTGGGGGCGCGCGGCGAGACGAAGAGCTTCATACGCCGCCCTCCTTCGACTGGCCGACCTCGACCAGCTTGCCGGCCTCCTTCGCGAACGCCTTGGCCTTCTCGTCGCCGTCCTCGGTCAGGTTGATCGCGGAAGGCGGCTTCTCGATTCCCGCCAGCACCGCCGGCCGCGCGCGGATCGCCGCCAGCCAGCGCTTGAGGTGCGGCATGTCGTCGACGGCGACCCCGGACCACTTGTGCGTGCGCACCCAGGCCCAACTGGCGATGTCGGCGATCGAGTAGTCGCCGGCCAGGAATTCGTGCTCCGCGAGTTGCCCGTCGAGTACGCGAAAGAGGCGCCGGCATTCACCCTGGTAGCGGTCGATCGCAGGCTGGATCTTCTCCGGGAAGTAGCGGAAGAACACGTTCGCCTGGCCCATCATCGGGCCGATGCCGCCCATCTGGAACATCAGCCACTGCATCACGCGCGAACGGCCTTTGACGTCGCTCGGCATCAGGCGGCCGGTCTTCTCGGCCAGGTAGACGAGGATCGCGCCCGACTCGAAGACCGCGAAGTCGCCCTCGGCGCGGTCGACGATGGCCGGGATGCGCCCGTTCGGGTTGATGGTGAGGTAGGCCGGCTGCTTTTGATCGCCCGCCGACAGCGACAGCACGTGCAACGTGTAGGGCAGGGCGAGTTCCTCGAGCGCGATCGAGATCTTGTGCCCGTTGGGCGTGGCGGCGGTGTAGAGGTCGATCATGTCGGTTTACTTTCGAGGTTAGTGAATCGTCAACGGAAGAGGCTGGTCGCCATCGTACGCACCGATGCCTTCAGGGTCCGCCAGCCGGCGTCGCTGCGGATATCGATGTCGCCGAAGACGCGGATGCGGCGGCTGCGCAGCAGCAGGTGCTGCACGCCCGCGATCAACAGATTGGTCAGGCCCAGCAGTTCGGGACGGCGCGCGAAGTCCTCGTCGCCCAGCAGGCGCGCCGCCTCGCGGCCCCAGGCTTCGCGCTCGGTTTCGAGGATCGCGGTGAGCTCGTTGCGTTCGGCGATCTCGGCGGCCAGGATCTCGAGCGTCAGCGGGCGCGCGCGCAGGCTGTCGATGAAGTTGTCCATGAAGCGCGCGTAGCGCTCGGCCGCGGGCAGCGCGTGAAACGCCGCCGGGTCGCCGCCGATGACCTCATCGACGCGCGGCCAGAACTGGCCGCTCTGGCCCCAGGTGGCGAGCAGTTCGGGTAGGCCGCCGAAGTAGCGGTAGATCAGCACCTTGTCGACGCCGGCCTGCTTGGCGATGGCGTTGACGCCGATGCCGCCGAAGCCGTCGCGCGCCAGCACTTCGCCGACGGCGGCGAGGATGCGCGCTTCGGTGGCCGCGCGGTCGCGTGCGGCGCGTGGCGGCAGCGCCTTGGGCGCGGTGGCGGCGCGGGCTTTGGGCATGGATAGATTGTCGCCGCGCCGGTCGCCTTCCGGTCAGGCGATGACGATCGCCTCGACCCCGCGCCGCGGCGTGTGCTGCGTGTCGGCGCAGTAGCCGATGCGGGAGAACATCTGCACCGTCTCGTCGCTCGCCGCCTTGCCGACGGTGAGCGCATGCAACTGCTCGTAGTAGGGCGTCATGGCCGCAAATTCCTGCGGCGCCTGGCTCATCGGGTGCATCTGCAGGCCGAGTTCGGTCGCCTTGAGCTGCTGGCGCACATAGGCGCGGCCGGCGCTCACCTCGGCGCCGCGCGTGCGGCGCGCGGGGGCGTTGGCGCCGGTGTCGGTGCTGAGCCAGACGAAGCCCATCGCGGTGCGCGAGTGGCCCTCGAAGCGCGCCATCGTGCTCTTGTAGGCGGCGCTGCCTTCGGTGGGCG
>CAIKUF010000314.1 GCA_903830565.1 uncultured bacterium | reverse complement strand
GGCTACCAGATGGCGCTCACGCTGCTCATCGTCGTGCCGCTCGGGCCGATGCTCTACCGCATCGCCTACCGGCCGCTCGCCAGCGCGTCGGTGCTGGTGCTGTTCATCGTCTCGATGGCCGCGCACTACATGCTCACCGGCCTCGCTCTCGCGTTCTTCGGCGGCGAGGGCCTGCGCTCGAACGCGATCTCGGACGCCAAGTTCAACGTCGGCGTGCTGCAGATCAGCGCGCAGAGCATCTGGGTCGTCGCCACCAGCGTCGTCTGCATGGGCGCGCTGTGGCTGTTCTTCGAGCGCTCGCTGTACGGCAAGGCGCTGCGCGCGACGGCGATCAACCGCGTCGGCGCGCGCCTCGTGGGCATCCCGACCGCGCTTGCCGGGCGCCTCGCGTTCATTCTCGCAGCGGCGATCGGCGCGCTGTCTGGCCTATTGATCTCGCCGATCACGACGATCTACTACGACACCGGGCTGATGATCGGCCTCAAGGGCTTCGTCGGCGCGATCCTCGGCGGCATGGGCAGCTACCCACTTGCGGCGCTAGGCGCGCTGGGCGTCGGCCTGCTCGAATCGTTCGCCTCGTACTGGGCCAGCGCGTTGAAGGAGAGCATCGTCTTCACCTTCATCATCCCGGTGCTGCTCTGGCGCTCGCTGGTGTCGCGGCATCACGTGGTCGAGGATGAAGAGGAATGACGAAGTCGCAGCGGGTGCTTGCGATATTTCTCGTTGCGCTCGCGGCGGCGCCGCTGGCGGTGCCCGAGTTCTACGTCACGCTGCTCGACTACATCGGCCTCGCGACGCTCGTCGTCCTCGGCCTCGTCGTGATGACCGGCGTCGCCGGCATCGTCTCGTTCGGCCAGCAGGCTTTCGTCGGCGTCGCCGCCTACACGACGGCCGGCCTGACGACGCTGGCCGGCTGGTCGTCCTGGGGCGGGCTCGTCGCCAGCGCGCTGCTGGTGGCCGCCACGGCGCTGCTGCTCGGCCTCGTCACGCTGCGCCTGTCGGGCCACTACCTGTCGATCGCGACCATCGCCTGGGGCATCGCGATCTACTACCTGTTCGGCAACCTGCCGCAGCTCGGGCAGTACAGCGGCATCGACAACGTGCCCGCCATTTCGATCGCCGGCTGGGCCTTCGACACCGGGCGGCGCTCGTTCTACCTGATCTGGGTCATCGCCATCGCGGCGCTGCTCGCTGCGCGCAACCTGCTCGATTCGCGCCCCGGCCGCGCGATCCGCGCGCTGCGCTTTCGCAGCGTGATGGCCGAGAGCTTCGGCGTCGACACCTCGGCGCTCAAGCTCGTCGTCTTCGTCTACGCGGCGCTGCTGGCCGGCGTCTCCGGCTGGCTGCACGCGCACTACCTGCGCTTCGTCAGCCCGCACGCGTTCGGCGTCAACGCCGGCATCGACTACCTGTTCATGGCCGTCATCGGCGGCGCGAACAGCGTCTGGGGCGCGGTCGTCGGCGCCGGCATCATGACGGTGCTGAAGGAATGGCTGAAGGACCTCCTGCCCAAGCTCTTTTCGCACACCGGCAACTACGAGACCATCGTCTTCGGCGTGCTGATGCTCGTGCTGCTGCAACGCACGCGCGACGGCATCGCGCCGGCGCTGACGCGCTGGCTGCCGGCTCCCGTGCAGCGCGATCCGCCTGCCGACGCGCCCGCACTGCCGCGCCGCGAGCGCCCGCCGCTCGGCTCGCTGCTGATGCAGGTCGATGGATTGAAGAAGCGCTTCGGCGGCGTGATCGCGGTGAAGGACATCTCGTTCGCCGTCAACGCGGGCGAGATCCTCGGCCTGATCGGCCCCAACGGCGCCGGCAAGACCACCCTCTTCAACCTCGTCAGCGGCACGCTGGCCGCCGACGGCGGTGC
>CAIKUF010000313.1 GCA_903830565.1 uncultured bacterium | reverse complement strand
CGCGACCACCACGTTGGCCGTCTGGTCGTTCACCGGACCGACCAGGAAGACGATGCGCTCGCGCAGCAGCCGGCTGTAGATGTCGTAGGCGCGTTCGCCGCGGCCCGAGGTTTCGATGACCATGGGCACCAGGCCCAGGCTGGTGGTGTCGAGCGCACTCATGAGAGGTGTCCTTGCAAAGTGAACTTCCAAGCTTGGGATGGATTATCCCGCCACAAGAGCAGCCCCGCAGGCGGCGCGATCGCAGACGACAAAGGCGCCAGCCTCGCGGCGTGGCGCCTCGCATGCGGCAGTCAGGCGAAGGTCAGCTCGCCATCAAGTCATCGAACGGCAAGGCCTTGTCGACGACCTTGGCCTGGCCGAGCACGAACTGGGTCACGTTGTTCTCGACGACCACCGCCTCCACCTCGGCCATGCGCTGGCGATCGCCCAGATACCAGCTCATCACTTCGGCGGGCCTCTCGTAGCTCTGCGCCATCTCCTCGATGTGCGCGCGCAACTGCTCGGGCTTGGCTTGCAGCTTGTTCGCGCGCACGAGCTCGGCAACGACCAGCCCGAGCCGCACACGCCGCTCGGCCTGCGGCTTGACCATCTCGGGCGGGATGGGCGCCTTGTCGGCGTCCTTCATACCGCGCCGCTTGAGGTCGGCCCGCGCCGATTCGATCAGGCGTTCGGTCTCTCCGTCGACCAGCGAACTCGGGAGGTCGAGCTCGGCGCTCTTGACGAGGGCGTCCATCACCGCCGCCTTGTTGCGCGCCAACACGCGGAACTTCACCTCGCGCTCGAGGTTGCGCTTGATGTCCGCACGCAGCGCCTCGACCGCGCCTTCCTTGATGCCGAGCGACTTGGCAAGCGCCTCGTTCACCTCTGGCAGGTGCTGGGCCTCGATCTTCTTGAGCGTGACCATGAAGTCGGCTTCCTTGCCGGCGACGTCCTTGCCCTGGTAGTCGTCCGGGAACTTCAGCGCGAAGGTCTTGGACTCGCCGGCCTTCATCCCGCGCACCGCGCTCTCGAATGCGGCCAGCATCTGGCCTTCGCCGATGATGAACTGGAAGGCCTCCGCCTTGCCACCGTCGAAGGGCACGCCGTCGATCTTGCCCTCGAAGTCGATCGTGACGCGATCATCCTCGGCAGCGGCTTCGCTTTGCGCCCGCAGTGCGAAAGTGCGCCGCTGCTTGCGCAGGATGGCCAGCGTCTTGTCGACGGCGTCCTCGGTGACCTCGGTCGACACGCGTTCGATCTCGGCGCCCGAGAGGTCGCCAAAGTTGATCTCGGGGTAGACCTCGAAGGTGGCGTCGAAGGTCAGCTCGCCTTCAGGCGCGCCTTCCTTCTCGGCGATGCGCGGTGCGCCGGCGACGCGCAGCTTGGCCTCGCTGGTGGCGTCGGCGAAGGCCTGGCCGACCTTGTCGTTCATGACCTCGTAGTGCACGGAATAGCCGTAGCGCTGCGTGACGACGCTCATCGGCACCTTGCCCGGGCGAAACCCGGACGCCTTCACGGTGCGCGCCAGCTTGCGCAGGCGCATTTCGACCTCGCGGCTGATGGTGTCTGCGGGCAACCTCAGCGTGATGCGGCGCTCGAGCTTGTCCAGGGTTTCAACGTTGACGGCCATGTTTCGTTCTGCTTTCTGAATTCGTTGCTGGTGCGCGGGGGGGGACTCGAACCCCCACACCATCGCTGGCGTCAGGACCTAAACCTGGTGCGTCTACCAATTTCGCCACCCGCGCGAGAGTGTCAACAGGACGGCGGAGTCGCCGGGGGCGACGCCTTGCACGCTACGGTCCGGTTAATCCACCATTTTAGCCGGGCAGCGCAGCGTGCTCGACTTCAGGTGGCTTGACGCGGAACCAGGCCGCGTACATGGCCGGCAGCGCGAGCAGCGTCAGCACGGTCGCAACGATCAGCCCGCCCATGATCGCGACCGCCATCGGGCCCCAGAACACGCTGCGCGAAAGCGGGATCATCGCCAGCACCGCCGCCGCGGCCGTGAGCACGATGGGGCGAAAGCGCCGCACGGCCGACTCGACGATCGCCGTCCACGTCGGCACGCCGCGGGCGCGGTCCTGCTCGATCTGGTCGATCAGGATCACCGAGTTGCGCATGATCATTCCCATCAGCGCGATCACGCCGAGCAAGGCGACGAAACCGAAAGGCCGGTCCAGCAGCAGCAAGGCCGCGGCGACGCCAGCGATGCCCAGCGGCCCGGTCAGGAACACGAGCACGGCGCGGCTGAAGCTCTGCAGTTGCAGCATCAAGAGCGTGAAGATGATGAACAGCATCGCGGGAACACCGGCCGCGATCGAGCCCTGGCCCTTGCCGCTTTCTTCGACCGCACCGGCCACTTCGATGCGGTACCCCGGCGGCATCCGCGCCGCCAGTTCCTGCAGCTTGGAAGCGACCTGGGCAGTGACGGTCGGACCCTGCATGCCCTCGGCGACGTCGCCCTGGATCGTGACCGCGAAGTCGCGCCCTTCTCGCCACAGCACACCCGGCTCCCACGCGAAGCCGACCTTGGCGATCTGCGGCAGCGGCACGCTACGGCCGCTCGCGGTGGGCAGGTAGGCATTGCCGATGTCGGTGATGGCGTCGCGCTCGTCGGCGGGCTGGCGCAGCACGATGTCGATCAGCTTGTCGCCTTCGCGGTACTGGCCGATGGTGTTTCCGGACAGAATGGTTCGCGAGGCTTGCGCGATCGTCTGGCTGGTCACGCCGAGCGCGCGCGCCTTCTCCTGGTCGATCTCCAGCCGCAGCACCTTCACCGATTCGTTCCAGTTGTCGTTCACGCCGCGCATGTTCGGGTTGGCACGCAGCACGTCCTTGGCCTGGTCGGCCCACTGGCGCACGGCCACCGCGTCCGTGCCGATAACGCGAAACTGCACCGGGTAAGGCACCGGCGGACCGCTGGGCAGCAGCTTGGCGCGCGCGCGCACTTCCGGGAACTCCTCGGCCAGCAGCGCCGGCAGGCGCAGGCGCAGCGCCTCGCGCTCTTCGCGGCCCTTGGGCATCACGATGACCTGGCTGACGTTGCCCTGCGGGAAGATCTGGTCCAGCGGCAGGTAAAAGCGCGGCACGCCGGAGCCGATCCAGGTGCTGACCGCGGCGACACCGGACTCGCGCATCATGCGCGCCTCGAAGCGGCGCGCCACCTGCTCGCTCTGCTGGATGGTCGAGCCTTCGGGTAGCCACAGGTCGACCAGGATCTCGACGCGGCTGGAGTCGGGGAAAAACTGCTGCTGCACCTTGGTCATGCCAATGAGGCCGGCCGCGAAGACAAGCAGCGTGAACACGATCGTCGTCCAGCGATGGCCCACGCACCAGTCCACCGCGCTGCGAAAGCGCGAATAGAACGGCGTGTCAAAGAGTTCGTGCGGGCCGCTCGCCTCGGCAGTACCGACCTTGCTTCGCGTGCGCAGCAGCCATGCACCGAGATACGGAACGAAGTACACCGACACGACCCACGAGATGAGCAGTGCCGCCGCGGTGACGGCGAAGATCGCGAACGTGTATTCGCCGGTCATCGACTTGGCCATGCCGATCGGCAGGAAGCCGGCAGCGGTGATCAGCGTGCCGGTGAGCATGGGCATTGCCGTGACGTCGTAGGCAAAGGTCGCGGCGCGCATCTTGTCGTAGCCCTCCTCGAGCTTGCGCACCATCATCTCGACGGCAATGATGGCGTCGTCGACCATCAGGCCGAGGGCGATGATCAGCGAGCCGAGCGAGATCTTGTGCAGGCCGACGCCCCAGTAGTACATCGTGACGAAGGTGATCGCGAGCACCAGCGGGATCGTGATCGCCACCACCAGGCCGGGCCAGATATCGATGCGAAGCGGCTTGAGGTGCAGGCCCAGGCTCAGGAAGCTGACCACGAGGACGATGATCACCGCCTCGGCCAGCGTCTCGATGAACTCGTCGACCGAACTCGCGACGACGTCG
>CAIKUF010000312.1 GCA_903830565.1 uncultured bacterium | reverse complement strand
GGTGACGACCCCGCCTTCGGGGTTGCCATAGGCCGGCGCCATGGCCCACAGGCCGGCCAGCATGAGCGCCAGCCCTCGGCTCGGATGCCGTCGATCACTAGATTGCTTGCGCCACATAGTACGCCCCGGTTGCTCGATGACGAAGGACTGTCATTGTCCGCCCTGCGGGTCACGACTTCAAGCGGTTGACTTGCGAGCGCCTTCAGGCGCGCGGGGCGCGGGCCACCTTGAGCAGCAGTTCGATCAGCAGCGCGCGCTCGGCGCTGGAGAGCACCTGCAGCGAGTCGTCCTCCATCGTCGCCGCGATGGCCTCGGCGCGGGCCGTCAACTCGCGCCCGGCGGGCGTCAGGTGAAGCTGCTGCGCGCGCCGGTCCACGGTGCTGCGCACGCGCTTGACGAGGCCGCGCTCGGCAAGGCGGTCGAGGATCACGGCCAGGTTCGGCGCCGACACGTCGAGCGCGGCGCCAAGCTGCTTCTGGTTCAGGTGCGGGTTGGAGGCCACCAGCACCAGCGCCGAGAATTCCACCGCCTTGAGCTGCAGCGGGCCGAGGTGGCGCCCGAAGGTCTTCTTCAGCTCGATCGAGGCCCTCGATGCCGCATAGCCGACAAGGTGTGTCAGGCGCGACGTGTCCAGCCCGGGTTCGAGGGCGATCCTGATCGCGGGCTGGGCAACGCTCGCCATCATGAGGCTGTCTTGGCGCGCGCGGCGCCGAGGTAGGTGTCGATCACACGCGGGTCGCGGGCCAGATCCTTGGCCGGGCCCTGGAGGGCGATCTCGCCCATCTCGAGCACATAGCCGTGGTCGGCCACTTCGAGCGCGGCGCGCGCGTTCTGCTCGACGAGGAGGATCGTCACTCCGGTCGCGCGCAGCGCGGCGATGGTGCGGAATATCTCGGCCACCACCAGCGGCGCGAGGCCCAGGCTCGGCTCGTCGAGCATCAGCAACGTCGGCTGCGACATCAGCGCGCGGCCGACGGCGAGCATCTGCCGCTCGCCGCCCGAGAGTGTTCCGGCGAGTTGGCGGCGGCGTTCCTTCAGGCGCGGGAAGAGCGCGAAGACCTTCTCCATCGCATCGGCAGTGTCCTTCTGACCTAGCCGCACCTGGCGGTAAGCGCCGAGCAGCAGGTTGTCTTCGACGACCATGCTGCCGAACAGCGCCCGCGTCTCCGGAACGAGAGCCAGGCCCAGCATCACGCGCTCCTCGAGCAGCGTGCGCGCGATGGAGCGCCCTTGGTACGCGATGTCGCCGCGCGAGGGCAGCACCCCCATCAAGGCGTTGAGGAGCGTCGACTTGCCGGCGCCGTTGGGGCCGATGACGGTGATCACGCTGCCGCGCTCGGCGCGCAGGCTGATGCCGTGCAGCACCTCGGCCTTGCCGTAGCCGGCGTGCAGTTCGCTCACGTTCAGTAGCAGGCCCCCCATCGTCAATGCTCCGTGCCGAGGTAGGCCGCACGCACGGCCGGGTTGGCCTGCACTTCGTCCGGCGTGCCTTCGATCAGCTTGGTGCCGAACTCCATCACGACGATGCGGTCGACGAGGCCCATCACGAGGTCCATGTCGTGCTCGACGAGCAGGATGCTCATGCCCTCGCCGCGCAACTGGCGCAGCACCTGGGCCAGGCCCTCCTTCTCCTTCAGGCGCAGGCCGGCGGCGGGCTCGTCGAGCAGCAGCAGCGTCGGGTCGGCGCACAGCGCGCGGGCGATCTCCATCAGCCGCTGCGGGCCGAGGGCCAGGTTGCCCGCGAGTTCGTGCAGATGCGCCTGCATGCCCACGCGAGCGAGCTGGCGCTCGGCTTCGCGCAGCAGCCGGCGCTCTTCGTCGCGCTCCAGGCGCAACATCGCGCGCGCGACGCCGGCGTGGCCGCGCAGGTGGGCGCCGAGGGCGACGTTCTCGAGCACGGTCATGGCGGGGATCATCTTCACGTGCTGGAAGGTGCGCGCGACACCGCGACGCGCGATCTCGCGCGAGGGCAGGGCCTCGATGCGCTCGCCGAGCAGGCGCACCTCGCCGCGCGTGGCCGGCAGCACGCCGGTGACGAGATTGAAGGTGGTCGACTTGCCGGCGCCGTTAGGCCCGATGAGGCCCATGATCTCGCCAGCGCGAACCTGGAAGCTCACGTCACGCACCGCGACCAGACCGCCGAACTCCTTGTGCACGGCCTGCACGTCGAGCACGACCTCGCCCGCGGCGGGTTTGGCGCGCTCGGGCAATGCGGCTGCGCCCCGCCAATCTTCGGCGCGTTGAACGCGAGGCAGACGTTGCTCGATGAAGGCCCAGACGCCGTCGCGCGCGTACTTGAGCACGAGCACGAGCAAGATGCCGAACACGATCACCTCGTAGTTGCCGCTCGCGCCCATCAGCCTCGGCAGCCAGGCTTGCAACTGGTCTTCGAGCACCTTCACGACCACTGCGCCCGCGAGCGCACCCCAGACGTGGCCGACGCCGCCGATGACGGCCATGAAGAGGTACTCGATGCCCATCTTCAGCCCGAACGGCGACGGGTTCACCGAGCGCTGGAAGTAGGCGAACAGCCAGCCCGAGACGCTCGCCAGCAGCGCGGCGATCAGGAACACGTTGACCTTGCTGCGGAAGGTGTCGATGCCCATCGCCTCGGCCATCGTCACCCCGCCCTTGAGGGCTCGCATCGCGCGGCCGCTGCGCGAATCGAGCAGGCGCGTGATGCCGATCGAGGCGAGGACGACGATCAGCCACAGCAGGTAGAAGAAATGGCGTCCGGTGTTCAGGTCGATGCCGAAGAAGCTCATCGCCGGCACGCCGAGCAGGCCGTCGTACTTGCCCAGCGCCTCCATGTTGCCGAGCAGGTAGTACAGGCTCAGACCCCAGGCGATGGTCGCCAGAGGCAGGTAGTGGCCCGACATGCGCAGCGTGACCCAGCCGAGCTGCAGCGCGACCACGGTCGTGATCGCGAGGCCGGCGAAGACGGTCAGCCACGGCGAGACGCCGTAGGTCAATGTCAGGTAGGCCGCCGTGTAGGCGCCGATACCGACAAAGGCTGCCTGGCCGAACGAGGTCAGCCCGGCGATGCCGGTCAGCAGCACGAGCCCGAGCACGACCAGCGTGTACAGGCCGATGTAGTTGAGCTGCGTGATCCAGAACTCGGGCACCGGCAGTTGCGGCAAGGCCGCCAGCAGAATGCAGAAGGCGATCAGGCTGCGGCGGCGAAAGGCTGCGGCGTTCACTGCATCATTCCTCGTCGTCGCTGTAGCCGTGCTGGAACGAGCGCCACAGCAGCACCGGCAGGATGATCGTGAACACGATCACCTCCTTGAACGCGCTGGCCCAGAACGAGCCGAAGGATTCGATCAGGCCAACGAAGATGGCACCCAGGGCGGCCGCCGGGTAGCTCGCCAAGCCGCCGAAGATCGCGGCGACGAAGCCCTTCAGGCCGATCAGGAAGCCCGAGTCGTAGAACAGCGTCGTCGTCGGCCCGATCAAGAGGCCCGAGAGCGCGCCGATGAAGGCCGCGAGCGCAAACGTCAGCTTGCCGGCGCCGCTGGTCGAGATGCCCATCAGCCGCGCGCCGAGGCGGTTCACCGCCGTCGCGCGCAGCGCCTTGCCGTACAGCGTGCGCTCGAAGAACAGCCACAGCCCGAGCATCAGCGCGAGCGAGACCGCGAAGATGATGATCGCCTGGCCCGACAGCGTCAGTGCGCCGACGCTCATGCGCGCATCCCAGAAGCTCGGGTTGCGAAAGCCCTCGGCGCCGAAGGCGACGAGGCCGAAGCCGGTGAGCGAGAAGTGCACGCCGATGGAGACGATCAGGAGCACGAGCACCGTCGCGTCGGCGAGCGACTGGTAGGCCAGGCGGTAAACGAGCGGCCCGAGCGGCGTGACGATGACCAGCGTGAGCAGGCTTTGCAGCACGAGGTCGAACTTGCGCGGCGCGGCCCACCAGGTGAGGGCGCAGATTGCCAGCGGCAACGCCAGCGTCTTGAGCGCGCCCAGCGCCACCTGCTCCGGTGGGCGGCCCTCGCGCAGGCCGTGCACGAGGTCGAGCACGGCCACCAGCAGCGCCAGGCCGAGCAGCAGCCACACCGTGCCCGGCACCTTGCCGAGCTGCAGCATCGCCAGCGTGAGCGCGCCGTAGGCGACGAACTCGCCCTGCGGAATGAAGATCACCCGCGTGACCGCGAACACGAGCACGGTTGCCAGCGCCATCAGCGCGTAGATGGCGCCGTTGGTGGCGCCGTCGAGCACCAGGATGCTGGCGATGGAGAAGTCCATGGCGTATCGGGGAACGTGCGGGCAGCGTCATGCAGGCCGCACCGCGCGCGGCGGTGCAGCCTGCTTGGGCGCTAGTGCGGAACGACCTTCCAGTCGCCGTTGACGATGGTCAGCAGCACGCCGGTATCGGGCGTGAAGCCGAAGTGGTCGGTGGCGGTGTAGTTCAGCACGCCCTGCGAGACCGGCGTGCGGCCCATGGTCTCCAGCGCGTCCTTGAGGCCCTGGCGGAATTCCTTGGTGCCGGGCTTGCCCTTCTTCAGCGCCTCGGGCACGGCCTTCTGCAAGATGAGGTAGACGTCGAAGGCATGGGCGGCGAACTGGTTCGCGCTGTTCTTGCCGTACACCTTTTCATACTCGTTGATGAAGCGCACGCCGATCGCCTTGCTCGGGTTGCTGTCGGGCAGCATGTCGGCCACCAGCGCCGGGCCGGAAGAGACGAAGGAGCCTTCGACGTCCTTGCCACCGACGCGGATCAGGTCGAGCGACGCCGCCCCGTGCGTCTGGTAGATCTTGTTCTTCGGGTAGCCGCGCTCCACGAGCGCCTTGTGCGGCATCGCGGCACCGCTGCCCGAGGCGACGACGAGCACCGCGTCCGGGTTGGCCGAGACGATCTTCAGCGCCTGCCCAGTCACGCTGGTGTCGGTGCGCGCGAAGCGCTCGGTGGCGACGCGCTTGATGCCGGCCTTCTCGGCCTGCAGCGTGATGTCGTTCAGCCAGCCTTCGCCGTAGGCGTCGGCGTAGCCGAGGAAGCCATAGGTCTTGACGCCGTTCTTCTTCCAGTGCTCGATGATCGGCACCGCCATCACGGCGGTCGATTGCGGCAGGCGGAACGACCACGTGCCCTTGCCCTCGGGCAGGTTCACCGGCGAGAGCATCAGCTGAACGGTCTGCCCTTCGGCGGCTACCTCCGCCATCGCGGCGGCGATCGGCGTCGCCGCCGAGCCGACGATCACGTCAGCCTTGTCCTCGGTGATGAGGCGGCGCGTGTTCTTCACGCCGACGGCCGGGTCGGTCGCGTCGTCGAGGATGATGACGCTCAGCTTCTCGCCGGCAATCGTCGTCGGCCAGAGCTTGATCTCGTTCTGGGTCGGGATGCCGAGCGCCGACGTGGGGCCGGTGAGCGGGATGCTGACGCCGACGGTGATGTCGGCGCGCGCTGAGGTGACTCCCAGCGCGGCCAGCGCAGCGCCGAGGATGGCGAGCTTCTTGAAGGTCATGGTTTGTCTCCTGTCTGTTTGTGAGCGGGAACGGCATTCAGCAACACGGCGCCCGATTGGAAGAGGGCTTCGCTCAGCGCGGCGCCATGCGCAGCGCGCCATCGAGGCGGATCACCTCGCCGTTGAGCGAAAGATTTTCGACGATGCTTGCCGCGAGGTGCGCGAACTCTTCGGGCTTTCCGAGGCGCTTGGGGAACGGGATGCTCGCCGCCAGCGACTCCTGCACCGGCACAGGCAGGCCGGCCATCAGCGGCGTCAGGAACAAGCCCGGCGCGATCGTGCAGACGCGGATGCCGTGCTGCGCGAGGTCGCGCGCCAGCGGCAGCGTCATCGAGACCAGCCCACCCTTGGACGCCGAATAGGCCTCCTGCCCAACCTGACCATCGAATGCCGCCACCGACGCCGTGCAGACGACCACGCCGCGCTCGCCGTCGGCGAGCGGCTCGAGCCTGGCCATCTCGGCGACGGCCAGGCGCGTCACGTTGTAGGTGCCGATGAGGTTGACTTCGATCACGCGCTGGAAGTCTTCGAGCGCCGCGGCCGTGCCGTCCTTGCCGATGATGCGCTTGGCGGTGCCGATGCCGGCGATGTTCATCAGCAGCCGCGCCGCGCCGTGCGCGGCGCTCGCGGCGGCGATCGCCTGCTGCACGCTGGCGGTCGAGGTGATGTCGCATTCGATGCCGATGCCGCCGATCTCGGCCGCGAGCGCCCTGGCGCCGTCGCCGTTGCGGTCGAGTACCGCGACTTTGGCGCCGCGGCGAGCGAGTTCGCGCGCCGTGGCGGCGCCCAGGCCCGAGGCTCCACCGGTGACGAGAGCGGAATGTCCTTGGATGTTCATGTTGGGTAGCGAGTGTGATGCGGTGCGCGGCCGGCGCACCACGGGGTTTGCGAGGAGTCGCGCCGTGGCAGGCGCGACCGCTGGGGTTGTGCTTTCAGTATCGGGGCAGGTAAATCGAAGGGTGCTGGCCGGCGTAGAGCGCCTCGACCAGCTCGGCCCGCTGCGTGAGCACGGCGCGCTGGTTGATCGAGCCCTTGTCGGTCACTTCGCCGAGGTCGATGCTCGGCGGCGTGGCCATCACGATCGCGCGCGCGACGCGGCTCGCGCTGCCGGTGCCGGCCTGGAACAACTTGTCGACAAGGCCCTGGAAGAAGTGACGCACCAGCGGTGCCTCGAGCACGTCGGCCAGCGGCGTTCCCGCGGGCAGGCCGGCCAGGGCCTGGCAACTGTCGGCGCGCGGGAAGATCAGCAGGCCGACTTCGTCGCGGTTGAGCCCGGTCACGACGACGTCCTGCACGCATGGGTCGCCGGCGGCGATCACGCGCGCGCGCAGCGGGCCCACCGATACGAAGGTGCCGGTGGAGAGCTTGAAGTCCTCGGCGATGCGGCCGTCGAACATGAAGCCGAGTTGCGGCTCGCCGGGGGCTATGGGCCTGAGCGCATCGCCGCTGCAGTACCAGCCTTCGTCGTCGAAGTGCTCCGCGGTCTGTTCGGGCGCACGCCAGTAGCCGGGGGTGACGTTCGGGCCGCGGTAGCGCACTTCGAGCTTGTTGCCGGCCGCGATCAGCTTGAGCTCGACGCCGGGCGCGGGCAGCCCGACCACGCCCGAGCGCACCACGCTCGCGTTGGCGCAGATCGCGAACGGCGAGGTCTCGGTCATGCCAAGGCCCGTCAGCATGCGGATGCGCTCGCCGCAGGCGCGTTCGGCCATGCGGTCGAGCTTGTCCCACACCGGTTGCGACAGGCCCGCGCCGGCGAAGAACATCATCTTCACGCGCGAGAAGAAGCGCTCGCGCAGCGCGTCGTCCTCCTCCAGCGCGTTGGCGATTTCCTCGAAGCCCTTGGGCACGTTGAAGTAGACCGTCGGCGCGATCTCGCGCAGGTTGCGCAGTGTCTCGCCGACCAGTGCCGGCACCGGCTTGCCCTCGTCGATGTAGAGCGTACCGCCGTTGTAGATCGTGAGGCCCACGTTGTGGTTGCCGCCGAAGGTGTGGTTCCACGGCAGCCAGTCGACGAGCACCGGCGGCTCCTCGCCGAGCGTCGGGAAGCACTGCAGGATCTGCTGCTGGTTGGCGCACAGCATGCGCTGCGTGTTGATGACGCCCTTGGGCAGCTTGGTCGAGCCCGAGGTGAAGAGGAACTTGACGATGGTGTCGGGGCCGACCTCGGCATGCGCCGCGTCGACCTGCGCTGTCACCGGCGTCGCGAGCAGGTCGGCGAAGGCCAGCGTGTCGCGGCCCAAGGCGGCGCCTTGGGTCAGCACCACTGCCGCGTCGCTCGCCACGGTGGCCGAGATGGCGTTCGCGTAGGCCGCATCCGAGGCGAACACCAGCCCGGGCGTGAGCATGTTCAGGATGTGGTGCAGCTTGCCGAAGTCCTTCGACAGCAGCGAATAGGCCGGCGAGATCGAGGCGTACGGCACGCCCGCAAGCATCGCGCCCAGCCGCAACTGCAGGTGCTCGAGGTCGTTGTCGGAAAGGATCACGAGCGGGCGCTCGGCCGAGAGCCCGCGGTCGAGGAGCGACTGGGCGATGGAGCGCGCCCCCGCCAGCGCCTGTGCGTAGCTGAGGTGGCGCCACTCGCCGAAGTCCACGCGCTTGGCGGCCAGGCTGCGCTCGGGTGCCACGGCGGCCCAGTGCAGCAGCCGCTCGGTGAGCCGCGTCGGGTAGGGCGCGAGCGGCTCGGCCGAGCCGACAATCATCGCGCCGTCGGGCCGCAACTCGATGCGCGCCTGCAGCGAGCCGCCGAGCGACACCGGCCGCCAGCGCGGCGCGACGTGGTCGACTGAAGTACCTTCGTGCTGCGCACTCCGGTATTCGCCCTTGGGGCGGCCCGGCAGTCTCATGACCGGCGCACCTTCGCCCCCTTGCCGGCGAGGAAGTCGCGCATGCGGTCCTTGGCACCGTCGTCGCCCTGCGCGATGGCGGCCATCAGCGATTCGGTGAACAGGCCGTCGTCGCGCGACATGCCGGCGATACGTGGCAGCGCGTGCATGACGGCGAAGTTCGAGAGCGGCGCGTTGGCGGCCACCTTCTCGGCCAGCGCGAACGCCTGCGTCAGGCCCTGGCCGTCATCGACCACGTATTGCGCGAGGCCGATTGCCACGCCCTCCTCGGCGCCGTACACGCGCCCGGTGAGCATCATGTCGGCCATGCGCGCGGCGCCGATCAGGCGCGGGATGCGCGCCGAGCCGCCGCCGCCGACGAACAGGCCGCGCTGGCCTTCGGGCAGCGCGAAGAACGTGCTGCGCTCGGCGATGCGGATGTGCGCCGCGCTCGCCAACTCCAGCCCGCCGCCGACCACCGCGCCGCGAAGCGCCGCGATCACCGGAACACGGCCGAACTCGATGCGCTCGAATGCCGCGTGCCACATGCGCGAATGCATCATCCCTTCGGCGATGCCGTGCTCGCCGAGCTCGGCGAGGTCCAGGCCGGCACTGAAATGCGGGCCTTCGCCGCTGAGGACGACGGCGTGCACAGCCTCGGGAAGGTTCGCGAACGCGGCCTGCAACTCGGCAACCAGCGCGTCGCTCAGCGCGTTCCGCTTGGCCGGCCGGTTCAGGCGCAGATGCGTTACCGCGCCGCGCCGTTCAATGACCACCAGCGGCGCCGCGGCGCGGCCGCGCGAGGGTCTTGAACGCGAGGCCGCGAGCGGAGCAGGTTTCGTCATATTCGTTTTGAGTGTTAACCAACTTGGAAGGTGGGCGAAGGGGGTTTTCCCGGTCGGTGTAAGCCCGATGGGGCTGGCATTGCGTAGGAAGTTTGCATATAAATCGAACCGCGTAGGGCATGCGCCGCTGGCCCTCCCCTGTGAAAGCACCGATGGCGCCGGCCTGTGGGCCCACTACGATTTCACGTTCGCTTACGCCGCGCCTGGTCGAACATCCCTGAACTCAGGAGACAACCGCATGCAACTCGCCCACCGACTCACCGCCCTTGCCGCGGTCCTTTCCTTCGCTGCCTTCGCGCAAGCCCAGGGCACCGGGCCGATCAAGATCGGCCTGATGCTGCCCTACACCGGCACTTACGCCGGCCTGGGCAACGCGATCGAGAACGGCTTCAAGCTCTACGTGCAAGAGCAGGGCGGCAAGCTCGCGGGGCGCGAGATCCAGTACTTCAAGGTCGACGACGAAAGCGAGCCGTCGAAGGCGACCGACAACGTCAACAAGCTGATCAAGCGCGACAACGTGGACGTGCTCGTCGGCACCGTGCACTCGGGCGTCGCGCTGGCGATGGCCAAGGCGGCCAAGGACAGCAACACGCTGCTGATCGTCCCCAACGCCGGCGCCGACGCGATCACCGGCCCGATGTGCGCGGCGAACATCGTTCGCAGTTCGTTCTCGAACTGGCAGCCGGGCTACGGCACCGGCATCGTCGCCGGGCAAAAGGGCTACAAGAAGGCGATGACCATCACCTGGAACTACGCCGCCGGCGCCGAGGCCGTGAAGGGCTTCGCCGACGGCTTCGAGAAGGGCGGCGGCAAGGTCGTCAAAGACCTCAACCTGCCGTTCCCGAACGTCGAGTTCCAGGCCCTGCTGACCGAGATTGCGGCGCAAAAGCCCGACGTCGTGTTCGCCTTCTTTGCCGGCGGCGGGGCGGTGAAGTTCGTCAAGGACTATGCCGCCGCGGGCCTGAACAAGACCGTGCCGCTCATGGGCTCGGGCTTCCTGACCGACGGCACGCTGGAGGCGCAGGGCGCCGCCGCGCAGGGCCTGCTGACGGCGCTGCACTACGCCGACGACCTCGACACGCCGCGCAACAACAGCTTCCGCAAGAACTACGCGCTGGCCTACAAGGCCAACGCCGACGTCTACGCGGTGCAGGGCTACGACGCGGCGCAGATCCTCAATGCGGGTCTGACCGCTGCCAAGGGCGACCTCGCCAAGCGTGACGCCATTACGGCCGCGATGCGCAAGGTCACCGTCGACAGCCCGCGCGGCAAGTTCACGATCTCGGCCGCCGGCAACCCGGTGCAGGACATCTACCTGCGCGAGGTCAAGGGCAACAACAACGAGTTCAGGTCGATTGCCGCGAAGGCGTTGGCCGACCCGGCGCGCGGCTGTAAGCTCTGACGCCTGGCTGAATTCGAACGCGAGGCCCGTCCGCCCTTCACGGTGGCGGGCGGCTGGAGCCGCCCGAATCGACTTCGCCCCCGACGCCCTTGGACCTCGCCACCTTCCTCGTCCAGTGCCTGAACGCCGTCCAGTACGGCCTGCTGCTGTTCCTGGTCGCGTCGGGGCTGACGCTGATCTTCGGCATCATGGGCGTGATCAACCTCGCCCACGGCAGCTTCTACATGCTGGGCGCGTATCTCGCGTTCAGCCTGGCGCCGCTGTTCGGCGACCAGTTCCTGCCCATGCTCGCCTTCGGCGTGCTGCTCTCGGCGCTGTTCGGCTTCGTCCTCGAATGGGTGTTCTTCAGCTACCTCTATCAGCGTGAGCACCTGCAGCAGGTGTTGATGACGTATGCGCTGATCCTCGTCTTCGAGGAAGTGCGCAGCCTGCTCGTCGGCAACGACGTGCACGGCGTGCAAGCGCCGCCGTGGCTCGCGGGCAGCTTCGCACTCGGCGGCTTGATGTCCTACCCGTGGTACCGCGTGTTTGCCTCGGCGGCGTGCATCGTCGTCGCGGCGGCGCTCTATTGGGTCGTCAACCGAACACGGCTCGGGATGATGATTCGCGCCGGGGCGAGCAACCGCGACATGGTGCGCGGCCTCGGGATCGACATCAAGCTGCTCTACCGCGTCGTCTTCGCGGGCGGTGTCGCGCTCGCCGCGCTGGCCGGCATGATCGCCGCGCCGCTGTCGTCGGTCTATCCCGGCATGGGCGGCAGCGTGCTGATCGTCTGCTTCGTCGTCGTCGTCATCGGCGGCATCGGCTCGATCACCGGCGCGCTGGTGGCCTCGCTGCTGGTGGGCTTGGTCGACACCTTCGGCAAGGTGTTCTTCGCCGAGTTCAGCGGTGTCGGCGTCTACCTGCTGATGGCCGTCATCCTCGTGTGGCGGCCCGAAGGGTTGATGCGGCGTGGCTTCTGAGCCCGAAGTCTCGCGCCCGGTGTTCGGCGTGCCCGCCTGGGTGCTGCCGGTCGTTGCCGCGGCGGTGCTCTGTGCGCTGCCCGCGGTGCTGGCGCCCTATACGCAAGACCTGGTGCAGCGAATCGCCATCTACGCGATCTTCGCGCTCAGCCTCGAACTGCTGGTCGGAACGACGGGCCTCGTGAGCCTCGGGCACGCGGCGTTCCTCGGCATCGGTGCCTACGTCACGGTGCTTGCATCGCGCGACGGCGCGAGCGCGTCGCTCGCGTGGCTGCTGCCGGCGTCGGTGGCGGCGGCCGCCGCCTACGCGCTCTTCGTCGGCGCGCTTAGCCTGCGCACCAAGGGCGTCTACTTCATCATGGTCACGCTCGCGTTCGCGCAGATGGCCTTCTTCGTGTTCCACGACACCAAGGTCGGCGGCGGCAGCGACGGCATCTTCCTCTACGCCAAGCCGGTGCTCGCAGTGGCCGGGCGCACGCTGATCGACCTCGACGACAAGCGCCATCTCTACTTCGCCGTGGTCGCCGCGCTGGTGTTCACTTATGCGCTGCTGGCGCTCATCGGCCGCTCGCGTTTCGGCCATGCGCTGGTGGGCATCCGCGTCAACGAGCAGCGCATGCGCGCGGCGGGCTTCGCGACCTACGGCTACAAGCTCGCTGCCTTCGTCATCGCCGGCGCGCTGGCCGGCCTCGCGGGCTTTCTGCTCGCGGTGAAGGACGGCGCGGTCAACCCCGAGTTGCTGAGTTGGCACGAGTCGGGCGCGGTCCTGCTCATGATCATCCTCGGCGGCCTCGGAAGCCTGCGCGGGGCGGTGATCGGCGCCATCGCGTTCACGCTGCTCAAGGAATTTGCCCAGTCCGAGGCCTTGCTCGGTTCGCTGGCTACGCATTGGCAGTTGACGCTCGGCCTCACGATCATCGCCTTCGTCGCCTGGCTGCCCAAGGGCCTGATCGGTGTCGTCGAAAGCTTGCGCCTACTCATGCGCCGCGGGGGAGCAACCCGTGTCTGAGCCGCTGCTGCGCGCGCAGTCGCTGACGCGCCGCTTCGGCGGGTTGACGGCGGTGAGCGAAGTCTCGCTCGCGCTGCGCCAGGGCGAGCTGCACGCGGTGATCGGCACCAACGGCGCGGGCAAGTCGACGCTGATCAACATGCTCTCGGGCGAGCTGCCGGCGTCGAGCGGGCGCATCGAACTCGCTGGCACCGACATCACGGCTTGGTCGCAGCCGCGCAGGGCGCGTGCCGGGGTCGGACGCAGCTACCAGCGCACGACGATCTTCCAGACGCTCAGCGTGTTCGAGAACACGCGCCTGTGCGCGCAGGCCGCGCGCCAGCGCCCGTGGGCGCTGTGGCAGGGCGCCGGCCACTGCGCGAGCAGCCGCGAAGCGGCTGAGCGGGCGCTCGTCGCGACCGGCCTCACCGATGTGCCGCAACTGCCGGCCGGCCTGCTCAGCCACGGACGGCAGCGCCAGCTCGAGATCGCCATGTGCCTGGCCACGCAGCCGCGCGTGTTGCTGCTCGACGAGCCGCTGGCTGGCATGGGCGCCGAGGAAACCGAGCGCATGCTCGCGCTGCTGATCGAGATCAAACGCAGCCACGCGCTGCTGCTCGTCGAACACGACATGGACGCCGTCTTTCGCGTTGCCGACCGCATCACGGTGATGGTCAACGGCGAGGTCATCGCGAGCGACGTGCCGCAGGTGATTCGCACCCACCCTGACGTGCTGGTGGCTTATCTCGGCGAGGGGCACTGAGGGGGATCCCAAGGCCGCCGCTCTGCGGCGGCCGTCCCCCCGACGGGGAGCAAGGAAACTTGGGGCGGCCCGGCGTTTCCTTGACGCGCGAGAATCGCAACTTCTCGAACCACCGCGCCGGAGCCTTTCCATGATTCTCGAACTCGCCGACATCCGCATCCCACCCGGCAAGAACGCCGAATTCGAAGCCGCCATCCAGCGCGGTGCCGAGACCGTGATTGCCCAGGCGCGCGGCTTTCGCGGCTACAAGATCGACCGCGGCATCGAGTCGCCGGAGCGCTACGTGCTGACGATCTACTGGGAGACGCTTGAAGACCACACCGTCGGCTTTCGCACCGGCGCGCTGTTCGGCCAATGGCGCGCCATCGTCGGCCCGTTCTTCGCCGCGCCGCCGGTCGTCGAGCACTTCGAGCTGGTCGCGAAGTCGGTCTGACCGACGGCCTTCCGCGATGAGCCGTCAGGCCGCGCTCGCCCGCGCCGCCGCCCACTTCGACAGCGGCGAATTCGTGCGCGTACTCGCCACGCGTGTCGCCTGTCCGAGCGAGAGCCAGAACCCGGCGCGCGCGGGAGAGTTGCGCACCTACCTCGACACGCATATCGCGCCCGCGCTAGCGGCGATGGGCTTCACGTCGCGCGTCGTCGCCAACCCGGTCCCCGGCGCCGGGCCGATGCTGATCGCACAGCGCATCGAGGACGCCGCCTTGCCGACCGTGCTGATGTACGGCCACGGCGACGTTGTGCGCGGCCAGGAAGGTGAGTGGCCGGACGGCATCGCGCCGTGGGCTGTCACGGCGCGCGGCGAGCGCCTTTACGGCCGCGGAACGGCCGACAACAAGGGCCAGCACAGCATCAACCTGCCGCGCTGGCGCAGGTGTTGGCCGAGCGCGACGGGCGCCTCGGCTTCAACGTCAAGTGGCTGTTCGAGATGGGCGAGGAGACCGGCTCGCCCGGCCTGGCCGATCTGTGCGCGCGCGAGCATGAGGCGCTGGCGGCCGATGTGCTGATCGCGTCCGACGGCCCGCGCCTGCGCGCCGACCGGACGACGGTCTTTCTCGGTTCGCGCGGCGTCGCTAACTTCGAACTTAGTCTGCAGTTGCGCGAAGGCGGCCACCACTCGGGCAATTGGGGCGGCCTCTTGCGCAACCCGGCGACTGTGCTCGCGGCGGCCATGGCCTGCCTGGTCGACGGCAACGGGCGCATCCTCGTCCACGGCCTGCGTCCGCCGCCGGTGCCGTCCGCGGTGCGTGCGGCACTGGCCGAGATCGAGGTCGGCGGCGGGCCGGGCGACCCGGCCATCGACGCCGACTGGGGCGAGCCCGGGCTCACGCCGGCCGAGCGCGTGTTCGCGTGGAACACGCTCGAAGTGCTGGCGCTGGGTGCCGGCAACCCGGCACACCCGGTGAACGCGATCCCCGGCGCGGCGCGCGCGCATTGCCAGTTGCGGTTCGTCGTCGGCACCGACTGGCGGCACTTGCGCGAACACGTGCAGGAACACCTCGTCGCCAACGGCCTCTCGTGCGTCGAGGTCAGCGCGCCGGTGGCGACGTCCGCGACCCGGCTGGACCCGGACTCGCCTTGGGTGCGCTTCACGCTCGCTTCGATGGAACGCACTTGCGGGCGCAGACCGGCGCTGCTGCCCAACCTCGGCGGCTCGCTGCCTAACGATGTGTTTGCCGACATCCTCGGGTTGCCGACGGTCTGGATCCCGCACTCCTATCCGGCCTGTTCCCAGCACGCATCGGGTGAACATCTGCTGGCGCCGGTGGCGCGCGAGGCGCTGCAACTCATGGCCGGGCTGCTCTGGGATCTGGGCGACAACACCGGGTCGCTACCTCGTCGAGGCGTCACGCCTTTGCTGCACACTAGGCCCTTTTGAACGCTGGCTGGGCATTCATGCGCAAGTTGACTCTGTGGGGCACGCTGGCCGCGCTGGCCGTGGTCGGGCTGGGCGCGTATTGGTGGCTGCAGGTTCGGGTCACCAACGGCGGCGCGGCGCCGGCCGCGAGTGGTGCCTCGGCCGTCGGTGCCGCCGCGTCCGCGCCGCCGGTGAGCGTGACGACGGTGGTCGCCGAGCGCCGCGATTGGCCGGTGCTGCTCTCCGCCAACGGAGTGGTGAGCGCGCTCAACACGGTGGAGATTCGCGCCCAGGTCAGCAGCATGGTGACCAAGGTGAACATCAAGGAAGGCCAGTTCGTGAAGGCCGGCGAGTTGCTGTTCACGCTCGACAGCCGGGCCGACGAAGCCAACCTTGCGAAGGCGCAGGCGCAGTTGCAGCGCGATCAGGCCGCGCTGACCGACGCGCAGCGCCAGCTCGCGCGCAGCCGTGACCTTCTGAACCAGAAGTTCGTTTCGCAAAGCGCGGTCGATACCGCGCTGACGCTGGTCGACAGCCAACAGGCGGCGGTTGCCGCCGACCGCGCGGCCGTTGCCGCCGCGCAGGTGAGCCTGAGCTACGACCGCATCGTCGCGCCTTCGGCGGGGCGCGCGGGCGCGATCAACGTCTTCGTCGGCAGCTACGTGCAGCCGAGTTCGCCGGCGCTGGTCACGATCACGCAGCTCGACCCGATCGCCGTCAGCTTCACGCTGCCGCAGCGCAACCTCAGCGACGCGCTGGCCGCACTGAAGGCCGGCGACGCCACGGTGCGCGCCGAGCTGCCGGATAACGGTGGCACGCTGACCGGTCGCCTGCAGTTCGTCGACAACGCGGTCGATGCCGCTTCGGGGACGGTCAAGGTCAAGGCCCAGTTCGATAACAAGAACCTCGTGCTCTGGCCCGGCGCCTACGTCAATGTATTCCTCGCCGGGCAGGTCCTCAAGAATGCGATCGTCGTCCCGCAGACCGCGATCGTGCAGGGCGCAACGGACAAGACGGTGATCGTCGTCGGCGAGGGCGGCAAGGCGGCGGTGCGCAAGATCGAGGTGCTGTCCACGTTCGGCAATGAGGCCGTCGTGAAGGGCATCGAGCCCGGAACGCGCGTCGTCGTCGAAGGCAAGCAGAACCTGCGCCCGGGCAGCATCGTGCGCGAGCGCGCCGCCGACGCAGCGTCCGGCGCCAAGGGCGCCCGCCGCGGCGAGGGCGGCGCATCGCAGGCCGGCGCGGCGTCACAGTCAAGGCCCGCGCCGTGAACCTGTCCGAGCTCTTCATCCGCCGTCCGGTGATGACGGTGCTGCTCAACGCAGCGATCGTCCTTGCCGGCGTGATCGCTTACGGGCGCATTCCGGTGTCGGCGCTGCCGAGCTACAACACGCCCGTGATCAACGTCTTCGCCGCGCTGCCCGGCGCGAGCCCGGAGACGATGGCGACCTCGGTCGCGCTGCAGCTTGAAAAGCAGTTCTCGACCATCCCCTCGCTGAACGTGATCAGCTCCAGCAGCACGCTGGGCGCGACCTCGCTGACGCTGGAGTTCGACGAGAGCCGCAACATCGACGCCGCAGCGGTCGACGTGCAGGCCGCGTTGCTGCGCGCGCAGCGTTCGCTGCCGCAGGACATGACGGTGCCGCCGTCGTACCGCAAGGTCAACCCGGCCGATGCGCCGGTGCTGCTGATGGCGCTGACCTCGCCGGCTATGAGCCTGTCGGATCTCAACGATTACGCCGAGCACCTGATCGCGCCGACCCTGGCGACGCTCGAAGGCGTTGCCCAGGTCAACATCTTCGGCCAGAAGCGCTACGCGGTGCGCGTGCGCGTGCTGCCCGACGCGCTGGCGGCGCGCAACATCAGCCTGGATGAGCTGACGAGTGCGCTCAAGGCGGCCAACGCCAACACGCCGGTCGGCACGCTGGACGGCAGCCGCCAGACGCTGACGCTGCAGGCCAACCGGCAACTGCGCAACGCGGCCGAGTTCGCCGACGTGATCGTCGCCAGCCGGGGCGGTGCGACGGTGCGCCTGCGCGACGTGGCCTCGGTCGAAGACAGCTTCGAGACCATCAAGACGCAGGCCAACCTGAACGGCGAAACCTCGATCACGCTGGCCGTGCTGCGCCAGCCCGACGCCAACACGGTGAAGGTCGTCGACTCGGTGCGCGCGGCGCTGCCGGGCTTTCGCTCGCAACTGCCGGCGTCGGTGACGATCACGCCGGTCAACGACCGCTCGGCGTCGATACGCGAGGCGCTGCACGACGTCAGCCTGACGCTGCTGCTGACCGTATCCCTCGTCGTGCTGGTGATCTTCCTCTTCCTGCGCCGTGCCGTCGCGACGGTGATCCCGACGCTCTCGCTGCCGGTCTCGCTGCTCGGCGCGATTGCCCTACTGTGGGGCTTCGGCTACAGCCTGGACAACATCTCGCTGCTCGGCCTGACGCTGGCCGTCGGCCTGGTGGTCGACGACGCCATCGTGATGCTCGAGAACATCATGCGCCACGTCGAGGAAGGCATGCCGCCGTTCGAGGCCGCGCTCGTGGGCTCGCGCGAGGTCGGCTTCACGATCCTGTCGATCTCGTCGTCGCTGATCGCGGTGTTCATCCCGATCTTCTTCATGCCCGGCGTCATCGGCCTCTTGTTCCACGAGTTCGCGGTCGTCGTCTCGCTGGCCATCGTCGCCTCGGCCTTCGTCGCGCTGACGCTGGTGCCCATGCTCGCCAGCCGCTTCCTGAGCCACGAGCCGGGGCCGGGCGAGCCGGGCGCGGTCAAGCACAGCGCCCTCGTGCGCCTGTTCGAGCACGCCTTCGACGCCACGCTCGCGGCCTACAAGCGCTCGCTCGACCTCGCGCTGCACCATCGGCGCTTCGTGCTCTTGGTCGCGGCGCTGACCTTCATCGCCACCGCGTGGATGTTCGTCGCCATTCCCAAGGGCTTCTTCCCCGAGGAAGACATTGGCCAGATCCGTATCGGCACCGAGGCCGCGGAGGACATCTCGTTCCCGGCCATGGTCGCGCTGCAGGAACGCGCGGCGGCGATCCTGCGCGCCGACCCGGCCGTCGCCGCGGTCAGTTCCTTCAACGGCGGCAGCGGTACGCAAAACACCGGCAGCATGTTCGTCAGCCTCAAGCCGCGCGGCGAGCGCCCACCGATGAAGCAGGTCGTCGAAAACCTGCGCCGCAAGATGCGCGACGTGCCGGGGCTGGCCGTCTACCCGCGGCCGATCCAGAACCTGCAACTCGGCGGTCGGCAGAGCAAGAGCCAGTACCAGTTCATCCTGCAAAGCGTGAAGGCCGACGAACTCAATGAATGGGCGATGAAGCTGCAGGACAAGCTGCGCGCCGACCCGATGTTCCGCGACGTGACCAGCGACTCTCAATTGAAGGGCCTGCAGGCGACGCTCAAAATCGACCGCGACCGCGCCAACACACTGGGCGTAGCCATCGACGCCGTGCGCTCGAGCCTGTTCTCGGCCTTCGGCGAACGCCAGGTCTCGACCATCTACACGCCGGCCGACAGCTACCAGGTGATCCTCGAAGTCGTGCCCTCGGCGAAGCAGGACGAGAGCGCCTTCAACGACATCTACGTGCGCAGCGTCACCGGCGCGCTGGTGCCGCTGTCGAGCTTCGCCACCGTGGAGCGCACGGTCGGCCCGACGGCGGTGAACCATGTCGGCCAGTTGCAAGCGGTGACGCTGGCGTTCAACCTCGCGCCGGGCGTGCCGCTGGGCACGGCGGTCAACCGGCTCGAGCGCTACCGCGATGAGGTGCGCCTGCCGCCGTCGGTGATCACCAGCTACGGCGGCGACGCGGCGGTGTTCAAGAGCTCGCAGGGCAGCCAGGTGGTGCTCATCGTCGCCGCGCTGCTCGTCATCTACGTGCTGCTGGGCGTGCTCTACGAGAGCTACATCCACCCGTTGACGATCCTTGCCGGCCTGCCTTCGGCGGCGGTCGGCGCGCTGCTGATGCTGCAACTCTTCGGCCAGGACCTGACGCTGATCGCGACCATCGGCATCCTGCTCCTGATCGGCATCGTGAAGAAGAACGCGATCATGATGATTGACTTCGCGCTCGACGCCCAGCGCCACCGCGGCATGCCGCCCGAGCAGGCGATACGCGAGGCCTGCCTGCTGCGCTTTCGGCCGATCATGATGACGACGCTGGCGGCGCTCGCCGGCGCGCTGCCGATCGCGATCGGCCTCGGCGCTGGGGCCGAGCTTCGCCAGCCGCTGGGCCTGGCGGTGGTCGGCGGCCTTGTCTTCTCGCAGGCGATCACGCTCTACATCACGCCGGTGATCTACCTCTACCTCGACCGCTTCAGCGGCAAGGGGCCGGTGACGCAGGCCGAACACGTGATGGCCACTTGATGCGCTGGCTCGCGCTACGATTCGCTGCGAGCTGAAATCGACGGCAAGCCAAGCAAGGAGATCTCGATGGCATACGACGCACCGAAAATCGGAATCGACGGCAAGCCCCTGCCGGTCCTGCCGCCGCCGCGCGACCCGCGGCTTTCCATCCGCGTGACCCGCGTGATGTTCTACACCCCGGGCTTCGTCGCGCTGCTGCTGCTCAAGGCCGGTGAGCCGACGGGTTTCGGCCTGACGGTCGAGTTCCTGATGCTTGCCGGCGTGGCTGCAGTCGTCGCCGGAATCTTCATCGCGTCGGATTCGACGGGCCCGGCCGGCGACAACTCGTCGCGGGTCGGCTTGTGGAGCGGCGCGCTGGTGCTCGAACTGATGGGTGTCGTGTCGTTCCTGAACGCGATGCCGATCCTGTTCCACCAGCTCGCCAACAGCGAACTGCTCAAGCGGGGCGCGTCGGGCGCAACGCAGGTCGCGCTCGGCTACACCGACCTCATACCGGCGGCGGCGATCATTCCCTTCGTCGTCTATCAGCTCGCCGGCTTCGGCACGCTGAGCTACGTGGTGCCCAAGGTCGCCAACTGGATCATCACCTGGGCGATCGTCGCGCTGATCGTCGTCGGCCGCCGCGCCAACGTCACCAACGACTTCGGCCTCGAGAAGGCGGTCGGCTCGATTCTTGTGATCCTCTGCGCGCTGACGGTCGTCTACGGCATCTTCAAGCTGAAGGCGATGCAGGCCGAGTACGACGCCAACAAGCCGCCC
>CAIKUF010000311.1 GCA_903830565.1 uncultured bacterium | reverse complement strand
GAGCAGCAGGCCGCTCAGCGCAAGGGCGCCAAGAATGCGCGTCATGTAGTGGCTCATGAAATCGCTTCCTATGTGTTGCTGAATCGTGCCGCATGTTACAGACTGGTCCAAGACGCAGTAACTGGGGACTTCCCGCAACCGGTTCTCGATCCTGTGGCGGATGCAGCGATGCATCCGCAAACCCCGTTACGGCCAAGGCTTCCGCGATCTGAAGTCGTCGTCGGGCCGAAAGCGCCAACGACGCTTACTCCCGGCGCGCTCCTTGCTCGAATGTGGTTTCGCCCGAGAGACTTGCGGCGTACCCGTGCCGAGTTTCGCGGACGCCTGCAAGCCGTCAGACCGCGGCCTGACGCTCGCGAGCCAGGTCGCCAATGCCAGCCAGCAACCCGTCGACGGAAATGTCCTCGTCGATGCCTTCCCAATGCAGGCCATGCGAACTGAACTCCACCTGAGCACGCTGCTCGGGAGTCGCGTTCATCAGGCGAGGGAACCACGCGAGCGGAACCGAGATCACCCGCCCATCGGACAGATCGACCGACATGCTGGCGTCATCGAAGCGAATGGCTCTAGCCGAAGTATTCATGCCACGTCCTTTCAATGTGTTCAGCATTTCCCTCGACGACGCTGGTCAGTTCACGCAAGGTCCGAGCGTCGAGGCCATCGCTGAACGCGACCCGGACATTGGGACGCAGCCAGAACTTCGCCTCGCCACCTTCGCCGATGGCATGCACATGCACCGGTTCGCGAGGGCTTCCTTCATTCGAGTAGAAGAAGAAACGATATCCCCGGTAGCGGATTACGACAGGCATAGCGAAATGATAGGCCACGGACGAAGCACCGATTCCTTCGGCTCAGCCGGCGGTAGCGAGCTGTGCCTGCCGGCAAATGTCCGACGAGCCGTTGGACGATTCGGAATGCCCCCGGCTCGGAACAACCTTGGCAACGCGCTCGGCATTGATGCCGCGCGCAGGTCTACAACCAAGGCCGCACATCGCGTCGGAGCGACGGTTGAACGCTTCACCGCCTTGCGAGGGGTCGGCGCCAGGGCTCACCCCACCTTGCGCCCCAGCGCGTCCTCGATCTTCTGGTCGGTCTTGTATTGCCCGAGCGCGTAGACGGCCCAGATGGCGGCGGGCAGCCAGCCGATGAGCGTGATCTGCAGGATCAGGCACATGATTCCGGCGATCGGGCGGCCGATGGTGAAGAAGACGACGAAGGGCAGGAAGATGGCGAGGAGCAGGCGCATGGAGGGTTCCCTTTGGGTGTGATGGACGTGCTTCGCGCACCCGGCGCAGGCGGCGTGCCGCGCCTAGAATAACCCGGCTCCGGCCCTCGATCACCGAGGGCCTTCTCGCGGGAATCCCATGTCTTCAGTTTCCAAGCCGGTCGCCGACTCGGCGTCGCGCCGGCTGATGCCGGTGCTGTTCATCGGCGTCTTCATGGCCGCGCTCGACACGGCCGTGATCGCGCCGGCCATCCCAGCGCTGCGCGACGCCTTCGGCATCGACAACCGCCAGGCCAGCCTGGTGACGACGGTCTTCATCCTGTTCTCGCTCGCCAGCACGGCCTTGATGGCCAACCTGAGCGACCGCTACGGGCGGCGCCCGGTCTACCTGGCAAGCATCGCCCTGTTCGCGCTCGGCTCGCTGCTGGTCGCCGTCGCGCCGACGTTCTGGATGATCATCGCCGGGCGCGCGGTGCAGGGCATCGGCGGCGGCGGCATCATCCCGACCGCGAGCGCGGTCATCGGCGACGCCTTCCCGCTGAAGGAGCGTGGCCGCGCGCTGGGCCTGATCGGCGCCATCTACGGCATGGCGTTCGTGCTCGGACCGCCGCTGGCGGCGCTGCTGATGGTGGTGGCAAGCTGGCACTGGATCTTTCTCGCCAACCTTCCGATCGCCGCCGTCGTGCTCTACCTCGGCGCGCGCGTGTTGCCGGCGCAAAAGCCCGCCGTCGCCAAGGCCCCGCTCGACCTCACGGGCATCCTCGTCGTCTTCGCGCTGCTCGCCGCGCTCGTGTTCGGCATCACGCGCGTGATCGACCCCTTGGCGGGCATGAAGCTGTGGCCCTGGTTCCTGGCCGCTGCGGCGGTATTGCTGCCCATGCTCGTCGCGGTCGAGCGGCGCGCCGCGGCGCCAATGATCCCGCTCTCGCTTTTCGCCAACCGCCAGCTCGCGATCGCCTACCTGCTCACCGCAGGCGCCGGTTTCGGCATGGGCGGCGTGATCTTCCTCACCTCGATCGCCACCCTCGCCTACGCGGTCGCGCCCAAGCACGCCGGCTTCGTGCTGATGCCGCTGGTGCTGTGCTCGATGGCGGGCTCGATGGGCGCCGGGCGGCTGCTGCACCGCATGGGCGCGCGCGCCGTGATCGTGGCCGGGTTCGCCACGCTCGCGCTCGGCTACGCGGGCTCGGCGGTCATGTCCTTCGGGTTGTGGGGCTTCCTGCTCGCGTCGATGCCGGTAGGTCTGGGCATCGGCATCGTCGTCGGCGGCGCGCTGCGCTCGATCGCGATCGACGAGGCACCGGTCGCCGTGCGCGGCGCGGCGCAAGGGCTGATCAACATCTGCACCAGCATCGGCACGCTGCTGTCGGCAGCGGCCATCGGTGCGCTGGCCGACTTCAGCGGCGGCGGCGCGGCGGGCTTCGGCGTCGCCTACATGGCCGTCGGCGCATTGATGGTCTCGATGCTGTTCATCACCCTCACGCTGCGCAACGACAGCGCGGCGCAGCACACGGCAGAAGCCGCGTCGTAGGCGTTTGCACCGGGGCGGCGGTTAGCATCCTGCTTCCATCGAAGCACGCAACCAGCCCGCCATGTCGCCCCCGCTGACCACCCCCACGCTCGGCCACAGCGGCCTCAAGGTATCGCGCCTGTGGCTCGGAACAATGCTGTTCGGAGAGCATACCGACGAGGCCGAGGCCGGGCGCATCGTCGACGCCGCGCGCGAGGCCGGCGTCAACGGCATCGACACCGCGGACAGCTACGGCAACGGCGAGTCCGAGCGCGTCGTTGGGCGGCTGATCGCGGCCGACCGCGAGCGCTGGGTGCTGGCGACCAAGGTCGCCAACCCGATGAGCGAGCGGCCGAACGACCGCGGCACGTCGCGGCGCTGGGTCACGCAGGCGGTGGAGCACAGCCTCCGGCGCCTTCGCACCGACTGGATCGACGTCTACTACCTGCACCGCGACGACGCCACGACGCCGATGGAGGAGACGCTGTCGGCGATGGCGCGCCTGATCGAGAGCGGCAAGGTGCACTACTTCGGCGTCTCGAACTTTCGCGCCTGGCGCGTCGCGCGCATGGTCGAGCTGAGCCGGGCGATGGGCGTTCCGGCGCCCATCGTCTGCCAGCCGCCCTACAACGCGATGACGCGTGGCGTCGAGACCGAACTGCTGCCGTGCTGCGCGCACTACGGCGTCGGCGTCGTCTCGTACAGCCCGCTCGCGCGCGGCGTGCTGACGGGCAAGTACGCGCCCGGCGCGGCGCCCGCTGCGGGCAGCCGCGCCGCGCGCGCCGACGCGCGCCTGATGCAGACCGAGTACCGCCCCGAGTCGCTCGCGCTCGCGCAGCGCTTCAAGGCCCACGCCGAGCAGCGCGGCATGACGGCCAGCCAGTTCGCAGCCGCCTGGGTGCTCGCCAACCGACTCGTTGCCGGTGCTGTCGCCGGCCCGCGCACGCTGGCGCAGTGGAGCGACTACCTCGACGCGCTGCGGCACCGCCTCACCGCCGACGACGAGGCCTTCGTCGACGGCCTGGTGCCTCCGGGGCATGCCTCCACGCACGGCTACACCGATCCCATCTACCCGGTGAGCGGACGCATCGCCCACGGCATCGAAACCTAACGCCCCGAATCAACGGCTTTCCACCCACAGCCAGGCGCATAGCGCGATCCCGGCGAGGTAGAGCATCCAGGTGTTCCAGACCAGGTAGGGGTAGAGCATCAGCGCAACGCCCAGCCACTTTGTGCGCGGCCTCCCGGTCTTGCGCCCGCGGCTGAACGCCACCAAGCCGACGATGCCGAACACGATCGCGCCGAAGATGTAGGCCGGGCTCGGCAAGGTGATGCCGAGCGATTTCAGAGTGGCCAGTCCATCCATGGATTCGGGTTCGCGGCAGGTTGACGGTCCATGCTACGCCTACGCCGATAGACTGCGCTCCATGCAAACCTATCTCGTCGGCGGTGCGGTTCGCGACATGCTGCTCGGCGTGCCAGTCACCGACCGCGACTGGGTCGTCGTCGGTGCAACGCCACAGGAGTTGATCGACGCCGGCTACCTCCCGGTCGGACGCGACTTCCCGGTCTTCCTGCACCCGCAGACGAAGGAGGAGCACGCCCTCGCGCGCACCGAACGCAAGACGGCGCCGGGCTACCACGGCTTTGCCTTCCGCGCCGCGCCCGACGTCACGCTGGAGCAGGACTTGTCGCGCCGCGACCTGACGATCAACGCGATGGCGCGCGACGGCGCGGGCCGCGTGATCGACCCCTTCGGCGGCCAGCGCGACCTCGCGGCCAGGTGCCTGCGCCACGTCTCGCCGGCCTTCGCCGAAGACCCGGTGCGCATTCTTCGCCTGGCCCGCCTGGCGGCGCGCTTCGCGGAGTTCGAGGTCGCCGAGGAAACGATGACGCTCGCGCGGCAGATGGTCGCGAGCGGCGATGTCGACGCGCTCGTCCCCGAGCGCGTGTGGCAGGAGCTCTCGCGCGGCCTGATGGAGGAGCGCCCGTCGCGCATGTTCGAGGTACTGCGCCAGTGCGGCGCGCTGGCACGCCTGCTGCCCGAAGTCGACCGCCTGTTCGGCGTGCCGCAGCGCGCCGACTACCACCCTGAAGTCGACACCGGCGTGCATCTGATGCTGGTGCTGGACATGAGCGCGCAGCTCGCGGCCAGCCTGCCGGTGCGCTTCGCCTGCCTGGGCCACGACCTCGGCAAGGGCAGCACGCCGGCGGCCGACCTGCCGCGCCACGTCGGGCACGAGCAGCGCAGCGTGGCGCTGGTGCGCGCGCTGTCGGCGCGGCTTCGCGTGCCGACCGAATGCCGCGAACTGGCCGAAGTCGTCGCCCGCGAGCACGGCAACGTGCACCGCAGCGGCGAGTTCGGCGCCGCGGCACTCGTGCGCCTGTTTGAGCGCTGCGACGCGTTTCGCAAGCCGGCACGCTTTGACGAGGTGCTGCTCGCCTGCGAATGCGATGCGCGCGGGCGGGCCGGGCTGGCCGAGGTGCCGTACCCGCAACGGCCGCGGCTGCGCGACGCGCAGGTGGCGGCGATCGCGGTGAACACGGAGGAGGTCGCCCGCGATGCCGAGTCGCGCGGCATGACCGGGCCGGCCATCGGCGCGGCCGTGCACGAGGCCAGGGTCAGGGTCGTAGCCGGCTTGCCCGGCCCTCACCCCGACCCTCTCCCGCCAGCGGGAGAGGGAGCAAAGACCTTCACTCCCTCGCCCGCTGGCGGGAGAGGGCGGGGGTGAGGGCTTGGCGAGCGGCTCAGAGCAAGCGCGCAATTCCCATCGCGATCAACGCCAGCAACAGGCTGCTCGCCAGCGGCACATGGAACTCGCGCCCGAACATGCGCCAGCGAAAGTCGCCCGGCAAGCGCCCGAGGCCGAGCTTATCCAGCCAAGGGCGCAGCCCGCTGAAGAGCAGCAGCGCGAGGAAGACGACGACCAGCCAGCGGATCATCTCAGCCGGCGCCGGGCCGCTCCCAAGCCGGCTGAGCGCCCCCGCGGGGGCTGAGCCCGGACGCAGACAGTCCCCGCGGACTGGCTGCGCCTGGCGAAGGGCCGGGCCACTGGCCCGGCGCGGCCTGCAAGGCCGCGAACGACGTGAGCTCGGGGGCCGTCATAACGTGTGGGACCGGTCGCCGACGCTGAACCCGATCGCGTCGAACTCGCAACCGCGCGTGAAGCCGATTACCTTGAAGAGTTCGCCCATCTCGTGCTCGTCGATCAGCTTGAGCGCATGGACGCGTTGCTGCAGGCTGGCGTTTGGAAGCTTCTCGGCCAGGCCGCAGTTGAGCAGGAAGCGCGCCTGCGAGGTGTAGCCCAGCACTTCGAGCCCGGCGCCCTGCGCGGCAACGGCGATGCCGGTGAAGTTCACATGCGCGGTGAGGTCCTTCTCGCCGACGTCCACCAGCGGGTCGGCATCGGCCAGGTGCGCTCGATGGCACATCAATGTGCCGCCGCTGCGCTGCGGGTGGTAGTACTCGGCCTCGGGGAATCCGTAGTCGATGAAGAGCGCTGCGCCCTTGGTCAACCGTTCACCGAGCGTGGCAATGAAGGCTTCGGCCTGCGGGTGAATCTCGGTCACGTATCCCGCGGCGAAGTGCTGCACAGGTTCAACGTCCAGCGGCGGCGCAAGCGGCGTCGGCCGATCCTGCCACGCGAAACCCTCAGGAGTCGCGACGACCCCGCGCTCCAGCCAGTGCGCGCCGTCCCAGTGCAGCAGTTGCACCGGCATCGCATCCAGCACCTCGTTGCCGACGACGACGCCGTGCATCGCTTCGGGCCAGGCGTCCAGCCAGCGCACCTTCTCACCGAATCGCGCCAGTCGTGCGCGCTGGCACTCGCGCAAGGCGGCCGAGAGCTCGACGATCGCGTAGCTGCGAACGCGCTCGCCGAGCGCCGACAAGAGCTGCTCGGCCAGCGCGCCCGAGCCGGCGCCGAACTCCCACACCGCATCGGCCTCACTCGCGTCCAGCGCCTGTGCCGCCTGCACCGCCAGGGCCTGGCCGAACAGCGGCGACAACTCGGGCGCGGTCACGAAGTCGCCGCCCGACGACGGCATCAGCCCGAACTGGCGGCTGTCGCGGGCGTAGTAACCCAGGCCCGGCGCGTAGAGCGCGAGCGCCATGAAGCGGTCGAAGGGTAGCCAGCCGCCGGCCTCGGCGACGGCTGCGCCTATGCTTGCGCGAAGGCGCGCGGCACGGTCCGCCGATACACTCGACGATTGGTCTTCTGCGAACGCAGCATCCCCCATCCGGCCATTGTAGGAACCGTGTCCATCGCGCCTTCATCCTTGCGACCGTGCGTGCTCATCACCGGCGCGGCGCGCCGCGTCGGGCGCGAGATCGCGCTCGAACTCGCCCGTCACGGCTTCGACGTCGCGATCCACTACCGCGCGTCGGCAAGCGACGCCGCCGAAACGGTTGCGCAGGCGCAGGCGCTCGGTGTGCATGCAGCGAGTTTCGCGGCCGACCTCGCCGACGAAGCTGAGTGCCGCGCACTGGTGCCGGCCGTCCTCGCGCGTTTGGGCCGGCTCGACGCGGTGGTCAACAACGCATCGACCTTCGCCTACGACGATACGGCGAGCTTCAGCTACGCGGCGATGGACGCGCACTGGCGCGCCAACACCGCCCCGGCGATCGTGCTCACGCAGGCGCTACACGCACACGTCGCGAGCCGCGACGCGAGCGGCTGCGTCGTCAACCTGCTCGACCAGAAGCTGTGGAACCCGAACCCCGACTACCTGTCGTACACGCTGTCGAAGGCGGCCCTCGAAGCGGCGACGACGCTGCTCGCGCAGGCGCTCGCGCCGCGCGTGCGGGTGTGCGGCGTGGCGCCCGGCGTCACCCTGCTCTCGGGGCCGATGACGGCCGCCGAGTTCGAACGTGCGCAGGCCTCGACGCCTCTCGCGCGCTCTTCGCAGCCGGCGGACATCGCACGCGCGGTGCGCTTTCTGATCGAGTCGCCGGCCGTGACTGGCACCACGCTGCTCGTCGACGGCGGCCAGCATCTGCAGGCCCAGGCGCGCGACGTGATGTTCCTCGCCCGAAAAGAACTTGAGACCTGACCCATGCAAAGCCTGCTCAGCCACGCGAGCCTGATGGACTGCCGGCGCCTCTTCCTGCGCAACTACGAGGTCTGGATCAACATCGGCGTGCACGACTTCGAAAAGCGCGGCGAGCAGCGGGTGCTGATCAACGTCGAGCTCTACGTACCGCTCGCACTGTCGACGCCCAAGGAAGACGACCTCGACGAGGTGGTCGACTACGACTTCATCCGCCGCACGATCGCGCTGCGCGTGGCTCAGGGCCACATCCACCTGCAGGAAACGCTGTGCGACGACGTGCTCGCGTTGATGCTCGAGCACCCGCGCGTTCGCGCCGCGCGCGTCTCGACCGAGAAGCCCGACGTCTACCCGGATTGCGAATCCGTCGGCGTGGAAGTGTTCGGCATCAAGGAAAGTAAGTGAGTGCGGTCTCGCCGCCTGCGACGAAGGCCACGACCGAGGCAGGCGCGGTCAACGCCAAGCCCGGCCTCGCCGCAGCCAAGCTGGCGAAGCGACTGCACCGCCAAGTCGGCCAGGCGATCGCCGACTACGCGATGATCGAGGCCGGCGACAAGGTCATGGTCTGCGTCTCCGGCGGCAAGGACAGCTTTGCGCTGCTCGACATCCTGCTCTCGCTGCAGACGCGTGCGCCGGTGCCGTTCGAGATCGTTGCCGTCAACCTCGACCAGAAGCAGCCGGGCTTTCCGGCCGAGGTGCTGCCGGCCTACCTGCGCAGCCGCGGCGTGCCGTTTCACGTCGAGACGCGTGACACGTATTCCGTCGTCAAGCGGCTGGTGCCCGAAGGCAAGACGATGTGCAGCCTGTGCTCGCGCCTTCGCCGCGGCATCCTGTACCGGCTGGCGGGTGAGCTCGGGGCGACCAAGATCGCGCTCGGCCACCACCGCGACGACATGCTGCAGACCTTCTTCCTCAACCTCTTCTTCGGCAGCAGGCTCAAGGCCATGCCGCCCAAGCTCGTGAGCGACGACGGCCGCAACATCGTGATCCGCCCGCTCGCCTACGTCGCCGAAACCGACCTCGAGCGCTGGGCGAAGCTGCGCGCGTTCCCCATCATTCCGTGCACGCTGTGCGGCAGCCAGGATCATCTGCAGCGGGTTCAGATGAAGCAGATGCTGCGCGACTGGGAACGCGACCACCCAGGCCGGCTGGACAACATGTTCACGGCGCTCGGCAACGTCGTTCCCTCGCATCTCGCCGACCGCAAGCTCTACCCGTTCACGACCTTGAAGACCAGCGGTGTCGGCGACCGCGACGGCGACAAGGCCTTCGACCGCGACGACACATCGTGCGCGCCTGTGCCCTCCGAGCCGACCAGTGCGTCGCCGCGCTGGCTTGAGCGCGACTAAGATGGCACTTGCCCAAGCGATGCGAAGCACCCTACGGACGCTGGCCCTGCTGGCCGTCGCCGCGCTTGCCACTGGTTGCGCTTCCACCCGCCTCGAAGCCACCGTACAAACGGTGAGCGCTTGGCCTGCGGGGCGCACACCGGGAAGCTTTGCGTTCGAGCGAAGGCCCGCGAAGGAGACGCCGGCCAAGGAACAGGACTCACTCGAAGCCGAAGCGGGACCGAGCCTGGTGCGCGCCGGATTCACGCCCGCCTCGATCGACAGTGCCGACATGCTCGTGCAGGTCACATCGCGCAAGCTCCAAGGTCAGGTCGTCGATCCATTCGATGGCGCGCTGCTGAACGGCAGCAGCGTCTTCGGCGGCCGCTCGCGTGGCGCCGGCTGGGGCTACGGCGCTGGCTGGGGCTCGGGCGCCAACTGGGGCGCGACGTTCTACGGCTTCGAGGTCTCACTGGTGATCCTCGATGCTCGCAGCCGTCAAGCGCTCTACGAAAGCAGCGCGGGGATCAATATGGCGACGCCCGATGAACGCATCTGGTCGGCATTGATCGCCGCAGCGATGAAGGACTTCCCGCTCGCCGCAGCCAGCCCGCGCCGGGTGAGCCTCGAGTTGGCGCCCTGAGACCCTAACGCCAGGACTCAACGGCAAGCGCACGCAGGTCCGTCTCCCAGCCCTTGAGGGTCGATGCCGCCGCCTGGCGCTGCGTGGGCGTCGTGCTGTTGTGGACCTGGGCGATGAAGTCGCAATTGAACTGCTTCAGGCGCTGCTGGTAGGCGCGATAGGCCTCGTTCTGCGAGCGCTGGGTGCGCTCGGCGAGCATGCGCAGCGCGGCCTGCATCTGCGCGCTGCTCGCGTGCTCGGTCTGCAGCCGGCGCAGCGTCTGCACAAGGTCGCGCTGGCGCTGCTGGCGCTCGGAGAACCACAGATCGGCATCGAACGGCGAGGCCGCCAGGTCGCGTGCGATGCGCTCGCGCTGCGCGTCGTCCAGCCTGCCGTAAAGCGCCTCGGCGCGGTCCACGGTGCGCTTGACGGACTCCTTCAGGCGCGCCTCGGGCGAGGCCTGCAGGTAATCGTCGCGGAACTCGGCGTTGGTCTTGTCGAACTTGTGCTGCACGTGCGCCATCTGCGCCGGCGTCAGTGCGAGCGCGGTCTCCGCGGCGGCGGGCAGCGCCTGCTCGAAGGAGACCATCAGGCGCACCCCCAGTTCGTCGTACCAGCGGCAGACCTGCGTCGGCGTCGTGTTGGCGAGCGCCTCGGCGCGCGCGCGCTGCAGCAGCGCCGCGTAGTCGGGCAGCTGCGTGCTGCGGTGCCAGCGCGCCCACTCGGCGAGTTGCTCCTGCACGCGCGGCGTCTGCGCATTCGTGAAGTCGACATAGCTGTCGAGCCACCAGTAGGCGAGCGTCGGCGCCTGCGGATAGGTCAGGCGCAGCACGCTGCACCCCGCCAGAAGCAGGCACAGCACGCCGATAATCCACAGTTTGACGAACGACGGAACTTGCATGGCACTCGACATCGTGATCATGGCAGCGGGCAAGGGCACCCGCATGAAGTCGGCCCTGCCCAAGGTGTTGCACCGGCTGGCCGGGGCCAGCCTATTGCAGCACGTTCTGAATACCGCGCAGCAGCTCGGGGCCGAGCGCATCGTCATCGTCACCGGCCACGGGGCCGAGGCGGTCGAGGCTTCCGTCGGCGCGCCGGGGCTGCGCTTCGTGCGCCAGGTGCCGCAGCTCGGCACCGGCCACGCGATGCAGCAGGCCGCGCCCGCGTTGCACGACGAGGGGACGACGCTGATCCTCAACGGCGACGTGCCGCTCATCGAAGCCGCCACCGCGCGCGCGCTACTCGCGGCGGCGGGCGACGCGAGTCTGGCGCTGCTGACCCTCACGCTCGCCGACGCGAGCGGCTACGGCCGCGTGCTGCGCGGCGACGCGGGGCAGGTGCTGGGCATCGTCGAGCACAAGGACGCAACGCCCGCGCAGCGCGCCATCGGCGAGGTCTACAGCGGCATCATGGCCGCGCCGACGGCGCACCTGAAGCGCTGGCTCGCGGCGCTTCGGAACGACAACGCCCAGGGCGAGTACTACCTGACCGACATCGTCGCCATGGCCGTCGCAGAAGGCATGCCCGTGGTCACCGCCCATCCCCGAAACGAGGCCGAGGTGCTGGGCGTGAACAGCCCGCAGCAGCTCGCCGACCTGGAGCGCCGCTATCAGCGCGCGCGCGCCGACGCGCTGATGGAGGCCGGCGTGCGCCTCGCCGACCCGGCGCGGCTCGACTTGCGCGGCGAGCTCGCCTGCGGTAGCGACGTCGAGATCGACATCAACTGCATCTTCGAAGGCCGCGTGAGCCTGGCCGACGACGTTCGCGTCGGCGCGCACTGCGTGATCCGCAACGCGACGATCGGCGAGCGCGCCGTGATCCACCCGTACACGCACATCGACGGCGATGCGCTCGGCGTCAGCGTCGGCGCGGGCTCGCTCGTCGGGCCGTACGCGCGGCTGCGCCCCGGCTCCGTGCTGGGCGAAGGCGTGCACATCGGCAACTTCGTCGAGGTCAAGAACAGCACGCTCGCGCGCGGCGCGAAGGCCAACCACCTCGCCTACCTGGGCGACGCGAGCGTCGGCGAGCGCGTGAACTTCGGCGCCGGCAGCATCACCGCCAACTACGACGGCGTGAACAAGCACCGCACGGTGATCGGCGCGGACGCGCAGATCGGCTCGAACAGCGTGCTCGTGGCGCCGGTCACGATCGGCGAAGGGGCGACCATCGGCGGCGGCTCGACGATCGCCAAGGACGCGCCCGCCGGTCAGCTCACCTTCACGCGCGCACAGCAACTCACGTTGCCGCGCTGGAAGCGGCCAACCAAGAAGCTCTGAGCCGTCTAACGGGAAGAATCATCATGCAAGGCTGCGCCTACGTCGACGGTCAGTTCGTCGCCCCCGAGGACGCGAAGATCTCGATCTTCGACTGGGGCTTCCTGCACTCCGACGCCACCTACGACGTGGCGCACGTGTGGCAGGGCCGGTTCTTTCGCCTCGGCGACCATTTGGATCGCTTCTTCGCCAGCATGCAGCGGCTGCGCCTCGATCCAGGCAAGTCGCGCGGCGAGGTGCGTGCGATCGCGCACGAGTGCGTGCGCCGCGCCGGCCTGCGCGAAGCCTATGTCGAGGTGCTGTGCACGCGCGGCCAGCCCGCGCCCGGCTCGCGCGACCCGCGAACCTGCCGCAACAACTTCATGGCTTTCGCGATCCCGTTCGTGTGGATCGCCGACCCCGACAAGCAACGCCGCGGCATCGACCTCGTCGTCAGCGACGTGCAGCGCATCGGCGCGGCGAGCGTCGACCCGCGGATCAAGAACTACCACTGGCTCGACATGGTGCAGGCGCTGTTCCAGGCCTACGAGCGTGGCGGCGAGACGGCGCTGCTCGTCGACGCGGCGGGCAACGTCGCTGAAGGCCCGGGCTTCAACGTGTTCGCGGTCGTGGGCGGCACGCTCGTCACGCCCGAGGCCGGCGTGCTCGAAGGCATTTCGCGGCGTACCGTGATCGAGATGGCCGGCGCCGCCGGGCTGCCAGTGCGCATCGAGCCGCTGCCGGTGGCCACCTTGCGCGCCGCGGACGAGGTGTTCCTGAGCAGCACCGGCGGCGGCGTGATCGCCGTCAGCCACCTCGACGGCGTGGCCGTCGGCGGCCGCGCCGCGGGCGAGTTCGGCCCCGTCACGCGCCGCCTGCAAGAGGCCTACTGGGCCTTGCACGACGACCCGCGCCTGAACGAAGCGGTCGTCTACGCCTAACGCCGAAAGCGCACCGCTGCGCTACTTGCGCTCGATGATCACCGGCACCAGTTGCAGCGCCTGGCGGATGCGCTGCGAGACGTTGCCGG